>NZ_JACHMM010000001.1:4800000-5137500 GCF_014204975.1 Jiangella mangrovi
AGCGATCCGGCAGGACATCGCCGACGGCGTCAAGCCGCTCGCCGTCGTGGCCACCGCGGGGACGACGGAGATGGGCGCGATCGACCCGCTGGACGAGCTGGCCGACGTCGCCGAGCGATACGGCTGCTGGTTCCACGTCGACGCCGCGTACGGCGGGCCGGCCGCCATGGTCGACGAGCTGAAGCCGCGGTTCGCCGGGATCTCGCGGGCGGACTCCGTCACCTGCGACCCGCACAAGTGGATGAACATCCCGATCTCGGCCAGCCTCGTGCTCTTCCGCGACCAGGCCCGCCACATCGCCGCGTTCACCCTGCAGCCCGACTATACGAAGCTCGACGCCACCGTGCTGAACGACATGGTGCTGCGCTACCAGTGGACTCCGCAGTTCACGCGGCCGTTCGACGCGCTGCCGGTCTGGGTGTCGCTGCTGGCGCAGGGCTGGGACGCCATGGCACGGCGCATCCGCCACGACGTCGAGCTGGCCGCCTGGCTGCACCGCCTGGTCGGAGCGCACGACGAGCTGGAGGCGCTGGCCGATCCCGAGCTGTCGATCGTCTGCTTCCGGTACGTGCCGCCCGGTGGCGCCGACCTCGGCGAGGCGTACCTCGACGACCTCAACGAGCGCATCCTCTACGCCGTGCAACGTGCCGGCCGGGTGTACCCGTCGAACGCCGTGATCCGGGGCCGGTACGCGATCCGGGCCTGCCTCATCAGCTACCGCACCGAGGCCTCACACGTCGAGACGCTCGTCGACGACGTGGTGACGCATGGCCGGCGGCTGCACGCGGCCGGCTAGAGGGCGGTCGCCTTCCGACCTTGTCGGTGGGTCCGGTTAAGATCATTTACATGTTCGATTCGACTCCTTCTCCTGTGCGTGGTCACCCGGTGGCCGCGGCGCTGGACGCTGTGGAGTCGGCGATCTCGAGCGTCGAGGATGCGCCCATGTGGGGCCTTGGCTCCGACGAGTTGGCGCGGCTCACGGTGGCCCACGAGGCCCTCTCCGCGCGCCTCGCAACGCTGGGGCTGGGGCTGGTCCGCGAGGCCGATCGCCGCGGGCTCGGCACATCGGTCGGTGCGACGTCGACGTCGGACTGGCTGCGCGATCGGCTGCGGCTCGACCACGGTGTGGCGAAGGGACGGGTCGAGCTGGCCGCACTGCTGGACGTGGACGCCCAGTTGCTCGGCGTCGCCGGCATCGTGCACGACGCTGCCAGCAGCGAGGTGATCGGTGCCGGTCACGGTGCCGGCTATCCGGATCCGGCAGCTGATGGAACAGGTCGGGCCGATGCAGGCGTCGCCGCCGCCGAGCCGGTGACCGCTGCTGCCGCTGCCACGGTCACAGCCGACGACCGCGCCCGGAGTGGTCTGGGCATACCCGTGGCGGCCCTGGCGGAGTTGACGCCGGCCGCTCGCCGGTACCTGCCGTGCACGGCATGGGCGCTGCGGGCCGGCACCATCTCCGTCGAGCACGCCCAGGTCATCCAGCGCGCGCTCAAGAGGTTGCCGGCCTCGATCGATACCCTCACGTGGGCCGAGGCCGAAGCGTTCCTCGCCGTGCAGGCCACCCGCCACGATCCCCGCAACCTCGCCCGCCTCGGCTCCCACCTGGCCACGGCCGTCACCGGCGCACACGAGCTGGCCCGCCAGCACGAGCGGGAGACAGCAGGCCCGCAGCCGACCGGCGCCGACGCGCCGGGCTCCGGTGAGCGTCTGGACAACGACCGGCCCGAAGAGCGGGCCGAGGCCACGACGATGTTCGGCTTCGTGGACAACGGCGACGGCACGGTCCGGGCCTACGGCTGCTTCTCAGCCGAGGCGGCCGATCTCATCACGACGGCCCTGGCCCCGCTGGCCGCGCCCAACCCCGCCGCCGACGGCACCCCGGATCCGCGCGCACACGCCACCCGGACCGGTGAGGCGCTCATCGAGCTGTGCAAGCGAGCCATGGACCACGGCGACCTCCTGCCCGGCGCGCGTGGCGCCCGGCCGCACATCACCGTCATCGCGTCGCTGCCGACCCTGCGTCAGCAGCCCGGCTGCCCGAAAGCGGTGTCCATGTGGGGCACGCCGATCACCCCCGAAGCGCTGCGCCGGCTGGCCTGTGACGCCGGCGTGTCCCGCGTGCTCACCAGCCCGGACGGAGTCCCGCTCGAGGTGGGCCGGCAGTACCGAACCGTGACACCCGGACAGTGGGTCGCGCTCGTGGCCCGTGACAAGGGATGCGCGTTCCCCGGCTGCTCCCGCCCGGCCGCCTGGACCCAGGCACACCACATCGAGCACTGGGCCGACGGCGGCGCCACCGACCTGAACAACCTCGTGCTGCTCTGCGGACACCACCACCGCAGCGTCCACCACCGCGGCTGGACCGTGCGCGTCGGCGCCGACGGCCACCCCGAGTTCATCCCGCCACCGTGGATCGACCCCGGCCGGCAACCACGACGCAACACCTACCACCGGGTCGTCGACGCCCTCGGCACTGTGCCGTGGCGTGTCGACCTGCAAGCCACGCTGCGCGAAACCGGCTCGCCCAAGCATCCACCCGACCACGTCCGAGCAGCCTGAGGCGTCACGCTCGACCGCGGTTCGGCGGCCTGGGGGTGCTACTGCCGCGCCGTCCGGCGGGCGTAGGTGCGCAGCGCCCGGAGGAAGTCGACCTGGCGGAAGCCGGGCCAGTAGGCGTCGCAGAAGTAGAGCTCGGCGTGCGCGGCCTGCCAGAGCAGGAAGCCGGACAGCCGCTGCTCGCCGCTGGTGCGGATGACGAGGTCGGGCTCCGGCTGGCCGCGGGTGTAGAGGTGGCGGGCGATGGCCTCGGGCGTCATCCCGTCCGCCGAGCCGCCGTCGTCGAGGAAGGAGCGGACGGCGTCGACGATCTCCTGACGGCCGTCGTAGCCGATCGCGACCGTCAGCTCCAGCCCGTCGGAACGCCCCGCCGTCGACTCCACCGCGAGCTTCAGCGCGTCGCGGGTGCTGTCGGGCAGCTGGTCGAGCCGGCCGGCCACGTGCAGCCGCCACTCGTGCCCCGGCGAGGCCAGCCGAGTCGCGACGACCTCCTCGACCATGCGCATGAGGTGGTCGACCTCGTCGGACGAGCGCTTGCGCAGGTTGTCCGACGACGCCACGT
This sequence comes from Jiangella mangrovi, assembly GCF_014204975.1. Taxonomy (NCBI): domain Bacteria; kingdom Bacillati; phylum Actinomycetota; class Actinomycetes; order Jiangellales; family Jiangellaceae; genus Jiangella; species Jiangella mangrovi. The sequence goes on from NZ_JACHMM010000001.1 coordinate 4,803,122, forward strand.
ACACGGTGACGTGACCGATCCCGATGGCCGAACACCAGGTCAGCAGCTCGTCGATGTGCTCGGCGCCGAACCGGTGCCCGACGGTCGGGTCGGCGTAGCCGGCCTGACGGGCCCAGCGCCGGTTGCCGTCCATGGCGACGGCGATGTGCCGCGGCAGCACGCCGGCCGACCGCACCGACGCGGACAGGCGCCGCGCATACCACCGGTACAGCAGCACGCGCGGCGACAGCGGCATCAGTCCAGCACGGCCTCGAACCGGCCCGCCGACTCGAACGGCCCGACCACGGCGAGCGTCGGCGTCGCCGGCAGCAGGGCGCGGGCGAGATCGGAGACCTGGTCGATACTGACGCCGTCGACCCGGGCGATCAGCTCGTCGACGCTCGGCAGCTCGTCATAGACCAGCTCGGCCTTGGCCAGCCGGCTCATGCGCGCGCTGGTGTCCTCGAGCCCGAGCACCAGCCCGCCGCGGGCCTGTCCCTTGCCGCGCGCCAGCTCCTCGGGCGTGATGCCGCCCGCGACGACGTCGGCCAGCACGGTGCGGCACAGCTCGAGCACCTGGTCGACCTTCTTCGGCTGGCACCCGACGTACACGCCGAGCAGCCCGCCCGCCGCGTGCTGCGCCGCGTAGGAGTAGACCGAGTACGCCAGCCCGCGCCGCTCGCGGACCTCTTGGAACAGCCGCGACGACATGCCGCCGCCCAGTGCCGCATTGAGCACGCCGAGCGCGAACCGGCGCTCGTCATTGCGGGCCAGTCCGGGGACGGCCAGCACGACGTTGGCCTGCTCGGTCGGCCGGTGCAGCAGCGTGACGCCCTGACCGGCCGGCGGCGCCTCGCCACCCGTGCGCGGTGCCGCGGGCTCGTCGCTGCTGTCGAGGAAGCCGGCCTCGCCGAACGCCTTCTCGACCAGCGCCACGACCTCGTCGTGACGGACGTTGCCGGCCACGGCGACGACCATGTTGCGGGCCAGGTAGTGGCGCCGGTAGTAGTCGTTGACGGTGTCGCGGGCCATGCCCGTGATGCTCTCGACCGTGCCGAGGATGGACCGGCCCAGCGGGCTGTCGCCCCACATGCGGGTGGCCAGCAGGTCGTGCACGGCGTCGGACGGGTCGTCGTCGCGCATGGCGATCTCTTCAAGCACCACCTCGCGCTCGCTCTCGACGTCGGCCGGCGCGATGAGCGACGACGTGACCATGTCGGACACGACGTCGACCGCCAGCGGCAGGTCGGTGTCGAGCACCCGCGCGTAGTAGCAGGTGAACTCCTTGGCGGTGAAGGCGTTGATCTCACCGCCCACGGACTCGATGGCCGCGGAGATGTCCAGGGCCGTGCGCTTCGGCGTCCCCTTGAACAGCAGGTGCTCGAGGTAGTGCGTGGCGCCGGCCTCGGTGAGCTGCTCGTCGACCGAGCCGACGCCCACCCAGATGCCGAAGGCGACCGACCGGACGGTCGGGACAGCCTCGGTGACGATACGCAGGCCGCCGGGGAGGACGGTGCGGCGGACCAGTCCGCCGTCGTCCTCCCCCAGCAACGTCCGCGTCGACGGGGTTGTCACGCGACCGTCAGGCGTCGCCGGCCTCGCCGGCGGGCGCGGACTCGGCAGCGGGCTCCTCGTCGACGACGGGCGTCAGGGCGAGCTTGCCGCGGTCGTCGATCTCGGTGATCTCGACCTGGATCTTCTGCCCGACCGAGACGACGTCGTCGACGTTCTCGACCCGCTTGCCGCCGGCGAGGGCGCGCAGCTTGGAGATGTGCACCAGGCCGTCCTTGCCCGGCAGCAGCGAGACGAACGCGCCGAAGCTCGTCGTCTTGACGACGGTGCCGAGGTAGCGCTCGCCGACCTCGGGCATCGTCGGGTTGGCGATGGCGTTGATCTGCGACCGGGCCGCCTCGGCGGACGGGCCGTCGACCGCACCGATGAAGATGGTGCCGTCGTCCTCGATGGCGATCTCGGCGCCGGTGTCGTCCTGGATCTGGTTGATCACCTTGCCCTTGGGGCCGATGACCGCGCCGATCTGGTCGACCGGGATCTTGATGGAGATGATCCGCGGCGCGTAGGGGCTCATCTCGTCCGGCTCGGAGATGGCCTCGGCCATGACGTCGAGGATCGTGAGCCGGGCGTCGCGGGCCTGCTGCAGCGCGGCGGCCAGCACCGACGCCGGGATGCCGTCGAGCTTGGTGTCGAGCTGCAGCGCCGTGACGAACTCGCGCGTGCCGGCGACCTTGAAGTCCATGTCGCCGTAGGCGTCCTCGGCACCGAGGATGTCGGTGAGCGTGACGTAGCGCTGCTCGCCGTCGACCTCACCGGAGATGAGGCCCATGGCGATGCCGGCGACCGGGGCGCGCAGCGGCACACCCGCGTTCAGCAGCGACATCGTCGACGCGCAGACCGAGCCCATGGACGTCGAGCCGTTGGAGCCCAGCGCCTCGGAGACCTGCCGGATGGCGTACGGGAACTCCTCGCGCGCCGGGAGCACCGGCAGCAGCGCCCGCTCGGCGAGCGCGCCGTGGCCGATCTCGCGCCGCTTGGGCGAGCCGACCCGGCCGGTCTCGCCGGTCGAGTAGGGCGGGAAGTTGTAGTTGTGCATGTAGCGCTTCGACTTCTCGGGCGAGAGGGTGTCGAGCTTCTGCTCCATGCTCAGCATGTTCAGGGTGCTGACGCCGAGGATCTGCGTCTCGCCGCGCTCGAACAGCGCCGAGCCGTGCGCCCGCGGGATGGGGCCGACCTCGGCGGACAGCGTCCGGATGTCGGTGAGGCCGCGGCCGTCGATGCGGACCTGGTCGCGCAGGACGCGCTCGCGGACGACCGACTTGGTCAGCGACCGGAACGCGGCGCTGATGTCCTTCTCGGCGCCCTCGAACTGCTCGGCCAGGCGCTCCTTGACCGACGCCTTGATCTCGTCGAGACGCTCCTCGCGCTCCTGCTTGGCCGCGATGGTCAGCGCCTTGGCCAGCTCGTCGCGGGCGGCGCCCTCGACGGCGGCGTAGATCTCGTCGGTGTAGTCGAGGAAGATCGGGAACTCGGCCGTCTCCTTCGCCGCGGCGTCGGCCAGCTGCTTCTGCGCGTTGGCCAGAGCGGTGATGAACGGCTTCGAGGCCTCGAGCCCGGCGGCGACGACGTCCTCGGTGGGCGCCGTGCGACCGGCCTGGACCAGGCCCCACGTCTCAGCGGTGGACTCGGCCTCGACCATCATGATGGCGACGTCGCCGTCGGGCAGCACCCGGCCGGCCACGACCATGTCGAAGACGGCCTCGGACAGCTGCGAGTGGTTCGGGAAGCCGACCCACTGGTCCTCGATGAGCGCGACCCGGACGGCGCCGACGGGGCCCGAGAACGGCAGCCCGGCGAGCTGGGTCGACGCGGACGCCGCGTTGATGGCGACGACGTCGTACAGGTGGTCCGGGTGCAGCGACATGACCGTCATGACGACCTGGACCTCGTTGCGCAGGCCCTTGGTGAACGACGGGCGCAGCGGCCGGTCGGTGAGCCGGCAGGTGAGGATGGCCTCCTCGCTGGGCCGGCCCTCGCGGCGGAAGAACGAGCCGGGGATGCGGCCCGCGGCGTACATGCGCTCTTCGACGTCGACCGTCAGCGGGAAGAAGTCGAGGTGGTCCTTCGGGTTCTTGGACACCGTGGTGGCCGAGAGCAGCATGGTCTCGTCGTCGAGGTAGACGACGGCGGAGCCGGCCGCCTGCTGCGCGAGCTGGCCGGTCTCGAAGCGAATGGTGTGACTGCCGAACCTGCCGTTGTCGATGACGGCTTCGGCGCTGTGAATCTGCGGACCCGACATGGGTCGTCCTCCTGGAGCATCACGGGAGGCCGCTCGAATGAGATCTCGTACGCGCCGGTCTTCGATGGAAGCCCGCGGGTCACGCCACAGACCCGAGGACCACAACCGAGGACCGGCCTGCCGCGTTCAAGTCGGCCGCCCTGAATCGATTGGCGTTATTGAATTGGTACCGATGGCTGATATGCCGAAGGGAGCGGCTCCCGACACGGGAGTCCGCTCCCCACGGCCTCAGCTCATCGGCGCAGGCCGAGCTTCTCGATCAGCGCGCGGTAGCGCTCGATGTCGACCCGCTGCATGTACTTGAGCAGCCGGCGGCGCTGGCCGACCAGCAGCAGCAGCCCGCGGCGGCTGTGGTGGTCGTGCTTGTGCACCTTCAGGTGCTCGGTGAGGTGGTTGATGCGGTGCGTGAGCAGCGCCACCTGCACCTCGGGCGAGCCCGTGTCGCCGTTGCCGCGGGCGTGCTCGGCGATGATGGTCTGCTTGGTCTTCGTGTCGGTCGGCACGGAACTCCTTCTGAAATCGCTGCGCGGCGCAACCGGGCATGTCCACCGGTGCACTCTGAAACCGCGGCCGTTCTGACGGCGGCGCCAAGGATACCAGCGCGCCGCAGCCAGGATCGAATCGAGCCACCCCCAGAACGTTCCCGTCGTCCGCCGTCAACTCGGTTCTGTCGTGGTCGAACCCAGATCCTGCACCCTCTCGACGTACTCGCGGGCCGAGCTCTCGTCCGGATACCTCGTGCGGAGCTCCACGGCCAATTCGTCCGCCGCCATGTGCAGAGAGGGCAGGGATCGCCTGGGACCGTCGGAGATCGCCCGTCGCCCCTCATCGACCGCCTGCTCCAATTCGCCCGTACGCGCGGCGACCACGCCGAGGGTGATCCGCGCCTCCGCGACTCGCATCGGCGCGCGATGAGCGAACCCCGACTTCAAGATCTCTTGGGCCAGGCTTTCCGCTACCGAATCGACGCCGACGATCCGATAGACATCCATGGCATAGAAGTCGAACTTCGCTGGATCGACCACGAAGTGATGAGCAACATTGTCCGGATATGGCAGCGCATCGAGCGCATCTCTGCCGCGATCGAGCGCCACTTCCACCTGACGCCTATCTCCCATCCGCGCCCAGGCCTTGGCTTCCTGCGCCGCGAGCTGGGCATTGACGCTGAAGGCGCCGGCCACGGCCCGACCGGCTCGAGCGGCCTCAACCACACCTCGGTAGTCACCGGACGTGAGGGCGAACCAGGCGCGCATCTCGTGGGCCCAGCCCTGAATCTCACCGTGGCCCGCCTCGGTGCCCAGGCTCAGCGCCGCGCGCCGAGTCGACTCGGCGGCATGCGCCTGCCCGAGGTCGTACTCCACGCAGCCGACCAGGAGGGCGAGCCAGCCGGCGAGTACCAGGACCTCCTGATGCTGGGTAAGGGTAAGGCGGCGCTGCCGGAGATCGGCAACTCTCGTGAGCCAGTCCCGACCTTCGACGAGCAGTTGATCGGCTGGCACATACGCATACTCGGAACACAACCGATCCACGGTGATCCTGAGAGCGTCCAGCGTCGCCCCGTCGACATCCGAACGCTGGAGCCGGGTCAGGATCTCGAGCGTGTCCATGCCGGTACCCGCGATCTCGTCCGACCGCTGCGGGGCCGGAAAGATCGCATAGCGGGTGGTGCCGAAGGTCTTGGCGATCAATCCCTGGTAGCGACCACTCGGTGTGGACTCCCCGGCCTCCCACGATTTCCACCGACGCAGGATGTGCTCGCGATCCGGCAATGAAGAGTCGCCGTGGGCCAGCAGTGCGCGCACCGCGTCCGCCTGCGACCACCCACGCAAGGTGCGCTCGCGGCGGATGCGTTGTGCCCACGCTGCGATGGGCTGCCCTGCCATGCGATCAAGTCTCACATGTCGCGTGGTGACGTGCCAGGTGACAACAGCGCGTCACCGACATGACACCTTCACGACAGAGATGCGGCGGGCGATGGTCGATCTAGAGCACCCGATCGCCCCGGGATGGAGTGCCTGGCGATTCCGAAGGAGGTGACCAGACATGCCGGAACGACCTGACTCGCAGCGCGACGATCGCGTTCTCGACCGGAGCGACGAGATCACCGATCTCGGCGATGCCGTTTCGCTGACGACCGGCGGCAGCGGCAGCAGCGTCGAGGACAAGCGATACCCGTACGGCTGAGGACCTGCTGCTCACGGTGGCACAGCAGCCCTGCCACCGTGAGCAGCAGAGGGCGGAGGCAAATGATGAACGCTCGCTTGTTCGGGGGCGGCACAGGGCTGCTCGGCACGGCTCGCATTCCCGCTGGAGCCCGGCTCCTGACGACCTACCCTGCGACCTGGGTCGTCGGCAGCTGGCCGGCCGGTCACGTCAGAACCGACGAGCGCCGGGCGGGGACGCTGGTGGTGCTCGGCCCGTGTTCCGCGACAGCGAGGGACCTCGAGCTTCTGCCTGACGAGCTGCCCGACTGGGCCTCGACCACCTGGTCCGGCGCCTACACGCTCGTCTTCGCGCGGCGAGACGGGTCCGTCACCGTCCTCACGGACCCCGCGTGCGCTGCGCCCATCTACATCACCCGCGCGGACAATCACGGCATCGTCTGGGCTTCGAGCTCTCGAGCGCTCGCAGGGCTGACCGGAGCAACTGTCGATGATCTCTGGCTTGCCGCAAATCTCATGGCGCCGCATCGCACCCTGCCCGGGGCATCGGCATGGACAGGTGTCGAACTCGTCCCACCGGGACATCGCCTCAGCATGAACGCAGGTCGATCGCCGACCGTGCACGAGGCGTGGCGCCGCCCGCAAGCCCAGCCAGGTCGATCCGTTGACCAGATAGGCAAGACGTTGGAGGCCGCGGTCAGCTGCCGCATCGCTGGGAACAAGTCCTCAACCGACCTGTCCGGCGGCCTGGACTCGACGACTCTGGCCGTCCTCGCGGCACGCCGTCAGCCCGTGACCGCCGTGACCGTGCACCCCGTTGGAATGAACCGAGGCGGCGACCTCGACTATGCGAGGAGGACAGCCGCGGAAGTCGCGAACCTCCATCACCTCGAGCTCCCGCTGTCCGACGCTCACCTGCCCTACTCCAACATCAGCGGGATCCCCGCGACGGACGAGCCTGCCCCGTCGACCACGACCTGGAGTCGCCTGTCGGCGGAGCTGGACGTGCTGCGCGCGGCGGACGTCGTCTGCCACCTGACCGGCGACGGCGGCGACACGCTCTTCGCGGCACCTCCCGTGTACCTCACGGACCTCCTCCGCGCAGGTCGACTGCTGCGAGTCGCGCACCACGCACAGGGTTGGGCACGGCTTCGTCACACGAGCCCGTGGGCCGGGCTACGGGACGCGGTCAGTGGGAACGCGGCGGCACTCGCCGGCCTTTCGCAGGCAACGGGACTGACTCGTGAGGCGCAGGATCGGGTATCCGCATTGCTGGGCGCAGCACCCAAGCACGGGCTGGGCCGCGCAGACGAGTTCCTGATCGACGACGTGCGCCACACAGCCAGAACCGCACGAACCGAAGCTCAACTGGCCGACACCTTCGGCATCGCGCTGGAAAATCCCTACCTCGACGCTCGCCTTCTTGAGGCGGTGCTGACCATACCGGTTCGCCATCGTGCATCGCCCCATCGATACAAGCCGATGCTGAGCGACGCGGCGACCGGTTTGGTGCCCGACCGCGTCCGGCTCCGCGGCGCGAAGGGAACCTTCGCTGCTGATCACCATCGAGGGCTACGCCAGAACCTTCGCCAGTTCCTCGACCTCGCCGACGGCGAGCTGGCCGGGCGGGGGCTCATTCGACCATCGTGGGTGCGGCGGCAGCTCAATCAGGCTGCATTCGGCCTCGAGGTGGCCTGGAGCCGCATCGCACCTGTCATCGCGGCTGAGATCTGGCTGCGCAGTGTCCAGCGTGATGAGCCCACTGCCTGGGTCTACAGCGCAGCGAGTGAAGGTGTGGCATGAACACACCCGTCCCATGGTCTCCGGCGCCATCGACGCAGACGATCAGAACCGAGCATCTTCTCGTGGTCGTTGATCGACAGAACGGCCACATCGCAGCGCTCACCGGCACGGCCCGGGGGACGTGGGAGGCGCTACACAGCCGGTCTCCGCTTCGAGCCGAGTCCATCAACGGCAGTTCGCTGGCTGCCTTCCGAGCTCGGGGGTGGCTGGTTCGATCCGACACGGTCACGTCGACACCGTCCTTGATCGACGTGCCCGAGCCCGCCAGCTCCTGAGGCACTCACGAAGTCTCGGCACATCTACGCCCGGTTCCGATCGCGTCGTGGCGGTGGCGTCTGGCAGCCGTCCCGGTGCTGTTGCTCACGCTGGCTGTTCGGGGCCTCGGCCCTCGACGTCGGCAGTTCACGCGGATGCTCTGGCTGACCCGAGCAGGAAGACGCCTTCCGTGGGCCGATGAATCCGCCATACGCCAGTCTGTGCGTTCGATACGGTGGGCCGCGCGTGGCGTCCCAGCTCGAATCGCCTGCTTGGAGGAGTCTGCTGCGGCAAACCTCCTGCTGGCGCTGAGCGGTCGCCGTGGTCGTTGGACACAGGGGGTCGCCGTCGACCCCCTCCGGTTCCACGCGTGGCTCGCAGACCATGAGGGGAATCCCATCGAAGAGCCTGCCGATACCGCGCATTACACCCCGATCAATCAATAGCCCGGAGGCGCCCTATGAACCAACCGCATCTCCTACTGAGCGGTGAGCGTCTGGCCCTGGCCATGACCACAGCCGAGCACCTGCGGGAGTATCACCGCTGGGAGAACGACCCTGAGACGATTCTCGGCTACGGCAACCAGGCGCCGCAGAGTTGGGAGACGCGCGCGGCCGGGTACGAGGCGCAAGCGCGCAGCGATCGCCAGACCCGATTCGAGATCGTGCGGCTGACCGATGACAGACCAGTCGGAACGACGGTGCTGTACGTCGACCACGCCGTACGAACGGCAGAATTCGTGATGGTCCTGGCGCCGGAGGCGCGTGGACATGGCTTCGCGGCGGAGGCGACCCTCCTGACCCTTGACTGGGCGTTCCACATGGCCGCCCTACGGATGGTCTGGTTGAAGGTCTTGGAGCCGAACGTCCGGGCAGTCCGGGCCTACGAGAAGGCCGGGTTCCGGCCGGCCGGCAGGCTCCGGCAGGCGGGCTGGTGGCGCGGCGAGTCCTGCGACGAGTTGTTGATGGACGCCGTGAGGGCCGACTTCCCCGGCCCCAGCGCCATCCCCTAGACGCCCAACACCACCCGGGCTTTGGCGACGTCGTCGGTCATGGTGGCCACGAGGTCGTCGACGGAGTCGAACCGCAGCGTGGGGCGCAGCCGCTCGACGAACTCGAGGACGATCTCGTCGCCGTAGAGGTCGAGGTCGGTGCGGCCGATGACGTAGGCCTCGACCCGCCGGGACACGCCGTCGAACGTGGGGTTGGTGCCGACGGAGATGGCGGCCGCCATGCGCTCGCGGTCGGCGGCCCGCGCCAGCCAGCCCGCGTACACGCCGTCGGCCGGGACCAGGCCGTCGGCGTCGGCCGACAGGTTCGCCGTCGGGAAGCCGAGGTCGCGGCCGCGCTGGTCACCGAGCACCACCATCCCGCGCAGGCGGTGCGGCCGGCCCAGGATCTCGCTGGCGCCACTGACGTCGCCGTCGGCGAGCAGCTCGCGCACCCACGTCGACGACCAACGCCGGCCGCCGTCGGGCGTCTTCACCTCGTCGATCACCTCGACCGAGAAGCCGTACCGAGCGCCCAGCGACAGCATGGTCGACAGGTCGCCGGCGTTCTGCCAGCCGAACCGGACGTCATGGCCGACGACGACGGTGACGGCGTGCAGCCCGTCGACGAGGAAACGGCGGACGAACTCCTCGGGCGACTGCCGCGCGAACTCCCAGGTGTAGGGCTGGACGAGGACGGCGTCGAGGCCCGTCGACGCGAGCAGCTCGAGCTTGTCGCGCACGCCGGTGATCAGCGCAGGCGCGTCCTCGGGGCGGTGCAGCTGCCGGGGGTGCGGGTCGAAGGTGACGGCGACGGCCTGCGAGCCGCCGGCACGTGAGTCGGCCACCATGCGGGTGAGCACCTGACGGTGGCCGAGGTGGACGCCGTCGAAGTTGCCGATGGTGACGACCGACGGCCCGAACCCGGGAGGGACCTGGCCCAGATCGGTCCAGTGGTGCACGAGCGTCTCTCCCGGGTTCGAGGTCCTGTCAATCGACAAGGCCATTATGCCCGCGCGGTGACCTCCTCCAGCTCCGCCGGCTCGGCGTCGCCCACCGTCGTCCGCAGCGAGGTCTCGCGCATGAACAGGACGGCGACGAAGGCGATCAGCGCGATCACGCCGGCGATGAGGAACACCAGGGCGGTCGCGTCGCCGTAGGCGTGCTCGACGATCACCCGCACCGGCCCGGGCAGGCCGCTGAGGTCCAGCGACGTGGAGCCGCCGCTCTGGGTGGCGTCCCCCGCCCCCGGAACCGAGGCCAGACCGTCGCTGATCAGTTCGGTCACGTGCGTGGCCAGGATCGCGCCCAGGACGGAGACGCCGGCCGCGCCGCCCAGCGAGCGGAAGAACGTCACCGTCGACGTCCCGGCGCCGAGGTCGCGGTAGTCCAGGCCGTTCTGCGCGGCGAGGACCAGGTTCTGCATGCTCGACCCGACACCGACGCCGAGGATCGCCATGTAGACGCCGATCAGCACCAGCGAGGTGGAGTGGTCGATGGTCCCCAGCAGCCCCAGCCCGACGACGATCAGCGCGGACCCGGCGACGAGGAACCTCTTCCACCGCCCGAACCGGGTCACCAGCTGGCCGGTGATCGTCGACGCCAGCAGCAGGCCGACGATCATCGGCAGCGTCAGCAGGCCGGCCGCCGTCGGCGAGTAGCCGCGGGAGATCTGGAAGTACTGCCCGAAGAAGACCGACGACCCGAACATCGCGATGCCGATGGCGACACTGGCGATGATCGCCAGCACCATGGTCCGCTGCTTCAGCAGCCGCGGCGGCACGACGGGGTCCTGGACCCGGCGCTCGACGGCGACGGCGAACGCGATCAGCAGCACGCCCCCGGCCACGAAGAGAGCCGACTGCCACGACATCCAGGCGAAGTTCTTGCCGGCCAGCGTGACCCAGATGAGCAGCACGCTGATGCCGCCCGGGATGAGCAGGGCGCCCAGCCAGTCGATCTTGGTGTCGGCGGTCAGGACGGGGAGCTTCAGGGTGCGCTGCAGCAGGATCAGGGCCGCGATGCCGAACGGCACGCCGACCCAGAAGCACCAGCGCCAGCCGAGCAGCTCGGAGTCGACGAGGAACCCGCCGAGCAGCGGGCCACCCACCGTCGCGACGGCCATGACGGCACCGAAGTAGCCCATGTACCGGCCGCGCTCGCGCGGGCTGACGATCGAGGCCATGACGATCTGCACGAGCGCCTGCAGGCCACCCAGCCCGAGGCCCTGCAGCACGCGGAAGCCGATCAGCGACTCCGTGTTCTGCGAGAACCCGGCCAGGACCGAGCCGATCACGAAGACGGTGATCGACAGCTGCACCAGCAGCTTCTTGTTCATGCGGTCGGCCAGCTTGCCCCAGATCGGGGTGGTGGCCGTGGCCGCGAGGAGGGTCGCCGTCACGACCCAGGTGTACTGGTCCTGGTTGCCGCCCAGGTCGCCGATGATGCGCGGCAGCGCGTTGGCGACGATCGTCCCGGACAGCATCGCCACGAACATGGCGAGCAGCAGCCCGGACATCGCCTCCAGCACCTGTCGGTGGGTCATCGCCGACGCGGTTTCCTGCGGTACCTCGACGGAACCGGCGGAGTTCGCCATCAGACGCGTCCCTTCTCTCCGCAGAGGTCCTCGCGGAGATCAGTGTTGAGCTTGGTGAGCAGGTCAACCAGCTGCCGGGCCTCTGCGTCACTCCAGTCCGCCAGCGCGGAGGCCATGACCTCCGTGCTGCGTTCCATGGCGCGCCGCAGGGTCGCGTGGCCCTCGGCGGTGACGTCGAGCAGGCCGGCGCGCGCGTCGTCCGGATCCGGACGGCGCTCCACCAGCCCACGTTCCACCAGCTCGGACGCCTGCCTGCTGGCGACGGACGGGTCCACCTGCAGCCGGTCGGCGAGTGCCGTCAGCCGCATGGGCCCCTCCTTGCTCAGCGTGGCGAGCATCCCGCCCAGCGTCGGACCCACGCCCTCGTAGATCTCGACGTGGCGGTGCGTGAGCAGCCGGCCCATGCGGACCAGGAGCCGCCCTTGTTCGACGAGCTCGCTCCAGACCTCGCTGCGCATGGCCGCGCGTCACCGCCCTCAGATGGTTGGTTACTGCAACTATATGGTTAATGGTTGCAGCACACAACTTTATTCCCGAGAGGCTACTCCTGGGCCAGGGACTCGTTCAGGCGTTTCAGCAGAACCGCCAGGGTGTCGACATCGGCCGCCGGCCAGTGCTCCAGCGCCTCGCCGAACCAGCGGCCGCGCGCCGCCCGCAGCTGCAGGACCCGCGACCGGCCCTCGGCGGTGATGTGGATGAGCCGGGCCCGGCCGTCCTGGGGATCGGGGACCCGCTGGATCAGCCCGAGCGACTCCATCTGCGTGACCTGGCGGCTGACGGTGGACTTGTCCAGACCGAGCTTCTCGGCGAGGTCGGCGGCGCGCACGTCGCCGCCGTCGGCCAGCAGGCCCAGCAGCCCGTACGCCGCGGCCTCGAGCCCTTCGTCGACCTGCCGGGCGAGGTCGATCGACAGCCGGCGCACGCGGCGCCACAGGAACGCCAGCTCCGCCTCGAGGTCCTCGTGGACCCGCTGCCGATCATTCATACGAACACCGCCAGGTGCTTCGCCCGGGAGCCGCGGTCCTCCGCCAGCGACAGCAGCGTACCGTCCGGCGCGAAGACGGCGACGGGGCCCGGCCCGAGTCCCGTGGCCGGCAGCGGCATGCCGTGCGCGACCTTGCCCGCGGTGTCGGCGTCGACGTCGAGGCGCGGGAACGCCGCCGCGGCCGCCTCGGCGATGGGGAGCAGGACGAACTCCTCGGCCAGCGCCTCGAGCGTGTGGGCGGCCGCGAGCCCGTACGGTCCCACCGCCGTGCGGCGAAGAGCCGTCAGGTGACCGCCGACGCCCAGCGACGCGCCGAGGTCGCGGGCCAGCGCCCGGATGTAGGTGCCGGACGAGCAGACGACCGTGACGTCGAGGTCGAGGAACTCCCCCTCGCGCCGCGACGCCAGCACGTCGAAGCGGCTGACGACGACGTCGCGCGGCGGCAGCTCGACGTTCTCGCCCGAGCGGACCCGGTGGTACGAGCGCACGCCGTCGATCTTCACGGCCGAGACGGCACTGGGGACCTGCTGGATCGGCCCCGTGAGCGCGGCGACGCCGTCGGCGACGGCCGCGTCGGTGACCGCCGAGGCGTCCGCCGTCGCGGTCACCTCCCCCTCGGCGTCGTCGGTGACGGTCGTGGCGCCGAGCCGGATGGTGGCGTCGTACTCCTTCTCCGTCAGCGCCAGGTGGCCGAGCAGCTTGGTGGCCTTGCCGACGCCGACGACCAGGACGCCGGTGGCCATGGGGTCGAGCGTGCCGGCGTGGCCGACCCGGCGGGTGCCGGCCAGCCGGCGGATCCGGGCGACGACGTCGTGCGACGTCCAGCCGCCGGGCTTGTCGACGACCACGAGGCCGTCGAGGTCAGCCACGGGCGTCGTCGCCCTCGGACTCGTCGACGTCGTCCTCGTCGTCCTCCGCCGGCTTGCGGTACGGGTCGGGGTCGCCGGCGTACTCGGCGTCGGCGGCCACCTGGGCGACCCGCTCGTCGGACTCGCGCGCCGTGCGGAGCAGGTCGTCGATGTTCGCGGCGTTCTCGGGGATGGCGTCGGCCACGAACTCCAGCGTCGGCGTGAACCGGACGCCGGTGCGCCGCCCCACCTCGGAGCGGACCAGGCCCTTCGCCTTCTCGAGGGCGACGGCTGTGGCCGCGCGCTCCTCGTCGCTGCCGTAGACGGTGTAGAAGACGGTGGCGTCGCGGAGGTCGCCGGTGATGCGGGCGTCGGTGACCGTCACGAACCCCAGGCGGGGGTCCTTGACCCGGCGCTCCAGCGTCTCGGCCGCGATCTCGCGGATCCGGTCGGCCAGCTTGCGTGCCCGCGCTGGATCGGCCATGGCACTACTCCTCGTCCTCATCGTTGTGGATCCGCCGCCGGGTGGAGAGCAGCTCGATCTCCGGGCGGTACGCGACGTGCTGCTCGACGGCGTCGAGCACGTCGATGCACTGACGGGAGTCGCCGGCGACGACGGCGACCCCCACTTCCGCGCGGCGGTGCAGGTCCTGGTGTCCGACCTCGGCCACCGCGACGTCGAAGCGGCGCCGCAGTTCGGCCACGATGGGCCGAACCACGGCGCGCTTCTGCTTCAACGAGCGGACGTCGCCGAGGAGCAGGTCGAACGTGATCGTTCCCACGAACACGGCTCGGGTCCCGCGGACGGCGTCAGCCGCGCGGCTTCTCCTTCATCTCGTAGGTCTCGATGCGGTCGCCGACCTTGATGTCGTTGAACGAGCCGAGGCTGATACCGCACTCGAACCCTTCGCGGACCTCGGTGACGTCGTCCTTCTCGCGCCGCAGCGACACGACCGTGAGGCCCTCGCCCACCACGACGCCGTCGCGGACCAGCCGCGCCGACGCGTTGCGCCGCATGATGCCGTTGGTGACCATGCAGCCGGCGATGTTGCCGATCTTGGACGACCGGAACACCTCGCGGATCTCGGCGGTGCCGAGCTGGACCTCCTCGAACTCCGGCTTGAGCATGCCCTTGAGGGCCGCCTCGATCTCCTCGATCGCCGCGTAGATGACCGAGTAGTACCGGATCTCCACACCCTCGCGGTCGGCCAGGTCCTCGACCGTCCGGCTCTGCGGCCGGACGTTGAAGCCGATGATGATGCCCTGGTCGATGGAGGCGAGGTTGACGTCGTTGGCCGTGATGGCGCCGACGCCGCGGTGGATGATGTTGAGGTTGACCTCGTCGCCCACGTCGATCTTGAGCAGCGCGTCCTCGAGCGCCTCGACCGAGCCGGACACGTCGCCCTTGAGGATCAGGTTCAGCGTCTCGACCTTGCTCTCGGCCATGAAGCTCTCGAGCGTGACCCGCTTGCGGGCCTTGGCCAGGGCGGCGTTGCGCTCCATGGCCTCGCGCTTCTCGGCGATCTGGCGCGCGGTGCGGTCGTCGTCGGCGACGAGGAACTTGTCGCCGGCGCCGGGCACCGCGGTGAGACCGAGCACCAGGACCGGCCGCGACGGCGTGGCCTCTTCGACCGGCTTGCCGTACTCGTCGAGCATGGCGCGCACCCGGCCGTAGGACTGGCCGGTGACGATGGCGTCGCCCGGGCGCAGCGTGCCGCGCTGCACCAGGACGGTGGCCACCGGACCGCGGCCGCGGTCGAGGTGACCCTCGATCGCGACGCCGCGAGCGTCCATCTCGGGGTTGGCCCGCAGGTCGAGGGCCGCGTCCGCGGTGAGCAGGACGGCCTCGAGCAGCTTGTCGATGTTGATGCCCGGCTTCGCCGCGACGTCGACGAACATGGTGTCGCCGCCGTACTCCTCGGCCACCAGGTTGTACTCGGTGAGCTGCTGGCGGATCTTCGCCGGGTTGGCGCCCTCGACGTCGATCTTGTTGACCGCGACGACGATGGGCACACCGGCCGCCTGGGCGTGGTTCAGCGCCTCGATGGTCTGCGGCATGACGCCGTCGTCGGCCGCCACCACGAGGATGACGATGTCGGTCACCTGGGCACCACGGGCACGCATGGCGGTGAACGCCTCGTGACCCGGGGTGTCGATGAAGGTGATGGCCCGCTGCTCGCCCTCGTGCTCGACGTAGACCTGGTAGGCACCGATGTGCTGGGTGATGCCGCCGGCCTCGGACTCGACGATGTTCTCCTTGCGGATCGCGTCGAGCAGCTTCGTCTTACCGTGGTCGACGTGGCCCATGACGGTGACCACCGGCGGCCGGGCCACCAGCGCGTCCTCGTCGCCCTCTTCGGCGTCGAAGTCGATGTCGAACGACTCGAGCAGCTCGCGGTCCTCGTCCTCGGGCGAGACCATCTGGATCTCGAAGCCGAGCTCCTCGCCCAGCACCCGGAAGGTGTCCTCGTCGACCGACTGAGTGGCCGTGACCATCTCGCCGAGGCCGAACAGGACCTGGACCAGCTGCGCGGGGTCGACGTCGATGCGCTCGGCGAAGTCGGCGAGCGACGCGCCACGGGGCAGCCGGACGACCTGTCCGTTGCCGCGCGGCAGCCGCACGCCGCCGATCGACGGGGCCTGCATGTTGTCGTATTCCTGGCGCTTCTGGCGCTTGCTCTTGCGGCTCTTGGCCGGCTTGCCGCCGGGACGGCCGAACGCGCCGGCCGTGCCACCGCGGCCGCGGCCACCGCCGCCACCGGGACGACCGCCACCGCCGGGACCGCCGCCGAAGCCGCCGCCACCACCGGGACGGCCACCGCCGCCACCGAAGCCGCCGCCACCGCCGCCACCGGGACGACCGCCGCCGCCACCGCCGGGACCGCCGGGACGACCGCCGCCGCCACCGGGACGACCGCCGCGGTCACCGCCGGGACGGCCACCGCGCTCGCCGCCACCGCCACCGCCACCGGGCCGCTGCGACGGGCGCGGCGGCATCATGCCGGGGTTGGGGCGCGGGCCGCCGGCACCCGGGCCACCGCCCGGACGCGGCGCCGGAGCGCTGGGACGCGGACCGCCCGGACCTGCGGCGCCGCGGCCTTCACCGTCGCGGCGCGAGCCGGGACGCTGCATGCCGGTGGAGCCACCGGACGAGAACGGGTTGTTGCCCGGACGCGGGCCGCCGCCGGGACGAGGCCGGCCCATGCCGGTGTTCTCGCCGCCGAACGGGTTGTTGCCCGGACGCGGGCCGGCCGGACGCGGCGCGGCGGGGCCGGGCTTGGGACCGCCCGGACGCGGCCGCTCGCCGCCACTGGGCCGCTGGCCCTGGTCCGAACCCGGACGCGGCCGGTCGCCGCCGCCGGGACGCGGGCCCTGGCCCGGGCGTGCGCCCTGGCCGCCGGGCCGCGGGCCCTGCGGGCCGGGCTGGCTCGGCTGACCCTGCTGGGCCGGCTGGCCCTGGTCGGCAGCCGGGCGCGGGCTCGGCGCCGGGGCCGGACGCGGACCCGGCGTGGGCCGGGACGCGGGCGGGGCGGCCGGAGCCTGCTGCTCGGCCGCGGGAGCCGGAGCGGCCGGGCGCGGGGCAGGCTTCGCCCCCGGCGCGGCGGGTGCCGGCGCCGGTGCGTTGTTCGTGGGACTGGGGGTGGGTGTTCCTGGCCTGGCCGTGGGGCCAGGACGACCGGGAGACCGCGGGGTCCCCTTGCCGGTCGATTGATTGGCGAATGCGTCGCGAAGCTTGCGGACGACGGGAGCCTCGACAGTCGACGATGCCGACTTGACGTACTCCCCGAGGTCACCCAGCTTGCCGAGGACATCCTTGCTCGTCACACCGAGCTCTTTCGCGAGCTCGTGTACCCGGACCTTTGCCACTGCTCTCCTCCTCGGCCCGGGCGTGTCGGCTCGGACCGGCTAGGTGGTGCGCGTGCTCATCGCTGCGTGCTCATCGAGCGCTCGTGAGCGTCACGTCGTGTCTCCTTCATCCATTCCGGCCGGCCGTTGCGGCCGTCCGTGTCGTTCCTCGTGCTCGGCAAGCCATCGACGCAGCTCAGCATCGTCGAGCGGCCCCTCGGCGCGAAGTGCGCGCGAGAACGCCCGACGACGCTCGGCTTGGTCGAGG
This sequence comes from Jiangella mangrovi, assembly GCF_014204975.1. Taxonomy (NCBI): domain Bacteria; kingdom Bacillati; phylum Actinomycetota; class Actinomycetes; order Jiangellales; family Jiangellaceae; genus Jiangella; species Jiangella mangrovi. The sequence goes on from NZ_JACHMM010000001.1 coordinate 4,820,663, forward strand.
CATCCCTGACTCGGGTGCAGGTACGCACCCCGGCCCGGGAGCCGTCCGTCGAGGTCGGGAACCAGCGCCCGTTCGGCGCCGGCACCGCCCGCGACGACACGGAGCAGTTCGGACTTGACCTCGCGGGACCGGCAACCTACGCAGGTGCGCACAGGTGACCGGCCGGATGCGCGGTCATTCACTCGAACAGTTTAGCGTCTATCACGCCTGAACGGTCACGCGGGCGTCCCGGCACCCCGTTCGGCCGTGTCGGGCTCGGTGTCGGGACGGATGTCGATGCGCCATCCGGTGAGCCGCGCGGCCAGTCGCGCGTTCTGTCCCTCGCGCCCGATGGCCAGCGAGAGCTGGAAGTCGGGCACCGTCACGCGGGCCGACCGGGCGGCCGCGTCGACGATCTCGACGCGCTGCACGCGCGCCGGCGACAACGCGTTGGCGACCAGCTCGGCGGGGTCCTCGGACCAGTCGACGATGTCGATCTTCTCGCCGTGCAGCTCCGACATGACCGCCCGGACCCGCGAGCCCATGGGCCCGATGCAGGCGCCCTTGGCGTTGACCCCCGGCACGGTGGAGAAGACGGCGATCTTCGTGCGGTGCCCGGCCTCGCGGGCGATGCCGGCGATCTGCACCGTGCCGTCGGCGATCTCGGGCACCTCGAGCACGAAGAGCTTCTTCACCAGGTTCGGGTGCGTGCGCGAGACCGTGATGACGGGGCCGTGCTGGCCCTTGCGCACCTGCACGACGTAGCAGCGGATGCGGCTGCCGTGCTCGTAGCGCTCGCCCGGCACCTGCTCGGCCGGCGGCAGCACCGCCTCGACCTTGCCGAGGTTGACCATGACGGTGCGGGGGTCGCGGCCCTGCTGGATGGTGCCGGAGACGATCTCGCCCTCGCGATCGAGGTAGTCGCCGAACGTGTTCTCGTCCTCGGCGTCGCGCAGCCGCTGCAGGATCTCCTGCTTCGCGGTGGTGGCGGCGATGCGCCCGAAGCCCGCGGGGGTGTCGTCCCACTCGCGCACGACGGCGCCGTCATCGTCGTGCTCCTGGGCCCAGACGGTGACGTGCCCGGTCTTGCGGTCCAGCTCGACGCGGGCGCGCGGCTGGTGGCTCTCGGAGCGCTGGTAGGCGAGCAGCAGAGCGCGCTCCGTCGCCTCGACGACCAGGTCGAAGGAGATGTCCTTCTCCCGCTCCAGTGCTCTCAGGAGCGAAAGGTCGATGTCCACGCTCTCAGTCCTCTTCCTCGAAATCGTCCAGCTCGGAGTCGTCGGTCTTGCGGAACTCGACCTGGACCTTGGCCTTGCGCACGTCGGTGTACGCGAGCTCGCGGCTGCCGCCGTCGACGTCGAGCACGGCGGAGTCCTGGCCGGCCGACACCACGCGGCCGGTGACCTCGCCGCCGTCGTGCAGGGTGGCGCGCACCAGCCGGCCCGTCGCCCGCGACCAGTGCCGGGGCAGGCGCAGCGGCCGGGAGACCCCCGGCGAGCTGACCTCGAGGGTGTACGGGTGCTCGCCCATGACGCCGGAGTCGTCCAGGGTCTTGGAGATGTGGCGGGACACCTCGGCGCAGCGGTCGAGGTCGACCCCGCCGTCGGCGTCGACGATGATGCGCAGCCGGCCGCGGCGGCCCGCCTGGGACAGCTCGAGCTCCTCGAGGTCGAGCCCCTCCGACGCCACCACGGGCTCGATGACCTGCTGGAGAAGGTCACGGGTCGCCGATGTCATCGGGTGCCCCTTCCTCGATGTCGAGTTGTCTCATGGTGTCTCATGGAATGGCGGTGTTCTTGACTCCCTGCCGCCAAGAGTAGCCAAGACTACAGCTCCGGCCGGTGATCCACGGGCGGGTTCTCACCGGTTACGGTGTCCCCCGTGACGCAGAGGGTGGACGACGGCCGGCGGCGGCTGCTCGCGCTGGTCGCCGGGGCTCCGGTCCTCGGCGCCGGGGCGCTCGCCGCGCTGTCGGGTTGCGCCGCCGACCCGCGTCCGAAGGCCGCGCCCGGCGCCCGCTCGTCCCTCGACGCCGACGTGAAGCTGCGCTGGCGCGCGGTGGCGTCGGAACAGGGGTTGCTGGCGCTGCACGCGGCCACCGTCGCCGCCCATCCGGACCTCGCGCCGCGGCTGGAGCCGCTGACCGCGCACCACGAGTCGCACCTCGCCGCGCTGCGCGACGACGGGCCGCTCCCGTTCGGTTCTGCAGCTGATTCCGTGGCTGCCACGCCGGAGGTGCCGGGCGAGGCGGGGGCCGCGCTGAGCGCCGTCGCCGACGCCGAACGCGCCGCCGCCGACGCGTGCGTCGCGGCCTGCCTGGCCGCGGCCGGGCCCCGGCTGGCGGCCGTGCTCGCGTCCATCGCCGCCTCCGAGGCCAGCCACGGGGTGGTGCTGTCATGAGCCTCGACGCCACCCAGGCCGCGCTGGCCGGCGAGCACGCGTGCGTGTACGGCTACGGCGTGGTCGGCGCGCACCTGCCCGACGGCGGCCCGGCCGCGCTGTCCGCGCTGGCCGCCCACCGTGAGCGGCGCGACGCGCTGACGGCGCTCATCCGCGCCGCCGGCGAGGATCCCGTGGCGGCCGAGCCGGGATACGCGCTGCCCTCCCCCGTCACCGACGAGGCGTCGGCGCGGGCACTGGCGGTGCTGCTCGAGGAACGGCTCGGCGGGCTCTACGCGGACCTGGTCGGAGCTGCCGACAGCCCGGAGCTGCGCGAACTCGCCGCCCGCGGGGTCGTCTCGGTCGCCGTCCAGGCGCTGGCCTGGGGCGGCGCCCCGGCCGCGTTCCCCGGCCTCGACGGCCGCGTCTGACGCCCGAGTCCGTCTAGCTGGGCCTCGCGGCGTCGAGGACTTCGGTGGTGAAGGCGACGAGCTGCTCGGCGACCTCGGCGGCGTGCGTCTCGAGGAACAGGTGCCCGCCGTCGTAGATGTGCGCCTCGAGGGTGTCCAGGTCCTCGTGGTAGGCCAGGACCTCGGCGATGTCGAAGTAGATGTCGTGGCGGCCCCACAGCACCAGGCACGGCGGCTGGTGCTCGCGGTGGTAGGCGGCGATCCGGGGGAACCGGGCCACGTGGTGCTGGTAGTCGACGAAGAGCTGGAAGTGCGCCTCGACGTTGCCGGGCCGCGTGAGCCGCTCCCAGTCCAGGTGCCACGTCTCGCGCGGCTGCAGGACCTGCAGCTCCGGTGACAGGCCGCTGAGGTACTGGTCGCGGGTGCCCTCGAAGGTCAGCCAGTCGGGCAGCTTCGCGCGGTTCTCCTCGGTCGGCTCGGCCCAGTACTGCCGCGCGGTGTCCCAGGTCTCGCCCATGCCCGCGTCGTGGGTGTTGCCGTTCTGCACGACCAGGCCCAGGATCCGCTCCGGGTGGCGCAGCGCCATGAGGTACCCGACCGGCGTGCTGTAGTCGGTCACGTAGAGGACGTAGCGCTCCACCCCGAGGTCGTCGACCAGGGCCTCGATGGCCTGCGACAGCCGCTCGTAGGTGTACTCGTACTCGTCCGGCGGCGGCGCGTCGGAGAACCCGAACCCGGGCATGTCCGGCGCGACGGTGTAGACGTGCTCGCCCAGCACCGGGAGCACCGCGCGGAACGAGTGCGACGACGCGGGGAAACCGTGCAGGAGCAGCACCGCCGTCGACGACGGGACGCCCGCCTCGCGGTAGTGCACCCGCAGCCCGCCGACGTCGTGGTCGAGATGTCTGGTCTTCGCTGCGTGTCTCATGCGAGTAACCGTACCCAGCCACTCACTGGTTATTCTCAAAGGTCGAAGCGGTCCAGCGCGCGGAGCTTGTTGGTGACGTCGAGCGCGGCCACCTTGTAGGCCTCGGACAGCGTCGGGAAGTTGAAGACGGTGTCGACGAGGTAGTCGACGGTGCCGCCGCAGCCCATGACGGCCTGGCCGATGTGGACGAGGTCGGCGGCGCCGGTGCCGAAGACGTGCACCCCCAGGATGTGCCGCGTCGTCGGGCTGACCAGGAGCTTCAGCATGCCGTAGGAGTCGCCGACGATCTGGCCGCGGGCGAGCTCGCGGTAGCGGGAGATGCCGACCTCGTACGGGACGGCCTCCTGGGTGAGCTCGACCTCGGTGCGGCCGCAGTAGGAGATCTCGGGGATCGTGTAGATGCCGATGGGCTGGATCTCGCGCAGCTCGTTGGCCGGCTCGCCGAACGCGTGCAGCGACGCCAGCCGTCCCTGGTCCATCGACGTGGCGGCCAGCGCCGGGAAGCCGATGACGTCGCCGACAGCGAAGATGTGCGGCACCGTCGTGCGGTACTGGGCGTCGACGGTGATGCGCCCGCGCGCGTCGGCCGCCAGCCCGGCCTCGGACAGGCCCAGCTCGGCGGTGACGCCATGCCGGCCGGCGGAGTACATGACGGTCTCGGCGGGGATCCGCTTGCCACTGGCCAGCGTGGTGACGGTGCCGTGCGAGCCGATCTCGACCTTCTCGACCTCCTCGCCGAACCGGAACGTCACCGAGAGGTCGCGCAGGTGGAACTTGAGCGACTCGACCACCTCGGGGTCGCAGAAGTCGAGCATCTGCGCCCGCTTCTCGACGACGGTGACGCGGGTGCCGAGCGCGGCGAACATCGAGGCGTACTCGATGCCGATGACGCCGGCCCCCACGACGACCATGGAGTCGGGGACGCGCTCGAGCGTGAGGATGCCGTCGGAGTCGACCACCCGGCCCTCGTCGAACTCGACGTGGGCCGGGCGGGCCGGGGTGGTGCCGGTCGCGATGACGACGTTCGCGGCGGTGACCTGACGGCGCTCCCCCGGCCCCTCGACGGCGACGGTGTGCGCGTCGACGAACCGCGCGGTGCCGACCACGAGATCGACGTGGTTGCGGAACAGCTGTGCACGCACCACCTCGATCTCGCGGCCGATGACGTGCTGGGTGCGGGCCAGCAGGTCCTGCACCGTGATCTCGTGCTTGACGCGGTACGACTGGCCGTACAGCTCGCGCATGGACAGGCCGGTGAGGTACAGCACGGCCTCGCGCAGGGTCTTCGACGGGATGGTCCCGGTGTTGACGCAGACGCCGCCGATCATGTGCCGACGCTCGACCACGCAGGCCCGTTTGCCCAGCTTGGCCGCCCCGATGGCGGCCTTCTGCCCGCCCGGCCCGGAGCCGATGACGAGCAGGTCGTAGTCGTACTCGGGCTCGTCCATGCGTCTGCTCCCGGGGTCGCCTGGACCCAACGCTAGCGGCGCCTGCCCGTCGCCGTCATCAGCACGGCAACGCCGATGAGCACCGCTCCGGCCAGCCCGGCCGTGCCGAGCCGCTCGTCCAGCACGACTGCGCCGAGCACGGCTGCCGTGATCGGCTCCATCAGCGAGATCAGCGCCGCCGACCCGGTGGCCACCGTGCGCAGGCCGGTGAAGTACAGGCCGTAGGCCAGTGCCGTCGGCGCCAGCCCCAGGTAGAGCAGCATGGCCACCGTCCCGGCATCGAGCCCGACGGTGACGCCGCCGGTCAGCGCCGCGACCGGGAGCAGCAGCAACCCGCCGGCGCAGAACGACAGGCCCGCCGTCGGCAGCGGCCCGAGGGTGTCGACGGGGCGAGCGCCCAGCATGGTGATGGCGGCGAACCCGGCCGCCGAGCCGAGCGCGCACGCCGTCCCCGCCAGTACCGCCTTCGGGTCACCCGCGGCCGGCGTGCCGACCAGCAGCGCGAGCCCCGCGATCGCCGTCGCGATGGCCAGCAGGATCCGCCCCGACGGCCGCCGCCGCCCGAGCGCGCTCTCGGCGGCGACGACGAGGACGGGCGACGCGCCGAGGGTGACGAGGGTCGCCAGGCTGACCGAGGTCAGCGAGACGGCGGCGAAGTAGCAGCTCTGGTACAGCGCGGCCAGGGCGCCGAGCAGCACCAGCCGGCGGACGCTGCGCCCGCCGAGGCGCAGCCGGGTCAGCCGGCCGGTGGCCAGCAGCCAGAGCGCGACCAGCCCTCCCCCGACGAGCAGCCGGTAGGCGGCGACGGCGAGCACGCCGAGGCCGGTGCGGTCGATGAGCAGCACCCCGGTGAGGCCGCCGGTGCCCCAGAGGACGCCGGCGCCGACGACGGCGAGCAGGTGGGTGCGGTCGGACGTGGGTGCGAGCGTACGGGTGTGGTCCACGGATCAGCTCCTGCGACGAGAAAGGAATGAGGCGCGCGGGAGCGGGACACGGCACAGGAAGGCGCACGAAGCCGGCCACCCAGAGAGGGGCAGCCGGCGCGCAGGAAGACGCGCCCCGCTAGAGAGCGGGGGGCGGGGTGATCGGGTACGTCCGGTGCATGAGGGGATCATACGGGAGGTTCGGGGCGTGCGGGCCGGCATGACCCGCCCGGCCGGGCGGCACCGCGCCAGAGTCGGCACCGGATCGACGGCTGGAACCGCCGGCATGCGGCCTATTGACGAGTGACGTGCCGGTCACACGGGTGCCGACGACGGCGCGGGTGGTGTTCGCGCGCGACGCGCAGGGTTGGCATGGCCCGCCCGGCTGGGAGGGCCCACCCTACAGGCCGGCACCGACAGCGGCACCACGCGCTCCACCCGACGGAGCGGCACCTCACCCGCCGTCGGCACCAGTCCGGCAGCGCGATCCGCCGGCACACGGTCTAGAGGCGAGTGAGGTGCCGGCCGCGCGGGTTCAGGGGACCGCGACCGGCGCGCCGCGCAGCTCGGCCGCCAGCTGCGACGGCGTGCAGCCGGCCAGCGCGTGGAACTCGCGGACGAGGTGACTGTGGTCGGCGTACCCGGTGCCGGCGGCGAGGTCGCTGATCGACGACGGCGGCAGCTCGGCCCGCAGGCGCCGCACCGCCCGCGCGAACCGCAGCACCCGCGCCGCCTCCTTGGGGCCGAGGCCCACCTGGTGGCGGAACCGGCTCGCCAGGTGCCGGCGGCTCCAGCCCACCTCGTCGGCCAGGGTGGCGACGCGCAGCCGCCCGCCGGTCGACGCGAGCCGCTCCCACGCCCACCCCACCTCGGGGTCGGCCTCGCGCGCGGCGGACGAGCGGCGCAGCAGGAACGCGTCGGCCAGCGCGAACCGCGACGCCCAGTCCGGCGCGTCGACCAGGCGCGCGACGAACTCGTCGCCGGAGCGTCCGAGCACGTCGCTCAGGCACAGGGATCCGTCGCGCAGGTCGGCGCCGGCCAGGCCGAGCAGCCGGTGCGCCCCGAGCGGCGTGAGGTCGATCTGCAGTCCCGCCTGGCTGCCGGCGAACTCCGTGACGGCGTAGGTGTCGTGGAAGCCGGCGACGAACGAGGTCAGCTCGCCGCTGACCCCGGGAGAACTGACCGACAACACGTCGCCGAAGCTGACGATGACCGGCACCCGCGGGCCGGGCAGCTCACGCCGTCGCACCGGCACCGGCGAGGACTCGACGTACCCGCAGTAGCCGACCACGTCGCCGGCCAGCGCGGGGTGTGCCGCGCCGGCCGGGTAGACGCCATCGGGCGGACCCGTCATGCCCCTATTCTGCGACGATCTCCCGCAGCCGGTCGACGACGGCGCCGACGGCGACCTCCTCGCGCTCGCCGGTGGCGCGGTCCTTGATCTCGACGACGCCGTCGGCCAGCCCGCGGCCGACGACCACGATGGTCGGCACGCCGATGAGCTCGGAGTCCTTGAACCTCACCCCCGGGCTGACGCCCCGGCGGTCGTCGTAGAGCACCCGCACGCCCGCCTCGTCCAGCTCCTCGGCGATGGACGCCGCCGCGGCGAACACCGCGTCGTCCTTGCCGGTCGCGACCAGGTGCACGTCGGCCGGCGCGACCTCGCGCGGCCAGATGATGCCGAGCTCGTCGTGGGAGTTCTCGACGATGGCCGCGACGGCGCGCGAGACGCCGACGCCGTAGGAGCCCATGGTGACGGTGACCAGCTTGCCGTTCTCGTCGAGCACCTGCAGGCCCAGCGCCTCGGAATACTTGCGGCCGAGCTGGAAGATGTGCCCCATCTCGATGCCGCGGGCGGTCTCGAGCGGGCCGGAGCCGTCCGGCGCGGGGTCGCCGGCGCGCACCTCGGCGGCCTCGATGGTGCCGTCGGGCGTGAAGTCGCGCCCGGCGACGAGGTCGATGACGTGCTTGCCGGGGGTGTCGGCGCCGGTGACCCAGCGGGTGCCCTCGACGACGCGGGGGTCGACGAGGTACCGGATGCCGGACGGGTTCTTCTCACCGAGCACACCGGGACCGATGTAGCCCTTGGCCAGCGCGGGGTGCTTCGCGAAGTCGGCTTCGGTGAACGGCTCGAGCTCGGCCGGCTCGATCTGCGCCTGCAGCCGCTTCTCGTCGACCTCGCGGTCGCCGGGGACGCCGATGGCGAGCGGCTCGCGGGTGCCGTCGGGGTGGTGCAGGACCACCAGCACGTTCTTCAGCGTGTCCGACGCCTGCCAGGGGCGGTCGTCGCGCGGGAAGCGCTCGTTGAGGTGGGCGACCAGCGTGTCGATGGTCGGTGTGTCCGGGGTGTCCTCGGCGTGCGCCGCGCGGACGTCGTCGTAGGGCACGGGCGGCGGCGCCTGCACCCGCACGGCCTCGACGTTGGCCGCGTAGCCGCCGGCCGAGCGGACGTAGGTGTCCTCGCCGTTCTCGGCCGTGGCGAGGAACTCCTCGCTGGCCGAGCCGCCCATGGCGCCCGACGTGGCCTGGACGATGACGTAGTCGAGCCCGAGCCGGTCGAAGATCTTGATGTAGGCGCCGCGGTGCGCCAGGTACGACGTCATGAACGCCTCGTCGGAGACGTCGAAGGAGTAGGAGTCCTTCATGACGAACTCGCGGCCGCGCAGGATTCCGGCGCGCGGCCGGGCCTCGTCGCGGTACTTCGTCTGGATCTGGTACAGCGACAGCGGAAGGTCCTTGTACGACGAGTACAGGTCCTTGACCAGCAGCGTGAACATCTCTTCGTGCGTCGGGCCGAGCAGGTAGTCGCCGCCCTTGCGGTCCTTGAGCCGGAAGATGTTGTCGCCGTACTCCTCCCACCGCTGGGTGGCCTCGTAGGGCTCGCGCGGCAGCAGCGCCGGGAAATGCACCTCCTGCGCGCCGATGGCGTTCATCTCCTGCCGCACGATCTCTTCGACGTTGCGCAGCACCGTGTACCCAAGCGGCAGCCACGAGTAGATGCCCGGCGCGGCGCGGCGGACGTAGCCGGCGCGGACGAGCAGCTTGTGACTCGGCACCTCGGCGTCGACCGGGTCCTCGCGCAGGGTTCGCAGGAACAACGTCGACATGCGCAGGATCACGGTGCTCTCCAGGGCGTTCACGGGACGGATCGGGCAACGAAGGACGAGGATAACCGCCCGCTCAGCAGCGGGTCACGGGGATTCCAGCATGGTCAGCCCGGCAGCCGCGCCGCCGCGACTGTCCACCACCTCGGTGGTGCGCTCCAGCGCCTCCTGCAGCCGGGCCGCGGTCGCCGTCCCAGTGTCGCCGCTCGCGAGCGCGGCCGGCACGTCGAGCACCTCGACCGGCGGTGTGTAGGTCTGGTAGAGCGGCAGGAACTCGGCCTTGGTGACGGTGAACGCCCCGGCGCCGCCCGCGGACTCGGTGAAGGTGAACCGCGTCAGCAGCCCTTCGGCCTTGGGGCCCTCGGGCTCGGCGTGGTTGGCCATGAGGTTGCCCATGCCGTAGACGACCCACTCGCCGCCGACGTTCTCGATCGGCTGGACGACGTGCGCGTGGTGGCCGAGCAGCAGGTCGATGTCGGGCGACGCGATGAGCTGCGGCGCCAGCTCGCTCTGCAGCGTGTTCGGCTCGTGGACGTATTCGTCGCCCCAGTGCAGGGCCGCGACGACGACGTCGGCGCCCTCGGAGCGGGCGGTGGCGGCGTCGGCCAGGATCCGAGCAGGGTCGATCTCGTGGCCGCGCCAGGTCTCGCCGTTCGGCGCCGGGATGCCGTTGAAGCCGAACGTGTACGACAGCAGCGCGACGTCGACGGGCTCGCCGTCGGTCACGGGCACCTCGACGTGGGTGATCTGCTCCGACTCCTCGGGCGTGCGGGCCGACCCGGCGTGGGCCAGCCCGGCGGCGTCGAGGGTGTCGAGCGTGCGGTCGACGCCGGCGGCGCCCTGGTCGAAGGTGTGGTTCGACGCGGTGGTGCAGGCGTCGTAGCCGGTCTCGGCCAGCGCCGTCACGACCTGCGGCGGCCCCGAGAACGTCGGGTAGCCCTCGTACGGCCCGCCGGCGGGCGCGAGCGGCGTCTCCATGTGGCAGACGGCGAGGTCGGCGCCCTCGACGATCGGCGCGATGTTCGCCAGTTGCGGCGCGAAGTCCATCTCCTCGCCCGGCCCGGCGTCGTTGCGCGCCTGCGTCCACAGCCGCTCGTGCAGCAGCACGTCGCCGGTCGCGACCAGCGTGAACGTCCGCGGGTCCGGCGTCGGCGTGGGCGTGGGAGTCGGCGACGGTGACGTCGTCGGCGTGCCCGGGGACGAGGGAGGAGCGGCGCCGGAGCTGTCGCCGTCGTCGCTTCCGCAGGCCGTGAGAGCGAGGAGGCCGGCGACGGTGGTAGCAGCGGCGAGGCGGGCGAGTCGGCGGTTCATCGCCGACCAGTGTGCCTGACGAAGGTGACGAGCATGCGCGACTTCAGAACATGATGGTCGCGAAGCGGCCGACCTCGGCGAAGCCGACCCGCCGGTAGGCGCCGCGCGCGGCCACGTTGAAGTCGTTGACGTAGAGCGTGACGGCCGGCGCGATCTCGCGCAGCGCGTGGTCGACGACCGCCGCCATGCCGCCGACGGAGAGCCGCTCGCCGCGACGGTCGGGCCGCACCCACACACCCTGCACCTGGCAGGCGTACGGCGTGACGGCGCCGATCTCGGCCTTGAAGACGATCTCGCCGTCCTCGAACCGGGCGAACGCGCGGCCGGCCCGGACCAGCTCGGTGAGCCGCGCCTTGTAGTACGCGCCGCCGTCGGTACCGGTGGGCGAGACGCCGACCTCCTCGGTGAACATCGCGATGGCGGCCGGCAGCAGGAGGTCGATCTCGTCCGGGCGCACCCGGCGGACCTGCGGATCGGGGGTGACGGCGGGCCGCGAGCGCAGCGCCATGACCGGCTGGCAGGCGCGGACCTCGCGGGCCGGCCCCCACTCGGGGCGCAGCAGGTCCCACATGGAGAGGACGGCGTCAGCGGGCCCGACGATGGACGAGCAGCGCCGGCCGCGGCGGACGGCGAGGTCGGCGAACGTGCGGGCGGCCCGGGCCGACGCGGCCACCGGCACCAGGTTGGCGCCGGAGTAGCAGAGCGAGCGCAGCCGGTGGTCCTCGTAGTACCCCCACAGCTCGCCGGCCAGCCGCGACGGCGCGAGTCCGGACGCGTGCACGCGGGCGCCGACGAACACGTCGAGACAGGGGTCGCGGTCGAGCAGCGCGACGGCGTCGTCCAGGTCGGCCTGGCTCAGCGGGCGCACCGCCGTCGACGTACTGAGCACGTCGCCCCCTCTCCCCCGAGCTCCCCCTTGCGACGCCGCCGTGTCGCCGTCAGGCGACGGTGACCACGGGGCCGCCGTCCCCGCCGGCGTCCTCCATGGTCTCGGCGATCCGCATGGCCTCTTCGATCAGCGTCTCGACGATCTCCGACTCGGGCACCGTCTTGATCACTTCGCCCCGGACGAAGATCTGGCCCTTGCCGTTGCCGGATGCTACGCCGAGATCGGCCTCGCGCGCCTCCCCAGGGCCGTTGACGACGCAGCCCATGACGGCGACGCGGAGCGGAACCTTCATGCCCTCGAGCCCCGCGGTGACGCGGTCGGCGAGGGTGTAGACGTCGACCTGGGCGCGGCCGCAGGACGGGCAGGACACGATCTCGAGCTTGCGGGGGCGCAGGTTGAGCGACTGCAGGATCTGGTTGCCGACCTTGACCTCTTCGACCGGCGGCGCGGACAGCGAGACCCGGATGGTGTCGCCGATGCCCTTGGAGAGCAGGGCGCCGAACGCCGTCGCCGACTTGATGGTGCCCTGGAACGCCGGGCCGGCCTCGGTGACGCCGAGGTGCAGCGGCCAGTCACCGCGCTCGGCCAGCAGCTCGTAGGCGCGGACCATGACGACGGGGTCGTTGTGCTTGACCGAGATCTTGAAGTCGTGGAAGTCGTGCTCCTCGAACAGCGACGCCTCCCAGACCGCGGACTCGACCAGCGCCTCGGGGGTGGCCTTGCCGTACTTCTCGAGCAGCCGCGGGTCGAGCGAGCCGGCGTTGACGCCGATGCGCAGCGAGATGCCGGCGTCCTTGGCCGCCTTGGCGATCTCGCCGACCTTGTCGTCGAACTTCTTGATGTTGCCCGGGTTGACGCGGACGGCGGCACAGCCGGCGTCGATGGCCGCGAACACGTACTTGGGCTGGAAGTGGATGTCGGCGATGACCGGGATCTGCGACTTCTTCGCGATGGCGGGCAGCGCGTCGGCGTCGTCGGCGCTGGGCACCGCCACCCGGACGATGTCGCAGCCGGCCGCCGTGAGCTCGGCGATCTGCTGCAGCGTCGCGTTGATGTCGGTGGTCGGCGTGGTGGTCATGGACTGCACGCTGATGGGCGCGTCGCCGCCCACCTCGACCTTGCCGACGTGGATCTTGCGCGACGGCCGGCGCGGCGCGAGCACGGGCGGCGGCAGCTGCGGCATCCCCAGGGCGACGTTCATGCGAATTCCACTCTCTCCTTGCGCTCTAGCCCAGTAGCCGGACGGGGTTGACGAGGTCGGCGTAGATCAGCAGGGCACTCATGCCGATGAGCACGACGGCCACCCCGTAGGCCAGCGGGAGCGCCTTGGCGACGTCGACCGGCTGCGGCTCGGGGCGGCGGAACACTTTGGCGAAGGCCCGCTTGATGGCCTCCCAGATGGCGCCCGCGGCGTGCCCGCCGTCGAGCGGCAGCAGCGGCACGAGGTTGAAGATGGCGATGGCCATGTTGAACGAGGCCAGCATCATGACGAACGTGGCCACCCGCTGCGCCGCGGTGAGACCGTCGGCCGACGCGATCTCGCCGCCGATGCGCCCGGCGCCGACGATGCTGACCGGGGTCTCGGGGTTGCGCTCGCCGCCGCCGAACGCGGCGTCCCACACGTCGACCATGCGCTGAGGGATGCGCGACATGGCCTCGGCGGTGTTGCTGATGAACCCGCCGGTCCAGGCGAGCGTGCCGCCGACGGACTCCTGCTGGAAGTGGTCGAGGGTGGGGGCGATGCCCAGGAAGCTGGTGTCGACGGTGGCGCCCTCGGGGCCGTCGGGGTCGGGCCGCTCGGCCATGATGAGGTCGGGCGTGAGGTCCATGCGCCGGCCGTCGCGCTCGATGACCATGGGCATGGGGCCCTCGCCCGCGGCCTGGATGGCGGCGGAGACCTCGGTCCAGGTGGTGACGGGGGTCCCCTCGATCTCGAGGACGCGGTCGCCGGGCAGGATGCCGGCCGCGGCCGCGGGCGCGTCGGGGAAGCCGGTGCAGTCGTCGCCGGCCTCGGCGGCCTGCGACGCCGGGATGACGCACTCGTTGACGACGCTGACGACGGGGGCGAACACCGGCTTGTCCGGGTTGCCGAACGTCATGAGCACGCCGCCGGCCAGGACGATGGCCAGGACGACGTTCATGGCCGGCCCGCCGAGCATGATGATGAGCTTCTTCCACCAGGCCTTGCGGTAGAAGAGGCGGCCCTCGTCGCCGGGCTGGATCTCCTCACGCGAGGCCGTGCGGGCGTCGCGGGCCATGGTCTGGAACAGCCCCGTGCTCGACTGCCGCAGCTGGGTGCCGTCGCCGCCGGGCTCGGGCGGGAACATGCCGATCATGCGGACGTAGCCGCCCAGCGGGACGGCCTTGAAGCCGTACTCGGTCTCGCCGCGCTTGCGCGACCACACCGTGCGCCCGAAGCCGATCATGTACTGGCTGACCTTGACGCCGAACAGCTTGGCCGGCACCAGGTGGCCGATCTCGTGCAGGGCGATCGAGACGACCAGCCCGACCGCGAAGAGCAGGATGCCGACGACGGCCAGCAGGTCCATCAGCGTTCCTCTTCCGATCCGGCGAGCTCGCGGGCCCGGGCGCGCGCCCAGTGCTCGGCGGCCGCCACGTCGTCGACGCTCCGTGCGTCACCACCACCGTACTCGTCAAGGATACGGGCGATGGTGTCCACGATGCCCGGAAACCGCAGGCGACCCGCGACGAACGCGGCCAGGCACTCCTCGTTGGCCGCGTTGTAGACGGCGGGCGCGAGGCCGCCGCGGGTGCCGGCGTGCCGCGCCAGCTCGACGGCGGGAAAGGCCTCGTCGTCGAGCGGCTCGAACTCCCAGGTGGACGCCTTGGTCCAGTCGCAGGCCGGTGCGGCGTCGGCCAGGCGGTCCGGCCAGGACAGCGCCAGGGCGATGGGGATGCGCATGTCCGGCGGGCTGGCCTGCGCGATCGTCGACCCGTCGATGAACTCGACCATGGAGTGGACGATCGACTGCGGGTGCACCACGACCTCGATGGCGTCGAACGGGACGTCGAACAGCAGGTGCGCCTCGATGAGCTCGAGACCCTTGTTCACGAGGTTGGCGGAGTTGATGGTGACGACCGGGCCCATGCTCCACGTCGGGTGGGCCAGCGCCTGCTCCGGTGTGACGTCGGTCATCTGCGCGCGCGTGCGGCCGCGGAACGGGCCGCCACTGGCGGTGAGGACGAGCTTGCGGACCTCTGGGCTGGCGCCGGAGCGCAGGCACTGGGCGAGGGCGCTGTGCTCACTGTCGACGGGGACGATCTGGCCCGGCTTGGCCCGTTGCCTGACGAGGGTGCCGCCGGCGATCAACGACTCCTTGTTCGCCAGGGCGAGGGTCCGGCCGCTGTCGAGGGCCGCGAGCGTCGGCGCCAGGCCGATGGAGCCGGTGATGGCGTTGAGCACGACGTCGGCGTCCTGGGTGGCGGCGAGCTCGGCGGCGGCGTCGGGGCCGGCCAGGACCTTGGGGACGCGATACTCCCCGGTCTCGTAGCCGCGCTCGCGGGCGGCGGCGTAGAACGCGAGCAGCAGGTCCTCGGCGGCGCCCGCCTTCGCGACGGCGACCGTCTCGACGCCGAGCTCCAGCGCCTGCGCGGCCAGCGTGGCCGGGTCGGAACCGCCCGCCGCCAGGCCCGTCACCCGCAGCCGCTCCGGGTTGCGCTGCACGACGTCGATGGCCTGGGTGCCCACCGATCCGGTCGAGCCGAGGATGACGACGTCGCGGACGCTCTGCATGGATCCCATTCTCCCCCGCCCGCCTGAGCACAACCTGAGCGGCACTGTCGATCATGGAGAAGGTCGGCCCAAATCACGCCCGGAAGCCGCTCTTCTCCATGATCGACAGCGAGCGTCCAGCGAACCCCGGCCCCCGCCGCCGATCGTCCGGCACACTCGCACGTCACCGGAAGATCTGCCGTCCCGTTGCGATCCCGCAACGGCCGCAGGACGTTCGGACACGCCAGAGGTCCAGACCATTGACGTCGCAGAGCGGCCGATGGTAGACCAACCCGCCAATAGGTCTACTGGCGCGTCTGCGCGTGTCGAATGCGAGGTACCCCCCATCATGGCGACATCCGTTTCCCGCGCCCGGCGGTTCGCCGCCGGTGTGGCCGCGGCCGGGCTGGCCCTGTCCGGGCTCGCCGCCGCCGGCACGACGGCCGCGACCGCGGCCACAGACGACTCCGGCGACTCCGGCGACGACGAGCCGACGTCGCTCACCATCGCGGTGGCACAGGAGGTCGACTCGCTGAGCCCGTTCATCGCGGTCCGGCTGCTGACCACCAACATGGGCCGCTGGATGTACGACTTCCTCACCAACTACGACCCCGAGACCGGTGAGACGATCCCGGCGCTCGCGGAGGACTGGGAGACGTCCGAGGACGGCCTCACCTGGACCTACTTCATCCGCGAGGACGCCACCTGGACCGACGGCGAGCCCGTCACCGCCGAGGACGTCGCCTGGACGTTCAACACGATGATGACCGACCCGGCCGCCGCCGAGGCCAACGGCAACTTCGTGGAGAACTTCGCCTCGGTCACGGCCACGGACGAGCACACCGTCGAGATCGTCCTCGACGAGCCGCAGGTCACCATGCTCGCGCTGGACGTGCCGATCCTGCCGGAGCACATCTGGTCGCAGGTGAGCGACTTCGGCGCGTTCAACAACGACACCGAGTTCCCCATCGTCGGCAGCGGGCCGTTCGTCCTCACCGAGTACGAGCCCAACGTGTCGATCACGCTCGAGGCGAACCCGGACTACTGGCGCGGCGCGCCGAAGTTCGACCAGCTGGTCCTGCGCTACATCGACGACCCCGACGCGCAGGTCGAGGCGCTGCGCAGCGGTGAGGTCGACTTCGTCTTCGGCCTGACGCCGGCGCAGTACGAGACGCTGCAGAACGAGGAGAACATCACCGTCAGCGCCGCCCAGGGCAAGCGGTTCCAGGCCATCACGCTGAACCCGGGCGCGCGGCTGCAGGACGGCACCCCGTTCGGCGACGGCCACCCGGCGCTGCAGGACCCCGTCGTCCGCGAGGCGCTCGTGCGCACCATCGACCGCGACGCCATCTACGAGGTCGCCTACGGCGGCCTGGGCGAGGCCAACGGCGGCTACATCCCGTCGCGCTACGACACCTACCACTGGGAGCCGTCGGAGGACGAGACGATCGGGTTCGACATCGACGAGGCCAACCGGCTGCTCGACGAGGCCGGCTACGCGCCCGGTGACGACGGCGTCCGCGTCGGCCCCGACGGGCGGCCGCTCTCGTTCCGGTTCAACGTGCACGGCGACAACCCGCAGTACATCCAGGCCGCCGAGATGATGGCCGAGTGGGCCGGCGAGGCCGGCATGGAGCTGCTGGTCGAGCCGGTGTCCGAGGTCGGCTCGCTGCTCGACGAGGGCACCTACGACATCCTCACCACCGGCTGGAACGTCAACCCGGACCCGAACTACGTCCTGTCGATCAACCTGTGCAGCGGGCTGCCGACGGAGCTCGGCGGGCCGTACCTGTCCGACGCGTACTACTGCAACGAGTCCTACGACCAGCTCTACGCCGAGCAGCTCTCCGAGCTCGACGTCGACACCCGCGCCGGCATCGTCAAGGACATGCAGAAGACGCTCTACGACGACAACGTCTTCGTCGTGTGGGGCTACGCCGACCAGCTCGAGGCCTACCGCAGCGACGTCATCGCGTCGATGACGCCGCAGCCGGACCCGGGCGGCAACTACTACGGCCAGGACGGCTACTGGAGCTGGTGGTCCGCGGTCCCGGCCGGCGAGGAGGACTCCGCGGGCAGCGGCGGCTCCGGCGACGACGGCGGCAGCGACGACGACGGGTCGAACACCGGCCTGATCGTCGGCATCGTCGCCGCGGTGGTCGTGGTCCTGCTGCTGGCCTTCCTGCTGCTCCGGCGCCGCGGCGCGACCGCGGACGACCGCGAGTAGGAGCTCGATGGCTGATTCGGCACTGCCGACCGCGCCGGTCCCGCAGCTCGCTCAAAGCGTGCGGGACCGGTCCGGCGTCCGGCGCAGGCTGCGGTACTACGGCGAGAAGCTCGGCGGGTCGCTGATCTCGCTGTTCGCCGTCATCCTCACCAGCTTCTTCCTGTTCCGCATCATCCCGGGCGACCCGGTGCGGACGATGACGCACGGCCGTCCTGTGAGCATCGAGCAGCAGGAGCAGCTGCGCCGCGACTTCGGGCTGGACAAGCCGCTGGTCGAGCAGTTCTGGTCCTACCTGACGGGCGTCCTGCGGCTGGACTTCGGCGACTCGTTCCAGTTCAACCGGCCGGTCACCGACCTCATCGGCGACCGGATCTGGCCGACGGTGCTGCTGGTCGGCACCAGCGTGGTGATCTCGGCGGCGCTCGGGCTGTGGCTGGGCGTGCGCGGCGCGTGGAACCACGGCAGCGTCGGCGACCGCGTCAACACCGGCGTCGCGCTGACGCTGTGGTCGGTGCCGAGCTTCTGGCTGGGCCTGATCCTCATCGTGATCTTCGCCTCCGAGCTCGGCTGGTTCCCGACCAGCGGCATGGAGAGCACCGGCGTCGAGGGCTGGGAGCGCATCCCCGACATCGCCCACCACATGGTGCTGCCGCTGGTCACGCTGGTGGCCGTGGTCTACGCGCAGTACCTGATGATCATGCGATCGTCGCTGCTGGACGAGATGGGCAGCGACTACATCGTCACCGCCCGCGCGAAGGGGCTGCGCGACGTCATCGTGCGGCGCCGGCACGCCGTCCCCAACGCGCTGCTGCCCACCGTCACGCTGATCTTCGTCAATCTCGGCTTCGTGGTGTTCGGCGCCGTGCTGGTCGAGACGATCTTCACCTGGCCCGGTCTGGGCCAGCTGTTCTATTCCGGCCTCAGCGTGCCGGACCTGCCACTGGTGCAGGGGCTGTTCATCCTGTTCTCCGCGGCGGTGATCCTCATGAACCTGCTGGCCGATCTGCTCTACCCCGTCCTCGACCCGAGGGTGCGGCCGTGAACGGGCTGGTGTGGGCCCGCCGACGGCGGACGGTCGCGCGGTTCTGGTCGTCCTACCGGCAGAACCGCGCCGGGGTCTTCGGGCTGGTCGTGCTGGCGCTCTTCGTGCTGACGGCGCTGCTGGCGCCGGTCATCACGCCGGACAACGCGCTGAGCGTCACCCGGCCGCCGGGGTCGCCGCTCGAGGGGCCGAGCGCGGAGTTCCCCCTGGGCACGGACCGCTCCGGCCGCTCGATGATCGACATGATCATCTGGGGGTCGCGGGTCTCGCTGACGGTCGGGTTCTGGGCGACGTTCATCTCGATCGCGTTCGGCACCCTGTTCGGAATCCTGGCCGGGCACTTCGGCGGCTGGGGCTCCAGCCTGCTGATGCGCGTGACCGACTGGTTCCTCGTCATGCCGTCGCTGGTCCTGGGCGTCGCGCTGGCCGCCGTGCTCGGCCGCAGCCTGACGACGATCATCGTCGCCATCGGCGTGACGTCCTGGCCGACGACGGCGCGTCTGGTGCGGGCCCAGACGCTCGCCGTCGAGGCGCGGCCGTACATCGAGCGGGCCCGGGCACTGGGCGGCGGGCACCTGCACGTCATGTCGAACCACGTGCTGCCCAACGTCATGCCGATCGTGCTGGCCCAGACCACGCTGATGGTGGGTTCTGCGATCCTGACGGAGTCGACGTTCGCGTTCCTGGGGCTCGGCGACCCGACGACGGCGTCCTGGGGCGCGACCATCCAGGCGGCCCGCGACGTCGGCGCCGTCAGCTCGCGGATGTGGTGGTACATCCTGCCGCCGGGCATCGCGATCGTGCTGGTCGTGCTGGCGTTCACGCTGGTCGGCCGCGCCATCGAGGGCGTCCTGAACCCGAAGCTGAGGGAGCGCCGCTGATGGCTCTGCTCGAGGTCGACGACCTGACGGTCACCTACCGGACCGCCGGGGGCGACGTGCCCGCCGTGCGCGGCGTGTCGTTCGCGCTGGACGCCGGCCAGAAGCTGGGCCTGGCCGGCGAGTCCGGCTGCGGCAAGTCGACCATGGCGCTGGCGCTGCTGCGGCTGCTGCCGACCACGGCCCGCTTTACCGGTGAAATCCGCTTCGACGGTGAGGACGTCCTGTCGATGTCGTGGGGCCGGCTGCGGGCGGTCCGCTGGGCCGGCGCATCGATCGTCTTCCAGGGCGCCATGCACTCGCTCAACGCCGTCCAGCGCATCGGCGCGCAGATCGCCGAGCCGATCCGGCTGCACTCCCCCAAGACGGGCGACGCGGAGGTCCGGCGCCGCGTCGGCGAGCTGCTCGAGCACGTCGGCCTGCCCGCCCGGCGCGCCGACGCCTACCCGCACGAGCTGTCCGGCGGGCAGCGCCAGCGGGTCATGATCGCCATGGCGCTGGCCTGCGACCCGCAGCTGATCGTCGCCGACGAGCCGACGACCGCGCTGGACGTGATGATCCAGGCGCAGATCCTGACGCTGATCGAGTCGCTGGTCGCCGAGCAGGGCATCAGCCTGCTGATGATCAGCCACGACCTGTCCGTGCTCGCCGACACCTGCGACCGGCTCGCCGTCATGTACGCCGGCCGCATCGTCGAGGAGGGCCCGGCGGCGACGGTGTTCGGCGCGGCCCGGCACCCCTACGGCGCGGCGCTGGCGGCGGCGTTCCCGCGGATCGGCGACCCGGCGTCGCGACGGCGGCCGCAGGGCCTGGCCGGCGACCCGCCCGACCCCGCCGACCTCCCCGCCGGGTGCGCGTTCCACCCCCGCTGCGCCGTGCGGCTGGACCACTGCGACGCCGTCGACCCTGAGCTCTGGCCGACGGCCGACCGCCAGGTCCCAGACGGCGGCGAGTTCCGCAAGGTCAGGGAGGCACGCCCGGCCGGCGACGGCGCCCGCGCGGCCTGCGTGCGGGTGCTGCCGGACGACGGCGTGGGTCTGGCCGCAAGCGAGAGGGAGTCCGCGTGAGCGACCCGATCCTGTCCGCCGACGACGTCCACGTCGAGTTCGAGGCCCGCCGGGGCGGCGGCCGGGCGCGCGCCGTCGACGGCGTCAACCTCGACATCGCGCCAGGCGAGATCGTCGCTCTGGTCGGCGAGTCCGGCTGCGGCAAGACGACGCTGGCCCGGACGCTGCTCGGGCTGGAGAAGCCGACCTCCGGGCGGGTGCTGCACCGCGGCACTCCCCTGGCCTACACCTCGCGCGCGCTCAAGAGCTTCCGCCGCGACGTGCAGCTCGTCCTGCAGGACCCGAGCGGCTCGCTGAACCCGCGGCACACGGTCTACGACGCCGTCGCCGAAGGGCTGCGCATCCACGGGGACGTCCCCGACGAGCGGGAACGGGTCGCCGACGCGCTGTCGCGGGCCGGGCTGCGGCCGCCGGAGCGGTTCTTCCTGCGCTTCCCGCACGAGCTGTCCGGCGGGCAGCGCCAGCGCGTGGTCATCGCCGGCGCGCTGGTCCTGGAGCCGAACGTCATCGTCGCCGACGAGCCGGTCGCGTCGCTGGACGCGTCGGTGCGCGGCGAGATCCTGGCGCTGCTGCTGCGGCTGCGCGACGAGCTGGGGCTGGCGGCGCTGGTGGTGACGCACGACCTCGGGCTGGCCTGGAACATCGCCGACCGGGTCGCCGTCATGTACCTGGGCCGCATCGTCGAGACCGGGCCGGTGGAGAAGATCCTCACCGCGCCGGAGCACCCGTACACGCAGGCGCTGCTGTCGGTGCTGCCGGAGTCGCCCGGCGCGCCCGTCGTGCTGCAGGGCGAGCCGCCGGACCCGACCCGGATCCCGTCGGGCTGCCGGTTCCACGCCCGCTGTCCGGTGCTGGCCTCGGGCGCGGCGGCCGCGGCCGGCGTGGACGGGCGCTGCCGCGGCGAGGACCCCGGCGTCCTGGCCGGCGGGACGGCCACCCAGGTGGCCTGCCACTATGCGTCGGCGGTCAGCCCGGCTGACGACCCGGCTGCGGCAGCCCGGCCCTGAACTGCTCGAACCCCTCGGCCACCATCTCGCGCAGCGGCCGGTCGGTCAGGCCGTGCGCCCACAGTTCCATGGACGTCTTGACGGCCTGGGCAGCGGCGCCGGCGATGAGGTGCGGGTAGAGGTCGCGGCCCGCGTCGGTACCGGTGCGCGCCGCGATGGCCGCGGCGAACCGGCGGCGCATGGCGTCGAACGCGGCCAGCTGGCTGGCGATGACCGTGGGGTTGGCCATGACCATGTCGATCTGTGCGATCATGCGGTCGCGGGCCGCGGGACTGTCGTCGAGCGTGCCGAGGTACACGTGCTGCAGGCTGTCCCACACGGGCTCGTCGGCCGGACGCAGCTCGAGCTCGTCGATCAGCCGCTCCGACCAGTCGATGATGGAGGCGACGATCGCCTCCTCGCGGCTGGAGAAGTAGTTGTGGAACGTGCGAGGCGAGACGTCGGCGGCCGCGGCGATGGCCTCGACGGTGACGTGCTCGACGCCCAGTTCGACGGCGAGCCGGTTGGCGGCGGCGCTGAGGGCGGCGCGGGTGGCCGCCTTCTTGCGCTCGCGCAGGCCCACTTCTCCTGTCATGTCAACTATTCTAGTGGATTTTTTGCGGCACGCGCAAAACTTCGGTGAATGCAAACTTGCACAGCGGTCCCGGACAGGCGAACGGGCGGCCCGGACCTCTCCGTCGGGCCGCCCGTCCTTTCACCGGGGGGTCTAGCGCTGTGCCGGCTCCGGTTCCGGCAACGCCGGCGCCTCTTGCAGGTGCCGGCTGAGCTTCTCGCCCTCGACGTCGACGTTGGGCAGCAGCCGGTCGAGCCAGCGTGGCAGGAACCAGGCCCGGCTGCCCAGCAGCGTCATGGCGGCCGGGACTATGGTCATGCGGACGACGAACGCGTCGAACGCGACCGCCGCGGCCAGCGCGAGGCCGACCTGCATGATGACGTCCTCGCCGCCGAAGATGAACGCGGCGAACACGCTCATCATGATCAGCGCGGCCGCGCTGACGACGCGGGCGCCGTGCTGGAAGCCGATGACCACGGAGTCCTTCGGCGACGCGCCGTGCACGTGCTCCTCGCGCATCCGCGTGACGAGGAAGACCTGGTAGTCCATGGCCAGGCCGAACACCACGCCGATGAGGAAGATCGGCAGCATGCTGATGATCGGGCCGGTCTGCTCGATGCCCAGCAGGCCGTTGAACCAGCCCCACTGGAACACCGCGACGATGGCGCCGAACGTCGCACCCATGGTCAGCAGGAAGCCCAGCGCGGCCTTCAGCGGCACCAGCAGTGACCGGAACACCAGCATGAGCAGGACGAACGAGAGCCCGACCACGAGCGCCAGGTACGGCAGCAGCGCCTCGGTCATCCGCTCGGAGAAGTCGATGTTGACGGCCGTGGCGCCGGTGACGGACACGCTGGCCCCGGACTCTTCGGCGACGGCGCCGACCTGGTCGCGGATGTCGCCGACCAGGGCCTCGGTCTCGGCGCTGCCCGGGCCGAACTCGGGCACGACGTTGATGATCGCGGTGTCGCCGGCCTCGTTCGGTACCGGCCCCGTGACGGTGGCGACCCCGTCGAGACCCTCGAGGGACTCGGCGACGGCGTTCGCGGCAGCCAGCGGGTCCGCACTGCCGGCGCCGTCGACGACCACCGTGAGCGGGCCGTTGAAGCCGGCACCGAAGCCCTCGACGGTGAGATCGTAGGCCTCGCGCTGGGTGCTGCCGGGCGGCGAGCTGCCCTCGTCGGGCAGGCCGAGGCGCAGGTCGAGCAGCGGCGCGGCGAGCGCGAGCATGCCCGCGACCGCGATGGCCAGCACCGGGATCGGCCGCCGGGTCACGAGGTTGGCCCAGCGCCGGCCCAGGGTGGGCTTGCCGCCGTCGTCGGCCCGCTCGCGGATGTGCCGCAGCCCCGGGATCTTGCCGCCCAGGACCCGGTGCTTGGCGAAGCCGAGCAGCGCCGGCAGCAGACTGAGCGCGATGACGACGGCGATGCCGACGGTGAGCGCGGCGGCCACGCCCATCTCGGTCAGCATGGGGATGTTGACGACGAACAGGCCGGCCAGGGCGATCATGACGGTGAGGCCGGCGAAGACGACCGCGGACCCGGCGGTGCCGACGGCGCGGCCGGCCGCTTCTTCGCCGTCGCGGCCCACGGCCAGCTCGTGCCGGAACCGCGACACGATGAACAGCGCGTAGTCGATGCCGACGGCCAGGCCGAGCATGAGCGCCAACGTCGGCGTGCTGGACCCGATGTCCATGAACCCGCTGGCCGCGGTGATGGCGGCCATGCCGATCATGATGCCCAGGACGGCGGTCAGCAGCGGCAGGCCGGCCGCAATGAGCGAGCCGAACGTGATGATGAGGACCACGGCTGCGACGCCGATGCCGATGAGCTCGGTGCCGGCCGGCTCCTCGTCGCTCATGGCCGCCTCGCCGCCGAGCTCGACCGTCAGGCCGGCGTCGCGACCGGTGTCGGCCGCGGCGGTGAGCGCCTCGCGTGCCTCGTCGGTGAGGTCGAAGAACGGCACGGTGTAGGTGACCTGCGAGAACGCGATGGTGCCGTCCTCGGACACGGTGCCGATCTCGAACGGGTCGGGGACGGCGGCGACCTGCGGCGCCGTCGTCAGTTCGGCGAGGACGTCCTCGACCGCGGCCTGGTTGTCCGGGTCGGTGAGCGTCTCGCCCTCGGGGGCGGCGAACACGACGCGTGCCGTGGCGCCGTCGGTGTTGCCGCCCGGGAAGCGCTCCTCGAGCAGGTCGAACGCTTCCTGGGACTCGGTGCCGGGGATGGAGAACGTGTCGGACGTGGGTCCGGACAGGGTCGAGGCGCCCACCCCGAAAAGCGCGACGAGGCCCAGCCAGATGGCCAGCACCACCCCGCGGCGCCGATAGGAGAACCGGCCGAGCCGGTAGAGGAATGTCGCCACCGATGACTCCAAGGGTTGAGAAGAGCGACGTCAGAACACCACGGCGAAGCTGTGAACAGCCTGAGAGCGAGGTGACCGGTGCCCCACGCCGGTGTGAGACTGCGACTACCAGGCTGCCCCGGCCGCAATCTGACACTAACTGACTTCTTGCGGACTGTGCAAATCTTCTCGGTTGGCAACTTTGCTTCGCGGGCAGGACGGCCGCTCGTCATCTCCGCTTTGCCGGATTCCTGACCGATGGTCACTTCCGCCCCCTACCGTCCGGCCATGACGATCCGAGCGCGCAGACGCGCAGGTGTGACGGCCGCACTGATGACCGCCGCGGTGGCGGCCCCGCTGGCGGTCATGGACACGGCCGCGGTCGCCGAGGAGGCGCGCCTGGGTCAGCAGACCCTCTGGCGCGAGAGCTTCAACGGCCTGTCCGCCTCGGTCGAGGCGGAGGGCTACTCCCACCGGCCCCCGCAGGGCTGGTCGGTCGAGGTCACGCCCGAGATGGAGGCCGGCGGCGTCGACGACTGGCGCGGCTGGTCCTTCACGACGCGCGAGTTCTGGACCGCGGCCGAGGACCAGATGCGGTTCCGCTTCGGCCGCGCCGACGACGTCATCGCCGTCGCCGACTCCGACGAGTACGACGACGGCACCGGTGCCGCCGGGCGGTTCGACACCACGCTGGTCTCGCGGCCGGTCCGGGTGTTCGGCCACCCCGAGCTGGAGCTGGCCTTCGACTCGCACCTGCGGCCGTGGACCGGCCAGTCCGCCACGGTCACCGTCGAGTTCGACGGCAGCGGCGAGGAGACGACGCTGCTGCGCTACGACTCCACCAACACGACGAACGACTACGACGGCGACCTCGCCAACAGCACCGAGGTGCTGCGCTTCGCCGTCCCGTCCGGCGTGCGGCAGGCGGTGTTCAGGTGGCGCCTCGACGCCCCGCGCAACTCCTGGTACTGGGCGATCGACAGCGTCTCGGTGCGCACGACCGCCACCGCGACGCCGTCGTTGGACGACGCCACGCAGCTCTGGGTCGTCAGCGACATCCAGGGTCACCCGCGCGACTTCGCCCACGGCCTGCGCGACTTCGACGCCGTCCGGCCCGACGGCGCCGGCCTGCTGATCGCCGGCGACATCGTCCCGACGGGGACGCTGGCGGAGTGGCGCCAGATCGACGACGTCGTGTCCGGCGCGGAGGCGGCGGGGATCATGCCTCCTGAACTGGTGGCTGCGATCGGAAACCACGAGAGCTACGCGGCCGAGTCGTGGGAGACGCTGCGCGACCGGTTCCTCGACTTCGCCGGCCGCGACGAGGTGTACGGCGAGTACGTGCTGTCCGGTGGCGGCGGCGACGTGCCCGTGCTCGTGATCGGCCAGGAGTTCCCCCGTCCGCCCGAGGTCGGCATGTCCGACGAGCAGGTGGCCTGGCTCGACGAGCGGCTGGACTACTGGACCGCGCGCAAGAAGCAGGTCCTCGTCATCGCCCACTTCCCCCTCGGCGACACCGTGTCGGCCTCGTGGATCCCCTGGTACCACGAGAGCTACGACCGCAACGACGAGTTGACCGCCATGTTCGGCGAGCACCCGAACGTGATCTTCCTGACCGGCCACACCCACTACCCGTTCGAGCTCGGCGACTGGGCCGTCCGCCGGCGCGTCCCCGGCGGCCACCCGGACGGGTTCCTCGCCATCAACACCGGTGCCATGCACATCGAGTGGGACGCGCGCGGCGAGAACACGAGCGGCATCGGCGAGGTCACCACCCGCGACATCAACCGCGGCCTCACCATCGACGTCTACGCCGACCGCGTGGTCATCGAGGCGCGCGACTTCGGGCTGGCCGGCGCGTCCGGGGACAACGAGGTCAACGAGGTGCTTCGCCACCTCGAGGTCGCCAACCCCCTGCTGCACGGCCGGAAGCGCTGAGTTCTGCCGGCTCTTCCATTACCGTGAGACGATGCAGGGCGGTGGCGACGACGGCGATCGCGTGCGGCGCGCGGCGGAGTCGCTGCGCGCCCTGCACGACGAACTGCCGGCGCTCGCTGAAGGTCTGGACCGCTCGATCCGAAAGCTTGTCGAGAACACTGTCGAGCCGCTCGAACAGGCCGATCTCGTCAAGGAGGCACACGGGGTCCGGCTGACCGGCACCGAGATGACGGCGGCCCGTGAGGACGCGTTCGCGTCGATCGCACACGTGCTCCCGGGCTACGCCGACGAGATCGAAGCCCTGTTACGCCCCGCCGACGGCCATGGCTCTGGTTCGGCGCCGGTCATCTCGATCCCGCCGCCGCCCGCCCCTGCCGTGAGTGTGGTGACGACCGCCCAGGACACCGCGACCGTCCAGCAGAACCTCCCCGATGCGGACGCCCATCGGCGCGCGATCAACCAGGTGGTGGCTCGCTTCCCACCGAAGCTGCAGGAACTCGCTCGGAAGCTCCTGTTCGGGCACTCCGCACACGCCGTCCAGCGCCACGGCCACCACCTCCGCCGCGAACAGCAGATCGCCCGCACTCAATGGCAACTGGATCCCGCGGGCGTGGATGGCTGGAGGCTCAACTCGGACGGGTCCGCGGAGTCCTGGCGTGGTCACGGCGACGGTCCGCACGGAGTCGGCGCAACGAGCGGCCACTACGCTTCGCCGGAGGCCGTCGCCAAGCCCTTGGCCGCATTACTCGGGGCGGCCGGCCGGACCCAGGCCGAACTTGACGCCCACCTGAATCGTCTGACCGGTGGCAAGACGATCGCCAGGGTGTTCCTGCGCCCGTCGGATGCGGGCATCAGCTCTGACGATGTGGTCATGGTTCGCGGGCCAGGTACGGACACGGAGGATGGCGATGCACTCTGGAAGAGCACCCGCGACGGTTCCATGGCCGGTCTCGGTGCGCCACCCGCGGTCCGCGACTACGACATGGTGACGCGGGGTAAGCGGCCCGGGAGCCTCATGATCCTGGTCCGGCGGCCGAATCAATCATGGCGCCTCGTGACGAGCTACTTCTTCGACGACCGCGACAACCTGCTGGACTACGTGGAGCTGTGATGGAGATCAGCGAGAACTTTCGACGGTGGCGCCAGGAGTTCAGCGACTATGGCGGCGATCTGATCGACTTCTATGTGGAGGCTTGCGACAACGTCCCGGCGTGGCTCGATTCCAATCACGAGAACATCCGCGGGTTTCGCGACGAACTGGCCGGGCACATCCGTGACTCGTCGGTCGGGCCGTTCCCGTCGGAGACGCAATGGACCACCGACGAATACCTGCGGAACCTCTGGTTCGACGTGTTCGGGGCGGAGCCGCCGCAGGACGATCCATACCCCGTCCCGCGCGAGCGCTGGGGTCGGCACCGGATGACCACCTACATGCGCGACATCCCGTACCGGCATCCCGAGCGGGTGCGCCCGGAAGCCCTGACGTGGTTGGAAGCGCGCGGCGTCACCATCGAAGACCTCGCCGCCTACCGTGAGCCGGGGGCGGAGGTGGAGTACTCGCGGCCCGAGCCGCCCGGATTCCGGGACCGCCTCGCCGAGCTGACGGCCGCCGGCAAGCGGTCCGGCCCGGCCGAGGGCGACCGGGTCGCCGAGGCGCGCGCCGACCTGCTCGACGCGAAACAGAGCTACCTCGAGACCGGCCACACGGAGCAGGCTGCCGCCGTCGACAAGATCCTCGCCGACCGCGAGCCCCGCGACGAGTAGCCCTCATGACGAAACCACTCAGGCGAGCGTGCTCAGGCCGAACGCGACGCTGAAGCCGAGCACCGTCGCCAGCCCGGTCGACGGACCACCGAACTCGTAGGCCTCCGGGACCATCGTGTCCGTCAGCATGGTGAGCAGCGCGCCCGCCGCGAACGCCTGGACCAGCGCCACCGTCCCACCACCGGCCGACCCGAGGAAGTACCAGCCGGCCCAGGCGGCCACGCCCGACACGACCGTCGTCCCCGCCCACAGGAGCAGGATCGACCGGCTCGAGGTGCCGGAGGCTTTCAAACCAGCGGTCGCGGACATCGCCTCGGGCAGGTTCGACAGGAAGACGGCGGCCAGCATGGCGACGCTCACGCCACCGCCAGCGACCAGCGTCGTGCCGAGGACGACCGACTCCGGGATGCCGTCGAGCACGGTGCCGAACGCGATGGCCGCGCCGCCGCCGGCCGCCTGGGCACCGGTCGAGCGCTTGCGGTTCGCGCCGCCCATCCGGTCGATCATCAGGTCGCCGACGTAGAAGGTGACGGCGCCGGCGATCAGGCCGGTGAGCAGCACCCACCCATTGCTCTCCTCGAACGCGTCCTCGACGAGGTCGTACGCGACGGCGCTGATCAGCACGCCGGCGCCGAACGCCATGACGAGCGCCACCAGCCGCTGCGGCAGCGGCCGGGCGAGCACGATCAACGCCCCGATGATCAGCGACGAGCTGGCCAGCAGCCCCCACAGCAACGCGCTCACGTTCGGACGATAGCCCTCGCGCCCGGCGCGGGACTCAGATTTCGACCACGTCGCCTGCACTCATGATCATCAAGGATCCGTGGGGTCAGGGCACCACGAATCCTGGATGATCATGGGCCGTACCCCTAGACCAGGGCGGGGACGTCGAGGGTGAGGGTGCCCGCGGAAGCGTCCAGCGTGGCGGGAACGCCCAGCGGCACCGTGATGGTCGACGGGCCGTGACCGAAGCCGAGGTCGGTCACGATCGGCACCCCCAACCCACCCAGCCGATCCAGCATGAGCTCCTCCACCGGCTCGCACTCGTGCCACGACCCCAGGGCGATGCCGGAGACGCCGTCGAACCAGCCGGAGCGCAGCAGGTGCGTCACGAACCCGTCCAGCCGGTACGCCTTCTCCCCCACATCTTCCAGCAGCACCACCGCGCCCGCCGCCGACGGCAGCCCCGTCGGCGTGCCGATCTCCGACGCCAGCAGCGCGAGGCAGCCGCCCACCGTCACGCCCGACGCCACCCCGGGCACCAGCGCACGCGCCGACGACGCGCCCAGCACCAGCGACGACGGGGACGACGGCGTGAACAGCAGCGACCGCAGCAGGGAAGCGGTCGACGGCGACGAGACGAACGCCTCCGTCGCGACCATCGGGCCGTGCAGGGTCGCCACGCCGAGACGCCGCGCGAACGCCGAGTGCAGCGCCGTGATGTCGCTGTAGCCGACGAAGATCTTGGGCGCGGCCGCCGCCATGGCGGACCAGTCCAGCAGCTCGGACAGCCGCTGCACGCCGTAGCCGCCGCGCGCGCACAGGACCGCCGCCACGGACGGGTCGCACCACGCCTCCTGCAGGTCCCGGGCCCGATCCAGATCGGACCCGGCGAGGTAGTCCAGCGACGGGTGCGCGTCCAGCACGTGCGGCATCACCAGGACGTCGAGGCCCCAGGACCGCAGCACCGCGCACCCGGCCTCGAGCCGGTCCTTGGGCACCGGACCGGCCGGGGCGACGACGGCGACACGGTCACCCGGGGTGAGCCGGCCCGGACGCCGCAGCGGCACCACAGCAGGAACCGCAGGCGTCCCCGTCACGACGACGCCGTGAAGCCGAAGACCTTCGCGTAGAGCTCCAGTTCCTTCTCCAGCGCCGTCACGATCGTCTCCTTCCGGCGGAAGCCGTGCTGCTCCCCCTCGAACGCGATGTACTCGTGCGGCGGCCCGCCGATCTCGTCGATCCGCTCGACGAAGCGGGCGGTCGGGCCGGGCGGGCAGACCTCGTCCTCGAGCCCCTGGAGCAGCAGGAACGGGACGGTGAACTTCTCCGGCACGTTCATGGGCGAGCGCTCGCGGTACACCGACTCGGCGTCGGGCCAGGGCCCGACCAGCCCGTCGAGGTACTGCGACTCGAAGTCGTGGGTCTCGCCGGTGCGGAACGCGACCAGGTCGAGGACGGGGTACATGATCGTCGCGCAGGCGAAGACGTCGGTGAACGCGATCGCCGCCGCCGACGTCCAGCCACCGGCCGAGCCACCGCGGATCGCCAGCCGCGAACCGTCGGCCGCACCCTCGTCGACGAGGGCCTTCGCCGCGGCGACGCAGTCCTCGACGTCGACGACGCCCCACTGGCCGCGCAGCCGCTCGCGGTAGGAGCGGCCGAACCCCGTCGAGCCGCCGTAGTTGACCTCGACGACGCCGAGCCCGCGGCTGGTGAAGTAGGCGACCTCGAGGTCGTGCACCATGGGCACCCTGCTGGTCGGCCCGCCGTGCGCGAACACGACGTACGGCGGCTTCTCACCGGCCATGCCGCCGAACCGGGAGCCCGACGGCTCGTACACGATCGCGTGCACCTCGCGCCCGCCCGGACCCGGGAACGTCCGTGCCTCCGGCCGCGGCAGCGACGTGACCGGCACCGACAGCGTCGACTGCACGACAGCCGACACCGCGCCGCCGGACGCCTCGACCACCTCGAACGGCGTGACCGGAGACGCCGCGACGCCGTAGACCGTGCGCCCGGACACCGCGAGCGTCGGCGCCCACTCGGTGTGCTGGTCCTCGAGCAGGTCGTAGAGCAGACCGGACCGGGTGTCGAGCACGTTCAGACGGGCCGCCGCCCGACCGCGGATCACCACGACGTCGCCGCCCTCGAGCGGCGCGAACCAGCGCAGCCCCAGCTGCCAGAGCGGCCCGGCGAACTCCTCGGCGCGGTCGCACAGCACCTCGGGCTCGCCCACGCGAGCAGCGCCGGCGCCGCCGTCGTCCTCGGACAGCCGGACCCGGTGCAGGTTCCACCAGCCGGTGCGGTCGGTCGCGATCAGCAGCGCGTCGGGCGTCTCCCACTCGGCCTGCGCGATCGACTCGGACTCCCCGCCGGCGACGGTGACGGGATCGCCCACCGTCCCGTCCGGCCCGACGGCGGCCACCCGCAGCACCGTCGAGTCCCACGGCATGTCCGGGTGCTCCCAGCCGATCCATGCCAGCCGCCGGCCGTCGGGCGACGGGCGCGGGCAGGCGAGGAAGTGCGTGTCCTCGACCAGCACCCGCACGTCGCCGGACCCGTCCAGCGGCACCGCGACCAGCGCCCGCCGCACGTCGGTCGGCGCGGGCCCGGTGTGCTCCTCGCGGATGCACCAGACCTCGGTGCCCGACGGCGACAGCACCGGTTCGGCGTAACGCAGCCCCGACGGGATCTGCGGCGACGGCGTCAGCGGTGCCGGCTCGTCGTCCGAGCCCGGGATGTACCGGTACAGCCGCTGGTCCGTGTACTCGGCGAAGACGACGGCGGCACCGGCGCCACCGTCGGGCACCACCACGTACGCCATGCCGCCGTACTCGTGCACCCGGGTGCGGAGGTTCCACGGCGCCGGCAGCACGACCTCGGGCTCGGACGCGCCGTCGCGCAGCCGCAGCAGCGCGACCCGGCCGCCCTCGGCGGGCTGGGGGCGGGTCCACCACAGTGCCCCGCCGTCGTGGCTGACCCAGCCGGGACGGCCGTCGTTCTCGGCGACGATCTCGGCGGTCACCGGCGACGGCCAGCTCCCGTACGGTGCGGTATCGGGCACGGTGCTTCTCTCCAGACGCAGGACGGCAGAGGTCAGGTGGTGAGGAACCGGTCGAGCACCCGGACGCCGAACTCCAGCGCGTCGACGGGCACCCGCTCGTCGACGCCGTGGAAGAGCGCCGAGTAGTCCAGGTCCGGCGGCAGCCGCAGCGGCGCGAAGCCGTAGCCGGTGATGCCGAGCCGCGAGAACTGCTTGGCGTCGGTCCCGCCGGCCATGCAGACGGGGACGACGTGCGCGTCCGGGTCCTCGGCCAGCAACGCGCCGGCCATGGCGGCGAACGTGGGCGACGCGGGGTCGGCGGACAGCGCGACCTCGGCGTGCGCGTACTCCCAGGCGACGGACGGGCCGGCCAGCGACGTCACCGTCGCCTCGAACTCGTTCCGCGCCTCCGGCACCACCCGGCCGTCGACGTACGCCGTCGCCGTCTCGGGGATGACGTTCACCTTGTAGCCGGCGCTCAGCATGGTCGGGTTGGTGCTGTTGGACAGCACCGCCTCGACCAGGACCCGCGCCGGGCCGAAGCGCTCGACCGTCGCCCGGACGCCGTCGTCGCTGGACAGGTCGACCGGTACGCCCAGCGCCGCGCCGATGCCCTCGAGCGATGCCCGCACCGTCGGCGTCAGCCGCATCGGCCACCGGTACTCGGCCAGCCGGTGCACCGCCCCGGCCAGCGCCGCGACCGCGTTGTCGCCGTTGATCCGCGACCCGTGGCCGGCCCGGCCGCGCGCCGTCAGCTTCAGCCAGGCGGTCCCCCGCTCCCCCGCGGCGACGGGGTACAGCCTGCGGCCGCCGGCGTGGAACGTGTAGCCGCCGGACTCGCTGATGCCCTCGGTGACGCCCTCGAACAGGTCGGCGTGCTTGGTGACGAGCCAGGTGGAGCCGTGCGCGGCGCTGGCCTCCTCGTCGGCGGTGAACGCGAGGACGACGTCGCGCGGCGGGCGGCGGCCCTCGCGCGCCCAGGCCCGGACGACGGCGAGCATCATCGCGTCCATGCCCTTCATGTCGACGGCGCCGCGGCCCCAGAGCATGCCGTCGCGGACCTCGCCGGAGAACGGGTGCACCGACCAGTCGGCGGCCTCGGCCGGCACGACGTCGAGGTGACCGTGGACGAGGATCGGGTCGCGGCCGGGGTCGGTGCCGGCGATGCGGGCGACGACGTTGGCGCGGTTCGGCGCGGACTCGATGAGCGTGGCCTCGATGCCGGCCTCGCCCAGCTTCTCGGCGACGTACTCGGCGGCCGGCCGCTCACGCCCAGTGCCGTCGCCGGGGTTCGTGGTGTCGATGCGGATGAGGTCGGAGGCCAGGGTCAGGACGTCGGGCTCAGCCATAGTGGTTCTCGATGCCGTTCGAGATCAGGGTGGTGACCGCCTTGAAGCAGCGGATCAGGTCGTACGCGGTGCCGGCGATGTAGCGCACCCGGCGCTCGGCGACGCGTTCCACCGTCGGGACCATACCCGCGAAGTCGGCCAGCTGCGTGGCGTCGACCTCGATCTCGACGGTGTACGGGCCGCGGTTCGTGGCGGGCTCGTGCCGGACGGCGAGCGCGACGGCATGCTTGGCCTCGACGCGGATGGTCTCGAAGGTGCGCGCCGGCGGGCGGCAGCGGGCCGCGTAGCGCGACACGTAGTCCTTGACGGCGGCCGTGCGGGCCAGTGGGGCATACGTGGCGGCGTCGTCGCAGGCGCGGTCGTCGCCGGTGACGAGCACGACCGGCGTGCCGTACTCGGCCGCGACCAGCGCGTTCAGCCGGCCCTCACTGGCGGGATCGCCGTTCACCCACACGCCGGTGATGGAGTTGGGCAGGTAGGTGTGCGCCAGGACGCCCTCGGCACCCGCGCCCGCGTGGTACCCGAGGAAGACGACGCCGTCGACGTCGCCGGCCTGCAGGCCCTCGACCATGGTCAGCGCCTTGTGCCGCCCGGTGATCATGGTGGCGCGCTCGTCGAGCTGCTCGAGCAGCAGGTTGCGCATGGTCGCGTGCGCCTCGTTGACCAGCACCTCGTCGGCGCCGCCGTCGAACAGGCCCGCGATGGCGCCGTTGACGTCGGACGTGAACATCGCCCGGCAGCGCTGCCACTGCTCCGTCCCCGGCTCGACGTCTGCGGGCCACGTGACGCCGGTCGCGCCCTCCATGTCGGCCGAGATCAGCACCTTCATAGGGGGCTACGCTATCCGGTTTGCTCACAGGGACGTCGGTCGGTCCTGGGCGCCGAAGCGTGTCGTCAGGTCGCCGAGCAGCGTCTTGAGCAGCTCCGCCAGCGCAGCCCGCTGCGCGTCGTCGAGGCCGTCGAGCAGCGTCTCCTCGTGCCGCAGCAGGTCGGCGACGACGCGCTCGTTGAGCTCGCGCCCCTCGTCGGTCAGCGCGACGACGACGGAGCGGCCGTCGGCGGCCGAGCGCTCGCGCCGCACCAGCCCGGCGGCCTCGGCGCGCGCGATGCGCTGCGACACCGCGCCGGCCGTGACGAAGCTGCGCTCGGCGATCTGGCTCGGCGTCAGCCGGTACGGCGGCGCGCTGCGACGCAGGGTGCTGAGCAGATCGAGCGTCGGGTTGTCGATGCCGAGCCGCTCCAGCGTGCGGCGGCGGTCGTCGGCGAGCAGCTGGCCCAGCCGCCAGACGCGCGTGATGACGCCGATGGAGCCGACGGGGACGCCCGGCAGCTCGCGCCGCCAGGCCGCCTGGATGCGGTCGGCACCGTCGTCTCGCGGTTCGGGGTAGGCTGTCATCACCAGATACTTTAGCACTAAAGGAGTTTGCGCATGAGTGCACGCACGATCGTCGTCACCGGCGGCGGGACCGGCATCGGGCGGGCGGTGGCCGCGGGCTTCGCGGCCGCCGGCGACACCGTCGTCGTCACCGGGCGGCGGCGGTCGAAGCTGGACGAGGTGGTCGAGGAGCTGGGTCCGAAGGTCAGCGCCGTCGACTTCGACGCGTCCGACCCGGCCGCCGTCACCGAGGCGCTGGACCGGATGCCGGCGACGGTGGACGTCCTGGTCAACACGGCCGGCGGCAACACCGCCTTCGGCCGGCCCGCGCCGGCGCCCGGCGACCTCGCCGCCGTGGCGGCGGCATGGCGCGAGAACTTCGACGCCAACGTCCTGACCGCGGTGCTCATGACGACGGCGCTGCTGCCGCGGATGCCGTCGGGCGGCCGGATCGTCACGATCAGCTCGATCGCGGCCAAGCGGGGCGGCGGCAGCTACGGCGCGGCCAAGGGCGCCGTCGAGTCGTGGACGGCGTCGCTCGCCGCCGACCTCGGCCCGCGCGGCATCACCACGAACCTCGTCGCCCCGGGGCTGACCGCCGGCACCGAGTTCTTCCAGGGCCGGCTCACGGACGAGCGGCGGCTGAAGAACATCGGCGAGACGATGAACGGCCGCGCCGGCACCGTCGACGACGTCGCGGCCGCCGTCCACTACCTGGCCTCGCCCGCCGCCGGCCACGTCACCGGCCAGGTCCTCCACGTCAACGGCGGCGCGTACCTGGGGAGGTGAGTCCGCCGGCCGGCACCGCCGGCGGCGACCCCAACGACGCCGCCGGCCGTGTTGATCATGGAGAAAGATGGCTTCCCGCGCGCTGACGGCCCGACCTTCTCCATGATCAACGGGCGGCGCGCGCGACGGATCGGGCCGGCGGCACCCGCCGCGGGCCCGCCACGTCCGTCAGGGGGCGACGACCTCGACTTCGTAGCCGTCGTCGTTCTCCATGTAGGCCGCGTAGTGGTGCGGGCCGCCGGCGTGCGGGTGGCGGTCGGCGAACATGAGGTGCCAGCCGTACGCCGGCGCCTCGGAGACGATGCGGTCGACCATCCACTGCTCCGGCACGGCCAGCGCGAGGTGGTTGAGGCCCGGCGCCTTGCGGTCGTACGCGACCCAGCTGAGGTCGGGCGAGCACTCGATGACGACGTACGGGCCGCCGCCGGGCGCCTGCCAGGACCGGCCGTTCTCCCAGGCCTGGAAGAGCGTCCAGCCGAGGCGCTCGAACAGCCAGCCGAACGAGCGGGTGGCGGAGTCGAGGTCGCGGACCCAGATCTCGATGTGGTGCAGGCCGGTCGACGGCGTGGACGACGGCGCCAGCGAGGCGTCCTCGACGGGCTGCTCGGGCGCCCGCTGGTACTGCTCCTGCGGCGGCGGCGCGGCCGGCGCCGTGGGCTGCACGTAGCCGGGGTCGAGCGCGCGCAGGACGGGGTCGAGCTCGTTGACCGCGGAGTCGGTGAGCGGGTCGTACGCCTGGGTGTCGTACTGGCTGGTGCCGTGCGACGTCCCGTGGGGGGTGTCGTAGTAGGCGGCCGGGTAGGACGGGTTCGACGGCGGCCCGGACGGCTGGCCGTAGCCCGTGGCGGCCGGCGGCGGCATGACCGGCGGCGCGGCGGGCGGCGGGGCCTGCACCGGCGGCGCGACCGGCGCGGCGCCCATGGGCGGGCCGACCGGCGGGATGCCCTGCGCGTAGGCGTTGGCCGGCACCTGCTGGTGCTGCTGCGCCTGCTGGTGCGACGGCGCCTGCTGCTGCGCGGCGGCCTTGCGGCGGGTCCGCAGCTCCGACGCGGCGGCGTCGAGCCAGTCGTCGACGTCGTCCATGACGTAGCCCTCGCGCATGCGGACGACCTTGAACTCCTCGGCCTCGATCTGCTCGGGCGTGATGCCACGCCCCGAGGACCGGCCATCCAGAGCATCGATCACCACGTCGACGAAGTCGTCGACGGCATCCAGGTCATAGCCCTCACGCATACGAGTGGTGCGGAACTCAGGCTCGCGACTGACGGCCACCAGGTGTCACTCTCCTCCCGAACACAGAACGGCCGGCTTCGGGCGATTCCCCGGGCCGCGAGTCCAGCCAGCTCGCAGCCCGCGAAGCCGATATCCCCCGAGACCGGCCGAGCCAAGCGCAATGCATACTAATCACCAACGGTAGCCAACTGACCACACGCCCCGTCGATATCGCTTCCGCGGGTGTCCCGGATGGTCACCGGAATGCCCCTGTCCTCCAGCGCGGCGACGAACGCCGCCTCGTCCTCGGGGCGCGAGGCCGTCCACTTCGAGCCGGGCGTGGGGTTGAGCGGGATCGGGTTGACGTGCACCCAGCCCCGGCCGCGCTCGTTGAGCAGCTTGCCGAGCAGGTCGCCGCGCCACGCGTGGTCGTTGATCTCGCGGATCAGCGCGTACTCGATGGACACCCGGCGGCCGGTCTTCTCGAAGTAGGCCCGAGCGGCGTCGAGCGCCTCGCCGACCTTCCAGCGGGTGTTGACCGGCACCAGCTCGTCGCGCAGCTCGTCGTCGGGCGCGTGCAGCGACAGCGCCAGCCGGACGCCGAGGTCCTCGGCGGCCAGCTTGTCGATGGCCGGCACCAGGCCGACGGTGGACACCGTCACGCCGCGCCGGCCGATGCCGAGGCCCGACGGGGCGGGGTCGGTCATGCGGCGCACGGCGGTGACGACGGCCTTGTAGTTGGCCAGCGGCTCGCCCATGCCCATGAAGACGACGTTGGTGACCCGTCCGGTTCCGCCGGGGATCTCGCCGTCGGCCAGCATGCGCTCGGCGGCGACGACCTGCTCGATGATCTCGGCCGCGGACATGTTGCGGGTGAGGCCCTGCTGACCGGTGGCGCAGAACGGGCAGTTCATGCCGCAGCCGGCCTGGCTCGACACGCACAGCGTGACCCGCGGGCGGTCGCCGGTGTAACGCATGAGCACGCTCTCGACCAGGGCGCCGTCGAACAGCCGCCACAGCGTCTTGCGCGTGGTGCCGCCGTCGGTCTCGAGGTGTTTCACCGCCGTCGTGAGGGTGGGCAGCATGGTGGCCGCCAGCGTGTCGCGTACGGACGCCGGCACGTCGGTCATCTGCGCGGGGTCGTTGACGTAGCGCGCGAAGTAGTGCCGGGAGAGCTGGTCGGCCCGGAACGGCTTCTCGCCGAGCTCGGCCACCGCCTGTCGGCGAGCGTCGACGTCGAGGTCGGCGAGGTGGCGGGGCGGCTTGCCACGTCGGGCGGGAACGAGCGTGAGCTCACCGGGTCTGGGCATGATGGCGACCATTGTCCCACGTTCGGCGCGCTGATGACGTATGTCGAGGTCGAGGGGGCCGATCGGCCGGTCACCCCGCGTCTGAACGCCCCAGCCCCGCTAGGTGACGATGTACTCGAGCACGAACCAGACCAGGGGCGCCGTCGGCAGCAGGGAGTCGAGGCGGTCCATGAGGCCGCCGTGACCGGGCAGCAGCTGGCTCATGTCCTTGATGCCGAGGTCGCGCTTGATCAGCGACTCGCCCAGGTCGCCCAGCGTGGCGCCGATGACGCCCGTCACGCCGAGGACCACGCCGGTCCACCAGGGCGCGTCGAACGCGTACACCGCCACCGGGACGGCCACGCCGACGCCGAGGACCACCGAGCCGGCGAACCCCTCCCAGGACTTCTTCGGGCTGACGCTGGGCGCCATGGGATGCCGGCCGGCCAGCACGCCGGCGAGCAGCCCGCCGGTGTCGGACGCGACCACCACGACCAGCAGCGCGAACACCCACCAGGCGCCGTCGTCGTGGCGCACCATGAGCATGGCGAAGCCGGCCAGGAACGGCACGTAGACGCTGGTGAAGATGCCGGCCGACACGTCGCGCAGGTACCCGGGCCGGCTGTCGCCGAGCCGCCAAGCGCTGACGGCCGCCACCGTCAGGCCGAGGCCGACCATGAGCGGCGAGCCGCCGCCCAGATAGGCGCCCACCAGCATGAGGACGGTGCCGAGCACGACCGGCACGACCGGGACCGCGACGGAGCGCGCGCCGAGCGCCGTCGCCAGCTCCCAGACCGCCACGACCATGACGATGACGACCAGGCCCACGAACGCCGGCTTGAACAGGAACAGGGTGCTGAGCACGATCGCGCCCAGCCCGAGCCCCACCAGGCTGGCCGCGCGCATGTCGCGGCCGGCCCGCCCGTGCCGGCGGGACCGGCTGCCGGTCGAACCTGTCGCCCCGTCAGTCATCACCACGTGTCGTCGCCAGCCCTCAGACCTCGAGAAGCTCGGCTTCCTTGTGCTTGAGCAACTCGTCGATCTGCTCGACGTAGGTCTTCGTCACCGACTCGAGCTGCTTCTCGGCGCGGTTGACCTCGTCCTCGCCGGCCTCGCCGTCGCGGGCGAGCTTGTCCAGCGTCTCCTTGGCGTGACGGCGCACGCTGCGGATGGACACCTTCGCGCCCTCGGCCTTCTCGCGCGCCAGCTTGATGTACTCGCGGCGGCGCTCCTCGGTGAGCGTGGGGAGCACGACGCGCACGATGTTGCCGTCGTTGGTCGGGTTGACACCCAGGTCGGAGTCGCGGATGGCCCGCTCGATGGCCGCCAGCGAGCCCTTGTCATAGGGCTGGACGGTGATCATGCGGGCGTCGGCCACGTGGAACGACGCGAGCTGGCTGACCGGGGTCGGCGCACCGTAGTAGTCGACCACGATCTTGTTGAACAGCGACGGATGGGCCCGGCCGGTGCGGATGGACGAGAAGTCCTCCTTGCCGACGGACACGGCCTTCTCCATCTTCTCCTCGGCCTCGAGGAGGGTCTCGTCGATCACCACTACTCCTTCGCTTGCTGTGTGGCGACGATCCTAGAGGACTGTGCAGGCGCTGCCGCCGCGTTCAGCCCTCGACGATCGTCTCGATGTTCGAGGCGACCAAGGTACCGATGCGCTCGCCGCGGATGGCACGCGCGATGCCGTTGGGCTCGCCGAGCCCGAACACGACGATCGGCAGCTGGTTGTCCATGCACAGACTGAAGGCGGCCGGGTCGGCGACGTTGAGCCGCTGCCGCAGCACGTCGGCGTAGGTGATGCTGCTGTACTTGCGCGCCGTCGGGTCCTTGCGGGGGTCGGCCTCGTAGACGCCGTCGACCCCGTTCTTGCCCATGAGCAGGCGGTCGCAGCCGATCTCGAGCGCGCGCTGGGCGGCGACGGTGTCCGTCGTGAAGTACGGCATGCCGGCGCCGGCGCCGAAGATGACGACGCGGCCCTTCTCGAGGTGCCGGGCGGCGCGGCGCGGGATGTACGGCTCGGCGACCTGCCCCATGGTGATGGCGGTCTGCACCCGGGTGTCGACGTCGAGGTGCTCGAGGAAGTCCTGCAGCGCCAGGCAGTTCATGACCGTGCCCAGCATGCCCATGTAGTCGCCGCGGGCGCGGTCCATGCCGTGGTGCTGCAGCTCCGCGCCGCGGAAGAAGTTGCCGCCGCCGACGACGACGGCGACCTGGACGCCGTCCTTGACGACGACCTCGGCGATCTGGCTCGCGATGCCCTTGACGACCTCGGGGTCGACGCCGACCGCGCCGCCGCCGAACACCTCGCCCGAGAGCTTCAGCAGCACCCGGACGGGCCGCCCAGGAGCGGCGTCGACGGCGTCGGGGACGGCCGAGGCCGGCACCGCTCCGGTTCCATTGGTCTCCGTCACGGTGCCGGCCTCCTGTGCGTCGAGATGTGCTGTCCTGGGCGTCGGTGGGGTACGACCGGCCCGGTCAGGCCTCGAGGCGGACGATCCGCTGGACCGTCACACCGGCGTCGGCGAGCACGGCGCCGACGGACTTCTTCGACTCCTTGACCGACGGCTGGTCGACCAGCACGGTCTCCTTGAAGAAGCCGTTGACGCGGCCCTCGACGATCTTCGGCAGGGCGCCCTCGGGCTTGCCCTCCTCGCGGGCCGTGGCCTCGGCGATGCGCCGCTCGTTCTCGACGACGTCCGCGGG
This sequence comes from Jiangella mangrovi, assembly GCF_014204975.1. Taxonomy (NCBI): domain Bacteria; kingdom Bacillati; phylum Actinomycetota; class Actinomycetes; order Jiangellales; family Jiangellaceae; genus Jiangella; species Jiangella mangrovi. The sequence continues at coordinate 4,861,078 of NZ_JACHMM010000001.1, forward strand.
GACCTCGTCGCGGGTGGCGTAGGTGGCCTTCAGCGCGACGACCTGCATGGCGGCGTCGCGGGCGGCCTGCTGGGCGCCCTCGGAGCCGTTGGAGGTGTACACGACGTACGAGCCCACCTGGTACGGCAGGTCGGCGGCGCGACGGTGCAGGTAGGTGGCGAACTCGCCGTCGACGACGGCGACCCCGCCGATCTCGATCTTCTCGCCCATGACCGCGGCGGCGGAGTCGAGGGCCTCGCTGACCTTGCGGCCGTCGGCGAGCTGCGCGTTCAGCAGCGCGTCGACGTCGGCCGGCTTGGCCTCGGCGGCCGCGGCGACGATGTCGGCGGCCAGCTTCTGGAAGTCCTCGTTCTTGGCGACGAAGTCGGTCTCGCAGGCCAGCACGATCATGGCCGGGCCGTTGGCCGCGACCAGGCCGTTGGCCGTGGTGCGCTCGGCGGCGCGCTTGGCGGCCTTGGCCGCACCCTTGATGCGCAGTGCCTCGATGGCCTGGTCGAAGTCGCCGCCGGTCTCCTCCAGCGCCCTCTTCGCGTCCATCATGCCCGCACCGGTGGCATCGCGCAGCCGCTTGACGTCGGCCGCAGTGACGTTCGGCATCCTCACACTTCTCTCTGACTAGTTCGCTGGCGTGGTCTGGTGACCGGCCCGGACGACGTCCGTCCGGGCCGGTGCTGGTCTCGTCAGGCCTGCTGGGCGGCAGGCTCGTCGACGGTCTCGGCCGGAGCCTCGGCGGCGTCGGCCGCGGGGGCCTCCTCGGTCGCCGGAGCCTCGGCCGCGGCGGCGTCGGCAGCAGGGGCCTCGGTGGTCTCGGCGACCGGGGCCTCGGCAGCAGCGTCGGCCGCGGGGGCCTCGGCCGGAGCGGCGTCGGGGGCCGTGGTGGCGTCGGACTGCTGCAGCAGCTCCTTCTCCCACTCGGCCAGCGGCTCGTCCGAAGCCAGCTCGGCGCCGTCGGAGACCTCGCCACGCTGACCCTGGCGGCCCAGCAGGCCGTCGGCCACGGAGTCGGCGACGACGCGGGTCAGCAGGCTGACCGCACGAATGGCGTCGTCGTTGCCCGGGATCGGGAAGTCGACCTCGTCGGGGTCGCAGTTGGTGTCGAGGATCGCGACGATCGGGATGCCGAGCTTGCGCGCCTCGTCGACGGCGAGGTGCTCCTTCTTGGTGTCGACGATCCACACCGCGCTGGGCACCTTGGCCATGTTGCGCACGCCGCCCAGGGTGCGCTCGAGCTTGTCCTTCTCACGCTTGCGCATGAGAAGCTCCTTCTTCGTCAGACCGGAGCCGGCGACGTCGTCGAAGTCGAGCTCCTCGAGCTCCTTGAGCCGCTGCAGCCGCTTGTTGACGGTCTGGAAGTTCGTCAGCATGCCGCCCAGCCACCGCTCGGTGACGTAGGGCATGTTGACGCGGGTGGCCTGCTCGCGCACGGCCTCCTGGGCCTGCTTCTTCGTGCCGACGAAGAGCACCGTGCCACCGTGGGCGACGGTCTCCTTGACGAACTCGTAGGCGCGGTCGATGTAGGACAGCGACTGCTGCAGGTCGATGATGTAGATGCCGTTGCGCTCGGTGAAGATGAAGCGCTTCATCTTCGGGTTCCAGCGCCGGGTCTGGTGCCCGAAGTGGACACCACTCTCGAGCAGCTGACGCATGGTGACGACGGCCATGGCCTCGTCCCCTCCTCTCGCGCCGGCGCGAGACACTCGCATTCCGGCACGCTCGTTCCGGTTCATCGCGACGGTTGTCGGCCGCCGCGCCTGGTGCCCACCGGCCTACCGCCACCCGCCGCCCGCTGGTGCGGACGTCAGGACCGACGGCGTAGGACCGTGCTCAGGGCACGCGAATTTGACCCAGCAGAACTGGGCCGCTCACCAGTGTACCGGTCCCCGGCACCCCGGCTCCAACGGCCAGGAGTTTCGAACCACGACGATCTATGCCCGGAACAGCGGGCTTAAGACACGCTGCTGGCCGCGTGTCGCTGACCTCGCCGGCATCGCCCGGTCCAGCCTGCAGGCACTGGAAACCGGACGTTCGTCGAGCCGGCTGCGTTCACTGCTCGGCGTCGCGGACGTCCTGGGCTGCAGGATCGTCCTGGTTCCACACGCCGCCGCCGGCGGTGGGAGTGCTTCGTGAGCCAGCTGTTCACCGCGGTGAGCACGACGGTGTGAGTTCGGTGCGGCAACGGTGGGGCATCACTGTCGTCATCACGACAGTGATCACACATCGTTCCCGCAGCGACTCCGCACCGTCCGCTCGGACGACGACCGCGTCACTCGCGGAACCGACATCCCACTGACCGCCCGGCGTTCACCGCGGGTTCACGGCGGTGCGATTGGCTGTCGGGCGTGCTTCCCGCCCATCCGTTCGGTCCGCCGCTGACCGCCACCGTCAGCACCGACGGCACCCAGGTGACCATGCAGTGGGTCGCGGCCGACGACGACTGGGTGTCGCTGGGCGAGCACGTCGGCGCCTTCGACGTGCCCGACGCGGACGCGCTGACCGGCGCCGAGCTGCTGGCCCGCTCCCCCGGCGTCTCGGACTACCTGCTCCAGCATCTGACGGTGAGCCAGGACGGCGCCACCTGTGCGGGCCGGGTCGACGCCATCGACCCGCTGGGCGAGGGCGCGCGGCTGGTCTTCGACTGCGCCGAGCCGGTCTCCGAGGTCGAGCTGACGGTGGCGGCGCTGACCGACATCAACGAGTCCTACCGGACGGTCGTCTCCAACGTGGGCGAGACGGGGACGCTGTTCACGGCCGACACGGCGACCCAGCCCTGGGACTTCGACGCCGGCGGGGCGTCGACGCTGCCGCTGCTGATCGCGGGCGCCGCGCTGCTGGTCGTCGGAGCCGTCGCCGGCGTGCTGTGGTGGCGCCGCTCCGCCGCCCGCGCCGACGCCACCCCCGCGCGGGCCGCAGCTGACCCCGTCACGCCCAAGGAGCCCGTCACCGGTCAGTGACGCCGTGCAGGTGGCAGGCGGCCGCCTGCTCGGGGCCGGTCGGCTGCAGCACGGGATCGTGGTCCGGGCACGGCTCGAACACCTTCGGGCAGCGGGTGCGGAACCGGCAGCCCGACGGCGGATCGGCCGGGCTGGGCACGTCGCCGGTGAGGACGATCCGCCGCCGCGACCGCTCCCGCGACGGCTCCGGGACGGGGACGGCGGACACCAGCGCCTCGGTGTACGGGTGCGCGGGCGCCGACGACACGGAGGCGCCGTCGCCCAGTTCGACCACCCGGCCCAGGTACATGACGGCGACCCGGTCGGCCACCTGCCGCACGGCCGCGAGGTCGTGCGAGACGAACAGGTAGGTCAGCCCGAGCTCGCGCTGCAGCCGCACCAGCAGGTTCACCACCTGCGCCTGCACCGACACGTCGAGCGAGGCGATCGGCTCGTCGCAGACGACGAAGTCCGGCTCGCCGGCCAGCGCCCGCGCGATGCCGACGCGCTGGCGCTGCCCGCCGGAGAACTCGTGCGGGTACCGTCCGCCGAGGCGCGGGTCCAGCCCGACGACCTCCATCAGCTCGCCGACGCGGGCCCGCCGCGCCGCCCGCCCCTGGTGCAGCTTGTGGATGGCCAGTGGCTCGCCGATCGACTCCGCGACGGTCCGGCGCGGGTCGAGCGAGGCGTACGGGTCCTGGAAGATCATCGCGGTGCGCCGGCGCAGCGCCCGCAGCTCGCGCCGTCCGGCCGCCGTCACGTCGACGCCGTCGAACTCCACCGTCCCGTTCGTCGGCTCGACCAGCCGCAGCAGCGCGTTGCCGAGGGTGGACTTGCCGCAGCCGGACTCCCCCACCAGCCCCAGCGTCTCGCCGCGGCGGACCTCCAGGTCGACACCGTCGACGGCGCGGACGTCGCCGAAGTGCACCTTCAGGTCGCTGGCCCGCACCAGCACGTCGCTCATCCGCGCGCCGCCTCCTCCGGGTAGAACGTCGCCGCACGGTGCTCGACGGCGCTGCCGGGCACGGGCGCCAGCGGCGGCGGCTCCGTCGCGCACCGGGCGTCGGCGCGGACCGGGCAGCGCGGGTGGAACGGGCAGCCGGGCGGCAGCTCGACGGGGTCCGGCGGGAGTCCGGGCATGGTCGCCAGCTCGTCGCGCGCCCGCGCGGGCCGGGGGTCGTCGACCACCGGCAGCGCGCCGAGCAGCCCGCGCGTGTACGGGTGCGCGGGGCGGCCGAACAGCTCGTCGACGGCGCCCTCCTCGACGCAGCGGCCCGCGTACATGACGACGACGTGGTCGGCGATGCCGGCGACGACACCGAGGTCGTGGGTGATCCAGACGACGCCCATGCCGTGCTCGTCCTGCAGCTTCTCGATCAGCTCGAGGATCTGCGCCTGGACGGTGACGTCGAGCGCCGTCGTCGCCTCGTCGGCGATGAGCACCTTCGGGTTCCCGGCCAGCGCGATGGCGATCATGACGCGCTGGCGCATGCCGCCGGAGAGCTGGTGCGGGTACGCGCGCAGCCGAGCCGTCGCGTCGGGGATGCCGACCTCGGTCAGCAGCTCGGCGGCGCGGGAGCGGACGCCGTCGCCGGACACCTTCTCGTGCGCCCGCAGCGCCTCGCCGATCTGCCGCTCGACGGTGAGGACGGGGTTCAGCGAGGTCATCGGGTCCTGGAAGACCATGCCGATGCCCGCCCCCCGCACCTTCCGGAGTTCCTCTTCTGAGCGGCCGATCAGCTCGTCGCCGTCGAAGATCGCGCTGCCGCGGACGTCGGCGGTGCCGGGCAGCAGCCCGAGCAGGGCGAGCGAGCTGACGGACTTGCCCGACCCGGACTCGCCGACGACGGCGAGCGTGCGGCCCGGGTGCAGCTCGAACGAGAGCCCGTTGACGACGCGGGCCGGTCCCCGTCGCGTCCGGAAGGCGACGTGCAGGTCGTCGACGGCGAGGAGGGGCGCTTGCGCCGGCGCACTCATGCGCTCACCCCGGTTCCGGCCATGGCCTGGCGTTGACGGGGATCGAGCACGTCGCGCAGCGCGTCGCCGAGCACATTGAACGCGAGCACCGTCACGAAGATCGCGAGGCCCGGGAAGACCGCCATCCACCACGCCTGCTCGACGAAGCCGCGGCCCTCGGAGAGCATGCGCCCCCACGACGGGTCCGGCGGCTGGGTGCCGAGCCCGACGAAGCTCAGCGCGGCCTCGGACAGGATCGCGAACGCCAGGCTGATCGACGTCTGGACGATGATCGGCGCGGTGACGTTCGGCAGCACGTGCCGCCCGATGATGCGCAGGTCGCCGGCGCCGGCCGAGCGGGCCGCCTTCACGTAGACCTCCTCGCGGACGCTGAGCACGCTGGCCCGGGTGATGCGGGCGAAGATCGGCGTGTAGACGATGCCGATGGCGATCATCGCGTTGGTCGAGCCCGGACCGAGGATCGCGAGGACGGCGATCGCCATGAGCATCGCCGGGAACGCGAACAACACGTCGGACAGCCGCATGAGCACGTCGTCGACCCAGCGGCCGTAGTAGCCGGCCAGCAGGCCGATCAGCACGCCCGCGACCAGCGAGATGCCGACGGCGACGGCGCCGACCCGCAGCGACACCTCCGCACCCAGGATCACCCGGGACAGCACGTCGCGGCCGAGCTCGTCGGTGCCGAACCAGTGGTCGCCGCTCGGGCCCTGCAGCCGGTTGGACACGTCGGTCTCGGTGGCGTCGTACGGTGCGATCACTTCGCCGAGGAACGCGGTGACCACCAGGGCGACCAGGACGGCGGCCGCAGCGATCGCCGTCGGGCCCCGGAACAGCAGTTTGGCGGTTTCGGCCGCTCTCATCGCGCGCTCCGGTAGGTGATGCGCGGGTCCAGTCGCGCGTACGTGAGGTCCACCACCAGGTTGACCAGCAGGAAGATGAACGCGAACAGCAGCACGGCGCCCTGGAGCACCGGATAGTCGCGCGACTCGACCGCCTGGAAGGCCAGCTGCCCCAGCCCGGGCCAGGCGAACACGAACTCGACGACGACCACGCCGGACAGCAGGTAGGCCAGCTGGACACCGCCCACCGTCACCAGCGGGACCAGCGCGTTGCGCAGCACGTGCCAGGTCAGGACGTCGCGGGCGCGCATGCCCTTGGCCCGGGCGGTCCGCACGTGGTCCTGGCCGAGCGACTCCAGGACCGACGAGCGGACGAACCGGGTGAGGATCGCGCCGCTCGAGACGCCGGCGGTGATGGCCGGGAGGATCAGGTGCCGCGCCCAGTCGACGGGGTCCCCGGTGAGCGGCGTGTAGCCGCTCGAGGGGAGCCAGCCGAGGGTGCCGGCGAAGACCAGGATGAGCATGATGCCGAGCCAGAAGTCCGGCACGCTCAGCCCGGCCTGGCTGGAGAGGCTGGCGAACCAGTCGACCGGCTTGCGGGGACGCAGCGCCGACGCGGTGCCCAGCGGGATCGCGATGAGCAGGGCGACGACGATGGCCGCTCCGGCGAGGCTGAGCGTCGCCGGGACGCGCTCGAGGATCAGCGACAGCACCGTCTCGCCGGTGCGGAAGCTGACGCCGAAGTCGCCCGTGACGGCGCCGCCGATCCAGGTGAGGAACTGCAGCGGCACAGGGTCGTCGAGACCCGCCCGCTCGCGCAGGGCCGCGACCGTCTCGGGGTCGGCCTGCTGGCCCAGCGCGGCGCGGATCGGGTCGCCCGGCACCAGCTGCATGATCGCGAAGACCAGCACGCTGACGCCGAGCAGCACCGCGACCGACTGAGCCAGCCGCCGCAGCGCGTAGCGGGTCACTCCGGGAGCCTCACGGTCTCGAAGTTGATCGCCTTGTCCGGACGGATCTCGTAGCCCTCGAGGCCGGGGGCCCAGGCCTGCACGACGTCGGGGTTGTAGAGGTACAGGTAGCTGACGTCGTCGACGATGAGCTCCGCCGCCTGGTCGTAGAGCGCCTTGCGGGCGTCCTGGTCGGTCTCGGCGGCCGCTTGGGTGAGCAGGTCGTCGACCTCGGGGTTGCAGTAGCCCTGGAAGTTCGACGTCCCCTCGCAGACGTGCTGCGCGTGGTAGAAGCCGAACGGGTCCAGGTTGCCCAGCCAGCCCAGCAGGAACGCGTCGTAGTCGCCGGCGGCCTGGCGGTCCAGCCAGGTCGCGAACGTCTCCTGCTCGATCCCGACCTCGACACCGACCTCGGCCAGCTGCGCCTGGATGACCTGCGCGGCCTGGACGGTCTCGGGGTACTCGTCGGTGACCATGAGGCCCATGGGCTGGGGGCTGGCGGTGCTGTTGGCCCCGATGAGGTCGGTCGCCTGGTCGGGGTCGTGCTCGAAGGGCGCGTACTCGTGGTACCAGAGGCTCTGCTCGGGGATGGCGCTCTGGTTCGTGGTGGCGGCGCCGAACCGGGCCGCCTCCGTCACCTCGTCGCGGTCGATGCCGAACGCGACGCCGCGGCGGAAGTCGCGGTTGTCGAACGGCGGCCTGGCCTCGTTCATGGCGAGGTACCAGTAGTCGACGCTGGGGGTGACGCCGAGCTCGACCTCCTCGTCGTCCTCGAGGCCCTCGATGTCCTGGGGCGGGACGTTGTCGGTCCAGTGGACGTCGCCGGAGCGCAGGGCGGTGAGCGCGGCGGCCGGCTCGCTCACGTACTGGAACTCGACGCCGTCGACGATGGCCGGGTCGCCCCAGTAGTCGTCGTAGCGGGCCAGCGTGACGCCGCCGGCGCCGGCGTCCTCGAGGGTGAACGGGCCGGTGCCGATGGCCGTGGTGGCGAGGTCGGTGGCCTCGGCGGCGCCCTCGGGGATGATCGACATGCCCTTGAAGCCGCCGATGTTGTCCAGCAGGGCCGGGGTCGGCGTGCTGAGGGTGATCGTCACCGTCCGCGGGTCTGTTGCTTGGATGTCTGCCACGCTGGCGAAGCGGTAGGCGTTGGCCAGCTGCTCGTCGATGATCCGGTTGAACGAGTAGACGACGTCCGCGGAGTCGAAGGCGCTGCCGTCGTGGAAGGTGACGCCGTCGCGGAGCGTGAAGGTCCAGGTGAGGCCGTCCTCGCTGGTGGTCCACTCGGTCGCGAGGCTGGGCTGGAACTCGCCCTCCGCGTCCGGGACGACGAGCGTGTCGTAGACATTCTCGAGGATCTGGAAACTGGCGTAGGCCTGGGTCTTGTGCGGGTCGAACTGGTCGGGCTGGGCCGAGATCGCTGCGACCAGGGTTCCGCCCTGGCCATCTGGGTCGTCTTGGTCGAGGTTGCTCCCGTCTGGGTCGCCGGAGCCCGCCGGATCGTCGAGATCGACGTCGTCCCCGCCGCCGCAACCGGCGCTGACCAGCGCGATCACCGCGAGAGCGACCGCATGACCACGGACCTTTCCACGATTCATATGAGACCCATACCCGTCTGCTCGCATCGTTCACATCGGTTTCGTCGCACCCGTCTCGCCCTCGACCCTTCCGGTCGAGGGGGTGGGGTCGTCCAGCCGAGCCCCGCGCGGGCCGCCGTTCGTTGCGACTTCGTGACGGACCTGTGAGCGGATCGATCGGCGTGTCGGTGGCGGCGCGAGTCGGGAGGCGTTGTCCACAGGGCCGGCGAATTCGCCGACTCGTCCCCAAATCCGCTCGGGCCGGCTGACGCGGCCCGGTTCGGCGCGGAAGCTCGCTGACATGAGCCCTCTTCTCGTTGTCGTCCCCCTGCTCGGTCTCGTGCTCGGCCTGCTGCCCGCAGACCGCGCTGCCGCCTCGTCGCCCTCCGGTGCCATCCCACCGGGCGCCGGCTGGGTGTACCCCGTCGGGCCGCCGGGCGGGCCGGCCGAGGTCGTCCACGGCTTCGACCCGCCCGACCAGCCGTGGCTGTCCGGTCACCGCGGCGTCGACCTCGCGGCGACGGCGGGCGCTCCGGTTCGGGCTGCTGGGCCGGGCCGCGTCGTCTACGCCGGTCCGCTCGCCGGCCGGGGCGTCGTCGTCATCGACCACGGCGGGCTGCGCACCACGTACGAGCCGGTCGCCGCCTCCGTCACCGCCGGCGACGACGTCGGCGCGGGCTCGCTCATCGGGACGCTCGAGGTGGCCGGGAGCCACTGCGCGCCGGCGGCCTGCCTGCACTGGGGAGCGCGCGAGGGCGAGCGGTACACCGACCCGCTCGCGCTGGTCGGCGCCGGCCCGGTGCGGCTGCTCCCGCTCGGCGCGCGGACCTTGTCGGGCGCGCCACCGCCGGTGCCGCCGGCGTCGCCGTCGCCGTCGGTCGCGCTCGTCTGGCCGGTCGCGGTGCCGCGGGTGACCTCGCCGTACGGGCTGCGGGTGCACCCGATCACCGGCGAGCGCAAGCTGCACGACGGCGTCGACCTCGCCGCTGTCTGCGGGGCGCCGATCCGGGCGGCCGCCTCGGGCCGGGTGACCGGGGTGGGCGACCGCGGCCCGTACGGCCTGCGGGTGAGCGTCGACCACGGCCTCGTCCGCGGCACGCCCCTCACCACGTCGTACAGCCATCTGGCGGCGTTCTCGGTGGCGCCGGGCCAGCAGGTCCGGGCCGGCCAGCTGGTCGGGCGGGCGGGTAGCACCGGCCTCTCGACCGGCTGCCACCTGCACCTCATGCTGTACGCGGCCGGCCGGGTCACCGACCCGCTCCCCTGGCTCCCTGCCGGGGCGACGACGGCGACAAGTTACCTTGCGAAGGCACTCCGCGAGGGGTACCGTCGTTGACGGATCCCGCCATTGCACAGAGCGCCCGCAAACACGGTGTCTCCGACGACGACATGCTCCACGCCTACCGCTGCGCTATCAGGGACCGAGACCAGGACGACGGGCTGGTCATGCTGATCGGCCCCGGCCGGTCCGGCCAACTGCTCGAGATCGGGGTGGTCCGGTCCGAGTTCGGCTCGTCCATCGTTCACGCCATGAACGCCCGACCGAAGTACCTGAGGTGGTGACCATGCCCTACACGCACGAATACATCCTCGCCCACGCGGACGAGCTCGCCCGCCGCTTCGAGGAGCACGAGCCCGACCCGAGCACGTTCAGGGATGCCCGCCCGCTGGCCGCCATCTATCGGGCCGTTCAGGCACGCGCCCAGGCCGAGCGGGACATCGTCGAGGCCGTGGCCGAGGCGCGACGGACCGGACACCCGTGGTGGCTGATCGGGTCCTACCTCGGCACATCCGGCGAGGCGGCGCGGCAGCGGTACGGCAAACTGATCGCCGCCTGAGGAGATGACGGGCCGATGTCACAGGCGTCACAGTCCGTCGCATCGAGTGGAATCGGTTGTGCCGTGGATCACCACTGTGCACCCTGGAGAGATCCGTTGATCTTCGTGGGCACAGCCGTGCCCGCCCTCATGTGCCCGGAGCTGACGTCCGCATGTCCGTCCCTGTGTCCCCGACCCTCGCCCTCAACGAAGCTCTGGCGGAGAAGCGCCGGCACGGCATGCCCGTGCTGCCGCTCGGGTTCGGCGAGGCGGGGTTGCCGGTCCATCCGGCGCTGCGCGAGGCTCTGGCCATCGGCAGCAGCCGCAACGCGTACGGCCCGGTCGCGGGCACGGCCGAGCTGCGTGAGGCGGCGGCGGGCTACTGGGGCCGTCGCGGCCTGCCCACCGACCCCGGCCTCGTCGTGGCCGGGCCGGGGAGCAAGCCGCTGCTGTACGGGCTGCTGCTGGCGCTCGGCGGCGACATCGTGGCACCGTCGCCGGGATGGGTGAGCTACCGGGCACAGGCGCGGCTGACGGGGCACCGGCCCATCCACGTGCCGACGGTGCCGGGCCAGGGCGGCGTGCCGCGGCCCGACCTCGTCGCCGAGGCCGTGCTGGCCGCGCGTGGCGCCGGCCGGACCGTCCGCAGCGTCGTCGTCACGACACCCGACAACCCCACCGGCGACATCGCGTCGCGCGGCACGATCGAGCAGATCGCCCGGGTGGCCCGCGAGCTCGACCTCACCATCGTCTCCAACGAGATCTACCGCGACCTCGTCCACGACCCCAGCACGTTCGTGCACAGCCCGGCCGAGTTCGCGCCCGAGCGGACGGTCGTCACCACCGGGCTGTCCAAGAGCCTGGCCCTGTGCGGCTGGCGCCTCGGCGTCATGCGACTGCCCGACAGCCCGCTCGGCAGGTCACTCCTGGCCGACGTGCTGGGCGTGGCGAGCGAGGTGTGGTCCAGCCCGGCAGCCCCCGTCCAGTACGCCGCCGCCTACGCGTTCGGCGAGCCCGAGGAGCTGACCGAGCGGATCGAACGCAGCCGCCGCCTGCACGGTGCCGTGGTCCGGGCGGTCGCCGACCGGCTGCAGCGGGCGGGCGCCGTCCTGCCGACGCCGCGGGCCGGCTTCTACCTCTACCCGGACTTCAGCGGGTGGAGCGACTACCTCGAGCGCGAGCATGGCATCATCACTGGTCGGCAGCTGACGGCGTTCCTGCTGGACGCGTACGGCCTCGGCGGGCTGCCTGCGGCGGACTTCGAGGGCGGCCACGACGCGCTGCGCATGCGGCTGGCGACGAGCCTTCTCTACGGCGACACCGACGTGCAGCGCTACGCCGCCCTCGCCGCCGACGACCCCACCCGGCTGCCGTGGATCCGCGCGCACCTGGACCGGCTGGACGAAGTCCTCGGCGACCTCGCCCGCCACGCCGACCCCGTCCACGCCCGCGGCGTCGCCTGCTGACCCGCGCGGGCCGCGAACGGTGTGAGATCGGTATCGCCTGGACGACACCGGAGCCGCATCGTTCGCGCAGCATTCCCCTGGGTGGCGTCACTGTCGCCAGGACGACACCAGCGCCACCCACATCGCGGAGCGTTGCCCCACCGAGCCGCGGCGATCGGGGCGCCCGTTGCGTTCAGGCGCGCGGGTGCGCCTGCTGGTAGGCCTTGCGCAGTCGTTCGACAGAGACGTGCGTGTAGATCTGCGTCGTACCGAGGGAGGCGTGGCCGAGGAGCTCCTGGACGCTGCGCAGATCGGCCCCGCCCTCGAGCAGGTGGGTCGCGGCGGTGTGGCGCAGGCCGTGCGGCCCGAGGTCGGGCGCGCCCGGCACCGCCTGCAGCCGCCGGTGCACGACGGTGCGCGCCGCACGCTGGTCGAGCCGGCCGCCGCGGACCCCGACGAACAGGGCGGGGCCGGTCGTCGCGGCGACCAGCGCCGGGCGGCCGAGGCGCAGCCAGACGTCCAGGGCCTCGGCCGCGGGCAGGCCGTACGGCACGGTCCGTTCCTTGCGGCCCTTGCCGAGCACCCGCACGACCCGCCGCTCGCGGTCGAGGTCGTCGACGTCGAGGCCGACCAGTTCGCCGACCCGGATGCCGGTGGCGTACAGCAACTCCAGCAGCGCGTGGTCGCGCAGGTTGACCGGATCGCCGTCGGAGGCGTCGTCGGCCGCGGCGTTCATGAGGGTGGCGGCCTCGCCCGCGCGGAGCACCTCGGGCAGCGCCCGGCGCGCCTTCGGCGTGGCGAGCGGGGCGCCGACGTCCTCGGACAGCAGTCCGGTGCGGTGCGCCCAGGCCGTGAAGACGCGCGCCGCCGACGCCCGCCGGGCGAGCGTGGCGCGGGACCGGCCGCGGGTGCTCTGCCCGGCCAGCCAGCTGCGCAGCGCGGCGAGGTCGAGCTGGCCCACCTCGGTCCGGCCGAGCCGGGCCACGTGCGCCATGAGGGCGGCGACGTCGCCGGTGTAGGCGCGGATGGTGTGCTCGGACCGGTTCCGCTCGGCCGCGAGATGCCGGGCGAACTCCGCGACCGCACCGGCCAGCGGCTCGGGGAGGTCCTCGTCGGCGTCCATGGATCCAGGATCGCGCAGCCCGGCGGCGGCCCGGCGCCGCCACGCTGAGGGCGGCGCCGGCGAGTCACCGTCAGTCGTCGAGGATGAAGGTGACCTCCATGGCCACCTGGTAGGCGACGATCTCGCCGTCGCGGATCTCGACCTTCTGGTCCTTGACCCAGGCGCCGGAGACGTTGCGGAGCGTCTGGTTGGCCCGCGCGATGCCGATGCGGACGGCGTCGTCGAAGCTCGTCTCGGACCGCGCGCTGATGTTCGTGATGCGTGCGACAGAGCCCATGTTCGGTTCCCCTCTCCCTGTCGGCGCCGCCGGATGGCCTGGCGCCCATGATCTCCATGCATACCCCTCTCACGCAGGTCATGTACGGTTTTCGGGTGGACTGATCGTCGCGCCGAGCCGCCAGCCGCCGTCGACCCGGGTGATCCAGCCGCCGGCCGCCAGCTCGCGCAGCGCCGGGTCGACCGTGCTCGCCGCCAGCCCGGTGCGTCCCGCCAGGCCAGCGGCGGTCTCGACGGCGCCGGCGATCATGACCTCGCGGACCTTGCGCTGGGCCGGCCGCAGCACGTCGATGGGCCGGGCCTCGGCCTCGGGGTCGGCCGGGGCGGCGGTGCCCAGCCGGCCGACCGCCTCGAGCACGTCGCCGACGCTCGTGACCAGCGTGGCGGCACCGTTGCGCACCAGGGTGTGGCATCCGGCCGACAGCGCCGACGTGATGGGCCCCGGCACGACGAGCGTCTCGCGGCTGAGCTTCTGCGTCCACGCCGCCGTGCTGAGCGCCCCCGACCGCGGCGCCGCCTCGACGACGACCGTGCCGGCGCTCAGCGCGGCGATGATGCGGTTGCGTTCGAGGAACCACGCCCGCATGGGCCGGCTCCCCGGCGGCACCTCGCTGACCACCAGCCCCTCGGCCGCGATGCGTTCGAGCAGCTGGGCGTGCGTGCGCGGGTACGGCACGTCGACGCCGGAGGCGAGGACCGCGACGGTGGTGCCGCCGACGGCGAGGGCGCCCCGGTGCGCGGCGGCGTCGACGCCGAACGCCGCGCCCGAGACCACCGTCCAGCCCGCCAGCGCGAGGTCGGTCCCCAGGTCCGACGCGACCCGCTCGCCGTAACGGGAGCAGTTGCGCGAGCCCACGATCGCGACCGCCGACTCGGCCAGGGCCGCGAGGTCGCCGTCGCCGACCAGCCACAGCCCCAGGGGCGGCGGCACCGGTTCGGCGTAGTCGAGAGTCACCGCCATGACGTCGAGCGGGGCCGGCCAGCCCGGCTCGCCCGGGCACAGGTAACGCAGGCCGGCCTGCTCGGCCCGCTCGAGGAGGTCGGCCCCGTCGACCTGCGCGGCCCGGCGCCGCAGCACGTGCGTCCGGTCGAGGGCGTCGTCGCCGCCACAGATCGCGTGCCAGGTCGCCTCGGCCCCGGTGTCGCGCACGCGCAGGGCGACCACCTTGTCGCCCGGCTCGGTGACGGCGCTCAGCGCGGCCCGCGCCGCCCGCTCGGCGGACGAGGCCGACTGCCGCATGGTCTCGCCGCTCATGCGGCCACCTCCCTTCCGCACGAGCAACCCACCGCCGCCGGCCACGGGGCAGTCCCGGCCGGCACCGATCGCCGCGGCACCCCCGCCGCCCGCACGGCGCGTCCGAGAGCGCGAACCACCACCGCGCTCATGCGGCCACCGCGCTTCCGCACGAGCAACCCACCGCGCCGCCGGCCACGGGGCAGTCCCGGCCGGCACCGATCACCGCGGCACCCCCGCCGCCCGCACGGCGCGACCGACGGGCGCGAACGGCCACCGCGCTCATGCGGCCTCACCCCGGCGCCGTCTCAATGCCTCATGAACATCCGAGGCGGTGGGGCTGTCGCGACCGGCGAGGTCGGCGATGGTCCAGGCGACCCGCAGGACGCGGTCGACGCCGCGGAGGGTGAGTTGTCCGGCCCGGACGGCGGCGAAGGCGGGCGCGGTGACGCTGGGCGACAACTTCAGCTCGCGCCGCAGGTACGGGCCGGGCAGTTCCCCGTTGCACCGCCACGGGGTGTCGCGCAGCCGCCGCTCCTGGCGGGCCCGCGCCTCGGCGACGCGGTCGGCGACGACCTTGCTGGGCTCGGCGGACTCGGCCGCGACGTCGAGCTCGGCCATGGTGGGCGCGTCGACCTGGACCTGGATGTCGACGCGGTCGCGGACCGGGCCGGACACTCGCTGCCCGTAGCGCCGGACGGCGTCGGGCCGGCAGGTGCACTCGTGCACCGTGCTGCCGAAGTTGCCGCACGGGCAGGGGTTCTGCGCGAGCACCAGCTGGAAGCGGGCCGGGAACACCGACGTCGCCTCGGCGCGCGCCAGCGTGAGCGAGCCGCTCTCGAGCGGCTGGCGCAGGGAGTCGAGCACACGCGGCGGGAACTCCGGCGCCTCGTCGAGGAAGAGCACCCCGCGGTGGGCCAGGCTCGCGGCGCCCGGCCGCGGTACCCGCGACCCGCCGCCGACGATCGAGACGGCCGACGACGTGTGGTGCGGGTCGGCGAACGGCGGCCGGACGATCAGCGGCCGTCCCGGCGGGAGGACCCCCGCGATCGAGTGGATGGACGTCACCTCGAGCGACTCGTCGAGGGAGAGGTCGGGCAGCAGCGACGGCAGCCGCCGGGCCAGCATGGTCTTGCCCGACCCCGGTGAACCCGTGAGCAGCAGGTGATGGTGCCCGGCCGCCGCGATCTCGACCGCCCGCTTCGGCTCGGACTGCCCGGCGACGTCGGCGAGGTCGGCGGAATCGTCGGGCGTCGCCAGGATGGGGTCGGCCGCCTCCTCCAGCTCGTCCGCCGGCTCGGGCAGGATCTCGGTGCCGCGCAGGAAGGCCAGCACCTGCCGCAGCGACCGCGCGCCGAACACCCGCACGCCGGGGATCAGCCGCGCCTCGGCGGCGTTCGCCTCGGGCACGACGGCGCGTGCCAGCCCGGCCCGCTCGGCGGCCAGGACGGCGGGCAGCACCCCGCGCACCGGCCGCAGCCGCCCGTCGAGCGCCAGCTCGCCCAGGAACAGGACACCGTCGACCGCGTCGAGCGGCACCTCGTCGGCAGCGGCCAGGATGGCCACCGCCACGCCGAGGTCGAAGTGGCTGCCGCGCTTGGGCAGCGCCGCCGGCGACAGGCTGACCGTGATCTTCTGCAGCGGCCACGGCTCGCGGCTGGACAGCACAGCCGCCCGGACGCGGTCGCGCGACTCGTGCAGCGACGCGTCGGGCAGGCCGACCAGCGAGAAGCCGGGCATGCCGCCGATGTGCACCTCGATGTCGACGACGGTGCCGCGGACGCCGTTGAGCGCCACGCTGCGACACCGCGCCAGCCGCGTCATTGCGCACCCCGCACGTGCACGACCTGCGGCTCGCCCCGCCGGCGCCGGTGCACGGCGACGACGTCGACGCGGAGCTCGGCGCCGGCCCGCCCGGCGGCGTCGCGCCAGCGGCGCGCGAGCCGGTGCAGCCGGGCCAGCTTCTGCGGCGTGACCGCGTCGAGGCCGGAGCCGTACCCCAGCCCGCTGCGTGTCTTGACCTCGCACACCACGACCGTGGCGCCGTCGAGCGCGACGATGTCGATCTCGCCGATGTCGCAGCGCCAGTTGCGCTCGAGCACGACGAACCCGGCCTGCTCCAGGTGCTCCACGGCGACCCGTTCGCCGTAGGCACCGATGCCGTCCTTGACTCGCACCGGCCTCACCTCCCGCCATCGAGCTTGGCGGGATCGAGCGGCCGGTTCGACCGCGACATCGCGAAATGTGGACAGCCGGCGAAACTGGTCAGGCCTGTGGACGAGCGAGCGCCCGGCGGAACGAGCCAGGCGTCAGGTCTTCGGGATCTCCAGATCGCTCTTGGCGAGCTCTTCGACGTTGACGTCCTTGAACGTGACGACCTTGACGTTCTTGACGAAGCGCGCGGGGCGGTACATGTCCCACACCCAGGCGTCGCTCATGGTCACCTCGAAGTAGACGTCGCCGCCTTCACCGCGGACCTGGAAGTCGACGTTGTTCGTGAGATAGAACCGTCGCTCGGTCTCGACCACGTACGAGAACAGGCCGACCACGTCGCGGTACTCGCGATAGAGCGACAGCTCCATCTCGGTCTCGTACTTCTCGAGATCCTCAGCACTCATAGGTCGGGCTCTCCTTTCCAGCCTTCGTCTCCAAGGGATACCACGCGCGCGACGTTGGCGTATGACCGTCGGTGAACCGGACTCGGACCGTGTCGGCCGAGTGCGCTCTGGTGATCGTCGGTCACGTAGCCCTTGTGCGCGTCGAACCCGTAGTGGGGCCACTGTTCGTGCAGCTCACACATGATGCGGTCGCGGGTGACCTTGGCGATGACCGACGCTGCGGCGATGCACGCGGCCACCTGGTCGCCCTTCCACATGGCCAGTCCCGGGACCCCCAGTCCGGTGACCGGGAAGCCGTCGGTCAGCACGTACGACGGCGCCGGCTCGAGCCGGGCCAGCGCGCGGCGCATGGCGATGATGTTGCTGCGGTGCAGCCCGACGCGGTCGACCTCGTCGGGCGGGACGATGATGACCGACCACGCGACGGCGCGGGCGATCACCTGGTCGTAGGCGCGCTCGCGCGCCAGAGGGGTGAGCAGCTTGGAGTCGGCCAGGCCCGGGATCTCGCCGCGCTTGCCCGGCGCCAGGACCGCCGCGCCGACCACCAGCGGACCCGCACAGGCACCCCGTCCGGCCTCGTCGGCGCCCGCGACCGGCGTGAACCCGGACCGGGCCAACGTCCGCTCGTAGGCGTACAGCCCGGCGTCGCGCCGGACCACGACTCGTCGTCGGGCCAGGGTCGACATGTCAGGGTTCGGGGACGCCGTCGAACGCGCCGTGGCTGCTCACCCCACCCCAGCGGCTCAGCGGCCAGGCGATCGCGAAGGCGCGCCCCACCACGAGGTCGGCCGAGAACGTGCCGTGGATGCGGGAGTCGCCGGAGTTGGAGCGGTGGTCGCCCATGACGAACAGCTCGCCCTCGGGGACGGTGCGCTCGAACTCGTTGAGCGACGGCGAGTCGCCCGGGTAGAGATAGGCGGACTCCTCGATGGAGTGCCCGTTGACCTGGATGCGGCCCTGGTCGTCGCAGCAGCGGACGGTGTCGCCGCCGACGCCGATGACCCGCTTGATCAGGTGCTCCTCGGAGTCGTCGGGCAGCACGCCCACGAACTCGAAGACGTCCTTGATGGCGCCGCCGACGCCGGAGCCGCCGTCGGGTGCCTGGTCGCCGAGCCAGCGGTCGGGATCCTCGAACACGACGACGTCGCCGCGGTGGATGTCGCTGAACTGCAGGCTGATCTTCGACACGAGCACGCGGTCGCCGACGAGCAGCGTGTCTTCCATGGACCCGGACGGGATGAGGAAGGCCTGCACGAGGAAGATGCGCACCACCGTGGCGATGAGCAGCGAGAGCGCCACCACGATGGCGGTCTCTTTGAAGAAGGCGCTCAGCCCGGTGCGGGCCGGCTTGCCGGCCGGCTCGCTGTCGTCGCCACCGCGACGCGGGCTCCCGTCGCCTCCCCGAGGCAGGCTCTCCTCGGTCACGGCATCCCCCTGGGGTGTCCGGGGCGAGCCCGGAGAAGAGTCGAACGCTTCCGGCGGCACGTGAGCAACAATACGTGCCTCGGGCACGCTACCCGGTGGCGGTGCCGTGCCGTGCCACCGGGTCCCCGAGCGGGGAGCGTCAGGCCGTCTCGCGCTTCTCGCGGATCTTGGCGGCCTTGCCGCGCAGGTTGCGCAGGTAGTACAGCTTGGCCCGGCGGACGTCGCCGCGGGTGACCAGCTCGATCTTCTCGATGACCGGCGTGTGCACCGGGAAGGTGCGCTCGACGCCGACGCCGAAGCTCACCTTGCGGACGGTGAACGTCTCGCGGATGCCCGAGCCCTGACGGCGGATGACGACGCCCTGGAACACCTGGACACGAGAGCGGTTGCCCTCGACGACCCGGACGTGGACCTTGAGGTTGTCGCCGGCGCGGAAGGCCGGGATGTCGTCGCGCAGCTGCGCGGAGTCGACGGAGTCGAGGATGTGCATGATCGTGTTCGCTCTCTCGCGGGCGCCACAGGTCGCCTACGGATTCAGTGTGCTGTCAGGGTGTACCGCAGGTTCCCGGCCTTCGCGTCGGCGTCCCCCTGTGGCAGGGCGTCGCGAGCCGGGCAACAGCTGATCAGTCTGCCACAGACGGCGGCTGAACCGGAAACCCGGCCTCGTCGAGCACCGCGCGGTCGCGGGCGTCCAGGGCCGACGGATCGAGCCGCGCGACGAGGTCCGGACGGCGTTCGGCCGTACGACGCAGCGCCTGGTCGCGCCGCCAGCGGGCCACGTTGCCGTGGTGGCCGGACAGCAGGATCTCGGGGACGTCGAGTCCGCGCCACGTGGGCGGCTTGGTGTAGACGGGGTACTCGAGCAGGCCATCGGCGCCGTGCGACTCCTCGACCAGCGACTCCGGGTTGCCGACGACGCCGGGCAGCAGCCGGGCGACGGCCTCGACGATGACCAGCGCCGCCACCTCGCCGCCGTTGAGCACGTAGTCGCCGAGCGACACCTCGGTCACCGGCATGCGGGTCGCGGCGTCCTCGACGAGTCGGGCGTCGATGCCCTCGTAGCGCCCGCAGGCGAACACCAGCCAGGGCTCGGCGGCCAGCTCGTGCGCGAGCGCCTGGGTGAAGGGGCGGCCCGACGGCGCCGGCACCAGCAGCCGCGGGGCCCGGGCGGGGTCGCCGCTGCCGACGACGTCGTCGAGCGCCGCACCCCACACGTCGGGCTTCATGACCATGCCGGCGCCGCCGCCGTACGGGGTGTCGTCGACGGTGCGGTGCCGGTCGGTGGCCCAGTCGCGCAGGTCGTGGACGCGCAGGTCGAGCACGCCCGCCTCGCGGGCCTTGCCGACCAGCGACAGGTCCAGCGGCGCGAGGTAGTCGGGGAAGATCGTGACGACGTCGATCCTCATGCGCACGGCCTCACTCAGCAGACGGATCCTCTTCGAACAGCCCCGGCGGCGGGTCGATGACGACCCGCGAGCCGGCGACGTCGACCTCCGGCACGATCTCCACGACGAACGGCACCAGCGCCTCGCGGCCGTCCCCGAGCTCGATGGACAGCAGGTCCTGGCCGGGGGCGTGGATGATCTCGCGCACCACGCCGATGGCGGCGCCGTCGACCCCGACGGCCTTCAGGCCCACCAGCTGGTGGTCGAAGAACTCGTCGGGGTCGCCCGTGGTCTCGTCGTCGGCGACCTCGGCCAGCAGCAACGTGCCGCGCAGCCCCTCGGCGACGGTGCGGTCGGTGACGGCGTCGAACGTCACCAGCAGCCGCCCGCTGTGCCAGCGGGACCCGCGCACGGTGAGCGGGCCCCGCCGGACGGGGTCGGTGGTGAGCACGGCGCCGTCGGCGAACCGCTCGTCGGGCGTGTCGGTACGGACCTCGACGCTGACCTCGCCGCGGATGCCGTGCGCGCGCCCGATGCGCCCGACGGTGACGATCACGCCGTCGTCAGCGCCCGTCGACGTCGACGAAGTCGATGCGCACGCCGCCGTCGTTCGACAGCGCCGCGACGACCGTGCGGAACGACGTGGCCGTGCGGCCGCCGCGGCCGATGACCTTGCCGAGGTCGTCGGGGTGCACCCGGACCTCGAGCAGGCGGCCGCGGCGGAGCTGACGCGTGCGCACGCTGACGTCGTCGGGGTGGTCGACCACCCCGGCGACCAGGTGCTCCAGCGCCTCGGCCAGCATCAGGACTCGTCAGCCTTCGCCTCGGCGGCCGGCGCGTCGTCGGCCTTCGCCTCGGCCTTGGCCTCCTCAGCGGGAGCCTCGACCTTGGCCTCCTCGACCTTGGTCTCCTCGGCCGGAGCCTCAGCGGCAGGAGCCTCGGCGGCCGGCGCCTCGTCGGCCTTGGCCTCGGCCTTCTTGGCCGCAGCCTTCTTGGCCGGCTTCTTCTTCGGCGTGGTGGCGTCGGACTTCGGCTCGCCGTGGACCTCGGCCAGAGCGGCGTCGAACGCGGCGCGCTTCTCCTGCTTCGGCTCGGCGACCTTCAGCGTGCCCTCGGCGCCCGGAAGGCCCTTGTGCTTCTGCCAGTCACCCGTGACCTTGAGGATCGCCAGCACCGGCTCGGTCGGCTGCGCGCCGACGCCCAGCCAGTACTGCGCGCGCTCGGAGTCGACCTTGATGAGGCTCGGCTCGAGCTTGGGGTTGTACAGGCCGATCTCCTCGATGGCCCGGCCATCGCGCTTGGTGCGGGAGTCGGCGACGACGATGCGGTAGTGCGGCGAGCGGATCTTGCCCATCCGCTTCAGCTTGATCTTGACAGCCACTGGGGTGGAGTCTCCTTGGATGTTCACGCACGGGTGAGCCGTCGTCACCTGAGTGGGGCACCGATGACGACGGTTCGATGGATCCGGAGCTCGAGGGTGAGAGGGCCGCACGATCGCCGGTTCAGCAGGTCATTGTGCCAGATGGCGGCGTCCTGACCCAACTCCTACACCCGCTGGGCGGCCGGCTCCTCATCGACGACGGCGTCAGGTGCGGTCACCTTGCGGGCCAGCAGGACGATCGCGCAGGTCAGGATGGTGACGGTCATGGCGGCGACGAGCACGCGGTAGTCGACGACGGCGATCAGCGCGGCTCCCGTGGCGGTCCCGACCACCTGCGGCCCGTTGAGCGCCATGTTCGTGGCGGCCGACGTGCGGCCCTGCAGTTGCGGCGGGGTGAGCCGCTGGCGCAGCGTCACCATGCCGACGACGGCCCACACCACGCCGAGCCCCAGAATGGCGGCACCGACAAGGACGACGGCGGCCGACGGGGTCAGGGCCAGTCCCAGCCCGGCGCCGATGACGACGAGCCCGACGCCGACGGAGGCCCGCTCGCCGAGTCGCCGGATGAGCAGTGCCGCCGTCAGGCCGCCGACGATGGACCCGCCGCCCTGGATGCTGGACATGATGCCGAAGAACTCGGTCGGCAGGCCGAGGCCCTCGACGATGGCGAACGAGGCGGAGTTGGCGAAGCCCGTGACGGCGACCGCGATGCTGAGCAGCAGGATCAGGTCGGCCAGCGCCGGTGTGGCGCGCAGGTGCCGGAAGCCGGCGGTCAGCTCGCGCCGGAAGCTCTCGCGCTCGGCGGCGGGCGTGGGCGGGCTCTCGTCGACGCGGACGGTGAGCAGCACCAACGCCGCGATGACCAGCATGGACGCCGTCAGGACGGCGACCGCTCCCCCGCCGTACAACGCGTAGACGCCGGCGCCGGCCAGCGGCGTGAGCAGGCGCAGACCCTGGTCCAACGTGGTGAGCAGCCCGTTCGCGCCGGCCAGGTCGCCGTCGTCGAGCATGTCCCTGAGCAGGCCCGACTGCGCCGCCGAGGTCACGTAGCCGACCCAGCCGTAGCCGAAGGTGACCACGTAGATCACCCACAGGTCGGCGGCGTCGTCGACGGCGAGCAGCGCCAGCACCCCGGCGGCGGCGACGAGGTTGACGACGGCGACGAGCCGCTTGCGCGACACGCGGTCGGCCAGCTGCCCGGCGAGCGGCGCGAGGAACACGGGCAGGCCGAGCGCCAGGAAGACCAGCCCGGCGGCGGCGTTGCTGCCGGTCAGATCCTTGGCCCAGATGGCGACGGTGAGGTAGAGCGCGCTGTCGCCGAAGTTGCTGAACGTCCAGGCGACGGTGAGCCGGCGGAACGGCCGGTACGCCAGCGCCGACGGCATCGGCTCAGGCCGCGCTGATCAGCCGGTCGACGGCCGGCCGGTTGAGCTGGGGCCGGCCGTCGCGGGCGCGGCGGTCGAGCAGCTCGGCCAGCCGCGCGGACCGGTCGGCCCAGCGGTGCAGGCGGCGACTGCGGGCCAGGGCGCGACGGGTGCGCTCGGCGGCCGCGGCGGTGCGGCGCTCGGCGTGCGGATCGTAGTGAATGCTGGGGTCGAGGAACATGGCGGTCCCCTACGGCTGGTCGTCTGCGGCGGCAGGCTGCGGGTGGATGTCAGGATCGGGCGACACGGAACCGAGGAAGTGCACGACGCGGGCGCCCTCGGGCCGTGATGCGGGATCCTCGATGCGGCTGGCGAACCGCTCGGCGAGGTCATCCTGGAACTCGCGAAGACGTTCGACGATCTCGAGAGCCTCGCCCGCGGTCATCCAGTACGACGACGTATTGATGGTCATGGTGTCGAGCCACTCAGGCCCGAGCTCCGACGTCCGGCCGAGCGCCCGATGCAGGCGCGCCGCCTCGCGGTCGACGATGACCCCGGCGAACAACGACGCCTCCTGGACCGACTCCGGATTCTCGACGTCGGCGCCGATGCTGCGGCTGCGGCTCACCAACCGCCACGGCTTCTCG
Organism: Jiangella mangrovi; assembly: GCF_014204975.1. NCBI lineage: Bacteria > Bacillati > Actinomycetota > Actinomycetes > Jiangellales > Jiangellaceae > Jiangella > Jiangella mangrovi. Next base: position 4,884,063 of record NZ_JACHMM010000001.1, read on the forward strand.
CGTCCGCGCTGCTCCCCCGGCTCGACATAGCCGTACTTGGCCAGCATGCGCAGGTGGAACGAGCAGCTCGCGACGCTCTCGCCCGTGCGCTCGGCGCACTGGGTGGCGGTCAGTTCCGCTTCGAGGCCCAGCAGGTCCATGAGCTGCAGGCGCAGCGGATGCGCGAGAGCCCGCATGGACTGCGGATCGGTGATCCTCTGGGTCTCCTCGTTGTTCATGACCCTAAAGCTACCTTGCTAAAGACGCCTTTAGCAAGGGTTCTTGAGGATTAAGTTCGGGGGTGGGAAAACGTGGGCTGGACGGGGTTCGCCGGGCGGCCCGTCGCAAGGTCGGCAACTGGTCGCGCCGCGGTCAGTTCCCGCCGGCCATTTTCCATGATCATCAATGATCCAACCCTCTATAGGTGGTTGGATCATTGATGATCATGGGGTGAGGCAGGCTGACGCCCCGGAAACAGGCTCACGCTCGGGAATCCGGCGCTTGGCAGCCGAATCCGGGCCGCAAGCGCCGGATTCCCGAGCGTGAGCCGGATCGCGAGGCGTCACCACGCCGCCGCGCGGGCCCGCCCACTGTTGACCATGGAGAAATGCGCCTCAAACGGGCTTCAGAACCTGCTCTTCTCCATGATCAACAGTGAGCGGCCGGCGCAACTGGACCACAGCGAGACCAATGGCCGAACCCACAGCGGAACCGCCAGCGGCCAGCGAGAAGAGAGAACAGCGGGCCTGAGGGCCGGGTCCATTTGGGGAGGGGGCCCTGGTGCTGTGAAAGGCGAGGGCGCGGCGGCGCGGGTCAAGTCCAGCGCCCCCACCACAGCAGCGACCCGACCACCACGCGCGCAGACTTGAGGCGCGCCGCCGCGCCCTCGACAATCGAGACAGCAGTGGGCCCGACCCACGTCAGCACCCCACCGCAGAACCTCAAATACCTGCAGAACCTCAGCGCACCACGCGCCCCCGCAGAACGATCCGAACCGGCTCCAGCAACGTCGACGGATCGACCCGAGGATCGGCGGCGTACACGCACAGATCCGCGGCCGAACCCTCCTCCACCAACCCGCTCCCACCCAGCAAGTAGGACCGGGCCTTCCACGACGCAGCGGCCACGGCATCGGGGGCAGGAAGACCCGCCGCCACGAACTCCAGCACCTCGCGCGCGATCAACCCGTGCGGCAGCTGCCCCCCGGCGTCGGTCCCCGCGAACACCGGCACGCCGGCGTCGTACGCGTCGCGGACGTTCTGGTATCGCCGCGCGTGCAGCGACCGCATGTGCGAGGCGTACGCGGGGAACTTCGCCTCACCCTGCGACGCGAACTTCGGGAAGTTGTCGATGTTCACCAGCGTCGGCACCAACGACACACCTCGCGACGCCATCGCACCGATCAGGTCGGACGACAACCCCGTCCCGTGCTCGATGCCGTCGATGCCGGCGCCCAGCAGATCGGGCAGGGCGTCCTCGCCGAACACGTGCGCCGTCACCCTCGCCCCGAGCTCGTGCGCCCGCGAGATCGCCGCGTCGAGGGCCCACCGAGGCCAGCAGGGCGAGAGGTCGCCCTTCTCGCGGTCGATCCAGTCGCCCACCAGTTTCACCCAGCCGTCGCCGCGCCGGGCCTCCTGCTCGACGTAGGCGACGAGGTCCTCGGGCTCGATCTCCCAGCCGAAGTTGCGCAGGTAGCGCTTCGTGCGGGCGAGGTGCCGGCCGGCTCGGACGATGCGCGGGAGGTCCGGGCGCGCGTCGATCCAGCGGGTGTCGGCGGGCGAGCCGGCGTCGCGGATGAGGAGGACGCCGATGTCGCGGTCGGTCAGCGCCTGCTGCTCCGCGACGTCGTCGGGGACGGCGCCGCCGGCGTCGAGGCCGACGTGGCAGTGCAAGTCGACCAGGCCGGGCAGGATCCAGCCCGAGGCGACCGTCGACGCTCCCGGCACCGGCTCGTACGTGACGAGGCCGTCGCGCACCCACAGGTCACGATGCTCGCCGTCGGGCAGCACGACCCCGCGCAGGTGCAGCGCGGGCGCCGGTGCGGACGCGCTCACCGCCGCTTGAGGAACTGCGCGATGTCGTCGGGCAGGTCCAGCGTGCCGTCGCCGGCGGGCGCGTCGCCACCGAAGGCCGAGGGCACCTGGCCGGGCTGCGGCTCCGCGGCGCGCTTCTCGTCGGCGGCCGCGAGCTGGGCCGCTCGCTTGGCCGGGTTGCCCGAACGGGACCCGCCCTTGCCCTTCTTGCCCTGCTTCGGCTGCTTGCCCTTGCTCTTCTTGCCCCCCATGCCGGGCAAGCCGGGGATGCCGCCCGCCATGCCGGGCATGCCGGGCATCCCGCCGAGGCCGCCGAGCTTGCCCCGCGCGGCCTGACTCATCATCTCGCGCGCCATGAAGAACCGCTCGATGAGCTGGTTGACCTCGCTGACCTGGCGACCGGACCCGCGAGCGATGCGGGCGCGGCGCGAGCCGTTGATGATCTTCGGGTTGGCGCGCTCGCCCGGGGTCATCGAGTGGACGATGGCCTGGACGCGGTCGAGCTCGCGCTCGTCGAACGCCTCGAGCGCCTCGCGCATCTGGCCGGCGCCGGGGAGCATGCCGATGAGGCTCTTGAACGAGCCCATCTTCTTGATCGCCTGCATCTGCTGCAGGAAGTCGTCGAAGGTGAACTCCTTGCCACCCTTGGCCTGCAGCTTGCGGGCCATGTCCTCGGCCTGCTCGGCGTCGAACGCCTTCTGCGCCTGCTCGATGAGCGTGAGCATGTCGCCGAGGTCGAGGATGCGCGACGCCATGCGCTCGGGGTGGAACACGTCGAAGTCGGTGAGCTTCTCGCCCGCCGACGCGAACATGACCGGCTTCCCGGTGACCGACGCGACCGACAGCGCGGCGCCACCGCGGGCGTCGCCGTCGAGCTTGGTGAGGACGACACCGTCGAACCCGACCCCGTCCTGGAACGACAGGGCGGTGCTGACGGCGTCCTGGCCGATCATGGCGTCGACGACGAACAGCGTCTCGTCGGGCTTCACGGCGTCGCGGATGTCCGCGGCCTGCTTCATGAGCTCGGCGTCGACGCCCAGGCGGCCGGCGGTGTCGACGATGACGACGTCGTAGAGCTTGCTGGTGGCGTGCTCGATGCTGGACCTGGCGACGGAGACCGGGTCGCCCACGCCGTTGCCCGGCTCGGGCGCCCACACGGAAACGCCGGCGCGCTCGCCGACCACCTGGAGCTGGGTGACGGCGTTGGGTCGCTGCAGGTCGGCGGCCACCAGCAGCGGCTGCTTGCCCTGCTCCTTGAGCCAGAGGGCGAGCTTGCCCGCCAGCGTCGTCTTACCGGCACCCTGCAGACCCGCGAGCATGATGACCGTCGGCGGCTGCTTGGCGAACCGCAGCCGGCGCGTCTCGCCGCCGAGGATGCGGACCAGCTCGTCGTTGACGATCTGGATGACCTGCTGGGCGGGGTTGAGCGCCTGCGAGACCTCTTCGCCCCGCGCGCGCTCGCGGACGGCCGCGATGAAGTCCTTGACCACCGGCAACGCGACGTCGGCCTCGAGCAGCGCGACGCGGATCTCGCGCGCGGTGGCGTCGATGTCGGCCTCGGAGAGGCGACCCTTGCCACGCAGGTTCTTGAACGTCGCGGTGAGGCGGTCACTGAGGGTGGCGAACACGTCGGCTGGAGTCCTCGGGTGTCGGCGGAGTGCGGGGGTCCATCGCAAGGGTAACGCGCTGCCCTCGCCCGCGGCATGCGCCAGACTGCCCCGTATGGCTGCCGACGTCGCCCCGGTGGTGCGGGTCCACCCCGCCACGCCCGATCGCTGGGACGATCTTCGCGCCCTGCTCTCCCCGCGCGGCGAGGGGGCGGACGCCTGCTGGTGCCTGGCCTGGCGGCTGCCGTCGGGCGAGTTCGGCCGCATGGCCGGCCCCGACCGCGAGGACCGGCTGCGGGAGCTGGTCGCCGCCGAGCCGCCGCCCGGCCTGCTCGCCTACGTCGACGACGAGCCCGCGGGCTGGTGCAACGTGGGCCCGCGGACGGCGATGGAGCGGCTGGTGCGCTCGACGACCATCCACGCGGTCGACGACCTCCCCGTCTGGTCCGTCGTCTGCTTCGTGGTGCGGACGGGCTACCGCCGGCAGGGGCTCGCGGAGGAGCTGCTGCACGGGGCGGTCGAGTTCGCCGGGGCGCACGGCGCGCCGGCGCTGGAGGGCTACCCGGTCGAGACGGGCGGCGCGCGGCTCAGCACGGCGCTGGCGTACGTGGGCACGACCGGGATGTTCGAGCGGGCCGGCTTCCGGCGGGTCGCCGGCACCGACGCGACCAGCGCCCGGCGGCCGCGCTGGGTGATGCGCCACGACCTGGCCGGGGCACCTGGTGCGTGATCCGCGCGAGGTGCTGACCCGCGCCGCTCCCCCGCCGCGGCTCACGGTCGCCTACGGGGACCTGCCCGACCAGGTCGCCGACGTCTGGTTGCCCGACGTGCCCGAGTTGCTCGCGGGCAACTCGGGCAACCCCGATGGGGGCGAGGGCTACTCGGGCACGTCGGGCAATGCGCCGCTGGTCGTCGTGGTGCACGGCGGATTCTGGCGAGCGGAGTACGACCGCACCCATACGCGGCCGCAGTGCGCCGGGCTCGCGGCCGCGGGATACGCCGTCGCCGCGATCGAGTACCGCCGGATCGGGGCGGGCGGCGGCTGGTCGGAGACATTCGACGACGTCGCGCAAGCGCTCGACACGGTCCCGGGCCTCGTCGCGGCGGCGACGGCGGGCGGACCCGTCGAGGTCGACGTGAGCCGGATCGTGCACGTGGGGCACTCGGCCGGAGCGCATCTCGCGGTCTGGGCGGCGTCGCAGCACCGGCTCCCGCCGGGTTCTCGGTGGGCGACCCCGGCCGGCGGCCGAGCCCGGCCGGGCGGGGGCGTCCCGCCCGCCGGGGTCGTCCCGCCCGCCGGGGTCGTCTCGCTCGCCGGGGTCCTCGACCTCACCGCGGCGGCCGAGCTGGAGCTCGACGACGGCGCGGCGCTGGAGCTCCTCGACGGCGATCCCACGACGCAGCCCGAGCGATACGCCGTCGCCGACCCGATGCGACTCGTCCCGCCCGCCATCCCGGTCGTCCTGCTGCACGGCAGAGACGACCGGCAGGTCCCGCCCGATCTCAGCCGCCGCTACGCCGCCGCGGCCGGACCGCGAGCCACGCTGCGGGAGATGCCCGGTGTGGAGCACTTCGGGCTCATCGACCCCGAGTCGGCCGCCTGGCCGGCCGTCCTCGACGCCGTCGCCACCCTGCTGGAGCCGCACCCATGACCGCCACCCGCTACCTGTACCTCGCCCGGCACGCCGAGGCCACGTCCGACGAGATCGGCCTGACGACGAACGGGCGCGAACAGGCCCGCCTGCTCGGCGAGCGGCTCCGCGACGCCACCGCACCCATCGCCTCGGTCCACCACGGGCCGCTCCCCCGCGCTGCCGAGACGGCCCGCATCGTCGCCGCCGCCCTCGGGGTCGAGCCGCAACAGGACCCGGCGGCGGGCGACTACGTCCCGTACCGCCCCGGCCCCGACGAGGCGCCCGCCCACTATCGGCGGTTCGTCGACCAGCTCGACGACGACGCCGACGACCAGGGCGCCCAGCTGGCCACGCAGGCGGTCGAGCGGTTCACCGGCCCGGCCGATGGTGACGCCGACCGGCACGAGCTGGTCGTCACGCACGCGTTCACCGTCGGCTGGCTGCTGCGGCACGCCCTCGACGCGCCGCCGTGGCGCTGGCTGACGGTCAACCAGGGCAACGCCGCGCTCACCGTCATCCGCTACGCGCCGGAGCGCGCGCCGTCGGTCCTGGTGCACAACGACACCCGGCACCTGCCCGGCGAGCTGCGGTGGACCGGCTTCCCACCGGAGCTGCGGGTATGACCACACCGGCCATCACCGTCGTTCCCGCGAACGAGGCGAGCTGGGAGGACCTGCAGGCGGTGTTCGGCACCCGCGGAACGCCACAACGCTGCTGGTGCCAGCGCTACAAGCTGGCGCCGCGCGAGTCGTTCGGCTCGTTCCCCGCCGAGGACCGCGCCGAACGGCTGCGCGACCAGTACGACCAGCCATCCGGCCTGGTCGCCTACCTCGACGGCGAGCCGGCCGGCTGGTGCAACGTCCAGCCACGCGCGGACTACGAAGGGCTCCGACGCGTCTTCACCGTCCCCTGGAAGGACCGCGACGAGGACCCGGCCGACTCGGGCGTATGGGCGGTGACCTGCTTCGTCACCCGCGCCGGCTTCCGCAAGCGCGGCATCGCGACGGCGCTCGCGGCGGCGGCCGCCCCCGTCGCCCGGGACAACGGCGCCCGCGCGATCGAGGGCTACCCGATCACCACGACGAAGGTGATCCTCGAGGAGCTGCACGTCGGCACCGTCGCCATGTTCGCGGCCGCCGGCTTCGAGGAAGTCGGCCACCCGACCCCGCGCCGCAAGGTCATGCGCATCGACTTCTGACGGCCCGAACTACGGCGCCAGCTTCAGCGCCACCTCGTACATGCCGTCCCACTCCGGCGCCTCCTGCACGCACCGGGCGAACAGCCAGAGCCGCAGCCGCTTCGGGTCGAGGTCGAGCAGCCCGGCCATGCGGTCCGACAGTGCCCCGGGGTCGGTCTGCAGCCGCTCCATGTTGAACATGTGCTGGGTCGCGTCGTAGGTGCGGTCGCCGACGTGCGGCTTCGGGTCGACGACGAGCCACGGCTCGCGCCGGGCGGCGAGCACGTTCTCGGGGTGCAGATCCGTGCAGAGCAGCACGTCGTCGTCGCTGGTGCGCGGCAGTTCGCGGTACAGCGCGACGCCCTCGCGCAGCAGGCCGCGGTCCCATCCTCGCTCGTCGGCGACGGCGTCGGCCCGCGCCTCGAACTCGCGCGCCCAGTGGTCGCACATCGAGGTGAGCGACGGGAACGGGTGACCCTCGGGCGGACGGCGCCAGAGTCGCCGCAGCATGCCCGCGAGCACGACGTCCTGCTCCGGCGGCGGCATCGAGTCCTTCAGCCAGGTGCCGGGCGTGCACCGCTCGAGCAGCAACGCCCGGGTGTCGTCGCTGACGAACTCGTCGTGCAGGCGGACGACGCCGTCGCCGTCCCAGAAGCGCAGCCCGTCGGCCTCGTGCTCGGCCTCGGGGTGGCGCCAGCCGACCTTGAGCACGACGGCGTCACCTGCCGCCGTCGTCGCCGGAGCCACCCACGACGCCTGCCCGCCCGGCTCGTACGGCTCGGCCACCCTCAGCTCCCACCGCTCGGCCAGTGCCGGCACCAGGGACGGCAGCGTCGACGCCGCCCACGCCGTCAGGCCGGGCTCGAGGCCGCGGTCGGCGGCGCGGGCGAGCAGCATGGGCATGCGGAAGGCGGTCACGCCGGCCATTGAAGCCGACGCGACCGCCGTCGCGCACCCAGGTTTCAGGCGTCGCGCTTCTGGAACAGCCACCCCGCGACCAGCAGGAGCAGCGCCGCCTCGCCGACGAACACCCCCAGGCCCGTCCACGGCCCGAGCAGGTCCGGGTTGAAGGACTCGACGGTGGCGATGGTCGAGCCGGCGTTGCCCGGCATCAGCTTCGTCAGCCACTCGCCGGTGGCGCCGGGGATGAGCCCGACGAGGTTGCCGACGATGAAGATCAGGGCGATGCCGACGGTGACCGCGCCGGCCGTGTGCCGCATGAGCAGGCCGAGCGCCAGGCCGAACACGCCCAGCACGGCGAGGTACAGGCCGCCGCCGATCATGGTCCGGAGCACATCGGGGTCGGTGACCGAGAACCCGATGCCCTCGCGGTCGAGGAAGAAGTTGCCGGCCAGGAACGCCGCGGCGGACGTGATGGTGCCGAGCACCAGCAGCAGCCCGGTGAGCACCGTCGTCTTGGCGGCGAGCACGGACCACCGGCGTGGCGCGGCCGCGAGCGTCGTGCGGATCATGCCGCTGGAGTACTCCGACGTGGCCACCAGGATGCCGAGCACGAGCGCGGCGATCTGGCCGAACATCAGGCCCCAGGTGGCGAACGCGCCCACCGGCTCGTCGCCGGCGGCGCCGCTGGCGAGGTCGCCGGCCGCCGCGAGGCAGACCAGCGCCGTCAGGCCGACGCTGAGGACGAACAGGGAGGCGAGGGTCCAGACGGTGGAGCGGACGGTGCGGATCTTGGTCCACTCGGCGTCGAGGATGCGCCCGAACGTGAGCCGGGCCGCGCCGGTGGAGGCCGCCGGCCGCGCGCTCGCGGCGGCCGGCTCGAGGGTCGCTGTGGTCATCTGGTCACACTCCGGCGAGAACGGGCTGGTCGGTGCGGGCGTGGTACTCGACGCTGTCGGCGGTGAGACGCATGAACGCCTCCTCGAGCGAGGCGTTGACCACGCTCAGCTCGTGCAGGAACAGGCCGCGGGTGCCGGCGACGTCGCCGATCTGGTCCGACGAGGCCCCCTCGACGAGCAGCGCGCCGTCGTCGTCGCGGCGGACCGTCCAGCCGTGCTCGCGCAGCGCCTCGGCCAGCGCCCCGCCCTGGGGCGAGCGCACCCGCACGTGGGCGGCGGAGTTGCGGGCGATGAAGTCGGCCATGCCGGTGTCGGCGAGGATCTGCCCGCGCCCGATGACCAGCAGGTGGTCGGCGGTGAGCGCCATCTCGGACATGAGGTGGCTGGACACGAACACCGTCCGGCCCTCGGCGGCCAGCGCACGGATGAGGTTGCGGATCCAGCGGATGCCCTCGGGGTCGAGGCCGTTGACCGGCTCGTCGAAGAGCAGCACACCGGGGTCGCCGAGCAGCGCGGCGGCGATGCCGAGCCGCTGGCCCATGCCGAGCGAGAACCCGCCGGACCGCTTGTGCGCGACGGCCTCCAGCCCGACCAGGCCGATGACCTCGTCGACGCGACGGCGAGGGATGCCGTTGGTCTTCGCCAGCCACAGCAGGTGGTGGTACGCCGAGCGGCCACCGTGAATCGCCTTGGCCTCGAGCAGCGCTCCGACCTCGTGCAGCGGCGCGGGCAGGTCGCGGTAGGCCTTGCCGTTGACGGTGACCCGGCCGCCGGACGGGTGGTCGAGGCCCATCACCATGCGCATGGTCGTCGACTTGCCGGCGCCGTTCGGGCCGAGGAAGCCGGTGACCGCGCCCGGCCGGACCGTGAAGTCGATCGCGTCGACCGCGGTCTTGTCTCCGTAGCGTTTCGTCAGCCGTTCCGCTGTGATCATGGCGGCTACGCTACGACCGCCGGGAACGGTAAAACAGCAGTTCAAGGGTGCTTTCAGGGGTAGCTCAGGGACATCTCGGGGTCGCCCCTGAGCGCGGTGTCAGGGAGTGCTTGGATACTGCCCATGGACAGCGACCCCGATTCGACCGGCGACGAGCGCGTGCCGGTCGCTCAGGTGCTCAGCGGCCTCGAGGTGCACCCGCTCGCCCAGGGCGAGACGGCCATCGAGGCGTTCGTGCTGATCAAGGTCTTCGACGCCGACGGGCGGCCGGCGTGGTCGTACCGCACCACCAACCGGCTGAACCGCGAAGAGCTGCTCGGCGCGCTGATGGTGCAGGTCGACGTGTTGCGCAAGGAGTTGCGTGACGAGTGGGACGACGGCTGAGGACACGTCGTCCCACTCGTCACCGGTCCCGGCGGCGTGCCTGGGGACCCGGGGGCACCTATCTGGTGCGCACCCGGTGCACACCGCCGAGCTGGGTGCCGGCGTAGAGCCACCGGCCGTCCGGGCTGATCTCCAGTGACACCACCGACAGGTTCTGCAGGCCGCCGGACACGTTCGCCCAGGTGCGCCCGCCGTCGGTGCTGCGCAGCACGCCCCGGCCGCCCTTGATCAGCCCGTTCGCGCTGAACGAGCCGGTCGCGGCGTACCAGGTGTCCGGGTCCGTCGGCGAGACGGCCAGGTCGCCGACCAGCATCGGCAGCCCGCCAGTGTCCGCGTCGTGCCAGGTCGTGCCGCCGTCGTCGCTGACGCGGATCGCCGGGCCGGCGGCGACCACGCGGTCGCCGTCGACGGACACCGACGTGTACCGGCCGTCCACGACCTTCTCCGCGGTGACGCCGAAGTCGTCGCTGCGGTAGAGGCCGTCGTCGGCGGCCAGCCAGAGCCGCTCCGGGTGCGCGGGATCGGTGGCGACGGACCAGAACAGCTGGTCGTGGAAGTACTTGCGCCAGACCGTGCCGCCGTTGCGGGTGACGTACAGGCCCGTCCCGCCGAGGCTCCAGAACGAGACCGCCACGGTGTCGGAGTCGGCCGTCCCCACCACCAGGTCCAGCGGCACCTCGTTGGTGCGTCCGCGCAGGTCCCACTCGTGGCCGCCGTCGGTGCTGCGGTAGACCCAGAACTGCGACAGCGCGTCCTTGCGGATCTTCCACACCGTCTGCGGGTCCTGCGGGTCGACGGCGAGCTGGCCGATGCGGGTGCCGACGTAGGCCTCGTAGCCCGACAGTCCCCACTCCGCACCGCCGGCCGGCAGCTTCGGCCGCGTCGGCAGGTCGGTGGCGTAGATGTCGGTGTCGGTGCCGGCGAGCAGCCGCGGCGTGCCGTCGGTGTCGTCGGCGATCTCGAGGTCGTGGACGGTGCTGCCCTGGACGCCGATGCGCCGCGGGTCGTCGCCGTCGTCGCCGGTCAGGAACAGCCCGGCGCCCGGCGACGACCACAGCAGCCCGCCGGCCCACGGCTGGACGTCGTCCTCGACGGCGCCGTTGATCGGCTCGGGCAGCTGCTCCCACGTCGTGCCGCCGTCGCGGCTGACGTGCTGGACGTCGCGGTAGGTCGTCACCATCATCAGGTCGTCGCTGACGACGAGGTCGAGGGCGCCGCCGTCGGGGACGGGGTACAGCTCGGCCCAGGTGGCGCCGCCGTCGTGGCTGCCGATGACGACGTCGTCGACCAACGCGGCCACGGTCTCGCCGTCGGCCGTGGCGGCCAGGCCCTCGACGAAGCCGTCCTCGGTCTTGTAGACGGTGTCGCTGCCGGTCGGCTCGCCGGCCAGGATGCCGCGGACCGCCCAGACGGCGTCGAAGCCGGCCAGGTACAGGTCGTCGCCGCTGACGGCCGCGCCGGTCAGGTCACTGCCGGCCGGGTTCGGGTAGCTCGCCCAGCCGTCGCCGCCGTCGTGGCTGACGAGGATCGCGTCCGGCCGGACGGCGACCAGCACCTGCGTCTGCGGATCGCTGAGCAGCGCGATCGTGTGCGCGTCGGGCACGTCGAGCTGCTGCCAGGTCGCGCCGCCGTCCTCGCTGCGCAGGATCCGGCCCTCGTAGGTGTTGTCGAGGCGGACGCCGAAGCTGAGGCCGGTGGCGGCGTTGACGGCGTACCACATGGTGTCGGGGTCGTCGGCGGCGATGACGAGGTTGTCGTTGCCGCTGCCGGCCGCGACGGGCAGCCGGTTGTGCTGCCGCCACGTCTCACCGCCGTCGTCCGTGGTCCACGGACCCGGCTTGCCGTACTGCGTGACGGCGGCCGTGTCGGGGTCGGCGCCGCTCACGGTGATCGGGCCGGACGACGTATTGGGGCCGATCGGCTGCCACGCGGCCGGGTTGCCCGAGTTGCCCGAAGGGGCGGTGACCTCGAAGGACGCACTTCCGGTGATGATCGCGCCGAGCGTCGTGCCAGCGGTGACGCCGACGGCGTACGCTCCGGCCCGCGACCCGGTGAGCTCCGCGCGGTACCAGCTGTCGTAGTCGTGCTCGGCCTGGACGGTGACCGGGCGGCCGCGCGGCGGGGTCACCGTCACGGTCGGCGGCTCGGCCAGCGGCGCCGGGCTCCAGATGAAGGCCTCCGAGGTGCCGTCGCTGGGGTCGGGCGACGTCTGGACGACCAGGTGCCGGGCGGCCAGCAGGTACGGGACCCGGACGGTGGCGGGGCTGCCGCCGTCGCCCGACGTCGTCGCGACGACCCAGCCGGTCAGGTCGGCATCGCCGTCCGGGGTGTCCGCGGCGACGGTGACCGTCACCTCGAGCTCGCCGCCGGCGGGGATCGTGCCATGGGTGGGCGTCACGGTGGCGGTGCCGATGGTGGTCGGCGCCTGCTCGACGGCGAGGGTGACGGCGACCTCGGCGTCACCGGGGTTGCGCAGCGTCGTCGTACCGCTGCCGCCGACCGTCGCGCCGGACAGGTCCGCCAGGCCGAGCGAGACCGACGTCGGGGCGGCGATCAGCGGGCTGTCGACGGCCGCCGGGATGTCGACGCGACCGGCGCCGGAGGTCGTCGGGCCGGTGCCCTCGACCGCCACGGCCGAGCCGGTGAGCCGCCCGTTGACGTCCGCGACGGACTCGTCCGGCCGGAGCTGGCGCAGCAGCGCCGCCGCGCCGGCCACGTGCGGCGCGGCCATGCTGGTGCCGGAGATGCGGTAGACGCCGGGCGCCCAGAACTCCAGCGGCCAGGTCGAGCGGATCTCGATGCCGGGCGCGACGATGTCGGGCTCGAGGTCGAAGTCCGGCGCCGGGCCGCGGGAGCTGAACGAGGCCATCTGGTCGGTGACGTCCTGGCCGGAGATCTCGATGTGCACCGGGCCGGCGGCGAGGTCGCGGCTGAGCTGCTCCCACTGCATCTCGAACAGGCCCATGACGACGAGGCGGTCCAGCCGGAAGCTTTCGCCCGGCTCCTCCAGGACGCCGGAGAGCGGGACGTCAACGACGCCGGGCTCCTGCTGCGGCGTGTCGGCGCCGGGTGCGACGCCGTCGGCCGCGAGGACCGGGCCGCCACCGCCGCCGGTGTAGGCGATGAGCGCGAGCGCGCCGCGTTCCTCGGCCAGCCGCGCCTGCTCGACGAGGAACGGCGCGACGTCGGCGAGGTTGCGCGGCAGGTTCTGCCGGTAGGCGACCACCTTGCCCGTGACGTCGCCGACGCGGTCGTAGTCCTCCTCGTAGCCGTCGCCGACGTCGACGAGCTCGCCCACGACCGGCGTGGTCGGCGCGGGCGCGGAGAACGGCGCACGGAAGGTGTCGATGGGCTCGTCGCGCGGCGCCGTCAGCCGGGCCGACGGCAGCACCAGGCCGCTCGCGGACGCGCCGACCGAGAGGACGCCGTCGGCCAGTGCCGGGCTGCCCATGGTCTGCTCGCCGGGTCCGGAGTTGCCCGCGGCCGCGACCACGACGACGCCCGCCTCGGTGGCGGCCGTGGCGGCCAGCCCGATGGGGTCGGTGCCGTCGCCGGGGCCGCCGAGGCTCAGGTTGACGACGTCGGCGCGGTACGGGTTCGCGGGGTCGACGGCCGCCTGCAGCCCGGCGATGATGTCGGACTCGTAGCCCGCGCCCCAGCCGTCGAGCACCTTGTAGGCGGTGAGCAGCGCGCCGGGCGCGACGCCGGTGGTCTCGGGGGTGCCGGCGCCCGTGCCCGCGACGATGCCGGCGACGTGGGTGCCGTGGCCGTTGTCGTCCATCGGGTCGGCGTCGCCGTTGACGAAGTCGTGGCCGGCGACGACCTTGTGGCCCTCGCCGAAGCCGCCGCCCAGCGAGGGGTTCGTGTAGTCGATGCCGGTGTCGACGACCGCGACGATCGTGCCGGTGCCGTCGGCCGCGCCGCCGCCGGGCGCCTGCCGTTCCCACACCTCCGGCGCGCCGATGTGCGGCACGCTGACGTCCGTGGCGGTGCGGATCCGCTGGTCCGGGAGTACGTCGGCGACGCCGGGCAGCTCCCGCAGCGCGTCGACGTCCTCGGCGTCGACGGTGAGGGCGACGGCGTGCACGAGGTCGGTGAACTCGTGCTCGACCTGGGCGTCGATGCCCTGGCCGGCGGCGGCCGCCAGCATGGTGCGCTGGGCGGCGACGGCGGCCCGCTCGGTCCGGGCGTTCGCGGTCGCGAGCTCGGCGGGCGCGACGGGATCGCCGTCGGGACCCGCCATGAGCACGATGACGCGGGCGTCCTGGCCGGCCTCGGGGGCCGCGCCTGCCTGGGGTGCCGTGCCGGCGACGAGGGGGGTCAGGCCCGCTGCGGCGAGGGCGACGGCGAGTGCTGCGCCGGATCCGGCGCGGAGTCGTCGAGCAATCATCATGCTCCCGGGGTAGGACCGCGGCCGGGGGGAGCCGCGGGGATTGCCCATTCGTACTGGCTGGCCTCCTCCGCTATCAATGGTTGCGCCTGGCCGGTTGCGGCCGGTGGCACAATCCGGCCACATTGGTGCCATGACGGCAGATGAGGACTTCTCGCTCGCGCCCGTGGGCCTCGGCCCGTTCGACGAGGAGGTCTACCGCGCGCTCCTGACCTGCGCCGACGCCACGCCGGCGGCACTGGCGGAGCAGCTGGGGCAGCCCGAAGGCCGGGTCGACCGCGCCTTCGCCCGGCTGCGGGCGCTCGGCCTGGTCACGCGGATGTCCGGACGGCGCCGCCGCTACACCGCCGTCGACCCCGAGGCCGCCCTCGACGCGCTGGTGCGGGAACGCGCCGGCGAGCTGGACCACGTGCGCAGCTCCGCCGTCGCGCTGTCGTCGATCTTCCACGCCGTGCGGCGGCAGGAGGGCGGCGGCAGCACCGTCGAGCTGCTCGACGGCCCCGAGGAGCAGGGCCGCTGGTTCGTGCGGCTGCAGCACCAGGTGCGCTCGGAGATGATGGTCTTCGACCGGCCGCCGTACGTCCTGGCCGCCGTCAACCCCGTCGAGCCCGTCCGCCTCGGCAGCGGCGTGCGCTGGCGGGCCGTCTACGCACCCGAGGCGCTCGAGATCCCCGGCGCCATGGACGAGGTCAACGACCTCACGAGCCGCGGCGAGCAGGCCCGCGTGCTGGCCGGGCTGCCGATGAAGCTGGCGATCGCCGACCGCCGGATCGCGCTGCTCACGCTGTCGATGGACGTCGATCACGCACAGGGGCTGATCGTCCGCGAGTCGACGCTGCTCGACGCGCTGGTGGAGCTGTTCGAGACCTACTGGGCGCGGGCGACGCCGCTCGGGCCGGCGGCCGTGGCGGACGTCCCGGACGACGACCGGCAGCTCGTGCAACTGCTGGCCGCCGGGCTGACCGACAACGCGATCGCCCGCCAGCTCGGGCTGTCGACCCGCACCATGCGCCGCCGGACCCGCCGCCTCTTCGACGAGCTGGAGGCGACGAACCGGTTCCAGGCCGGCATCCAGGCCGCCCGCCGCGGCTGGCTCTGACCCCGCGACCCACCCACGGGCGGGGGCGCGCTGCGGGCGCAGGACGGTGTGCGGGACGGCGAGCCGCCCGCGCCGGTCGGCGCCGCGTGCCAGGATGTGGCGCCGTGCGCAGAACTGGATCCAGAACCGCAGTCGTCCTCGTCGCCGCCCTCGTCCTGCTGAGTGGGTGCGGCGGGGACGGCGGCCCGCAGGACGAGCCGGCGGCGGACGTGAGCACGGCGCCCACGCCACCCGAAGCCCCGGAGACCACGGAGCCGCCGGAGCCGCCGGAGACCGCGACCCCCGAGCCGGGGTTCGAGGGCGATCCCGCGCTGGCCGCGCTGGACCCGTGCGCCCTGGTGGACGCTGCCGGGCTCGCGTCGCTCGGACTGACCGGCGGCGAGCCGGAGACGCTGGGCCAGGCGAGGGTCTGCCGCTACCGGTTCGAGGGGCCGACGCTCACCGAGAGCTTCACCGTGTCGGTCGAGTTCTTCGGCACGTACGGCCTGGACGACATCGTGGCGGAGAGCGTCGACGCGCCGGCGCCGATGGGCGCCCACGAGTCGCGGCGGTTCATCGACATCACCGGCGGCTGCGGGATCGGCATCGGCGTCAGTGCGACCTCGAGGGTCGACGCGACCGCCGTCGGCGGCGATCAGGACCTGGCGTGCGAGCACGCGACCGCGCTGGCCGCACTGGTCGAGCCCGCGCTGCCCTGAGCCGCAGCGCCTAGCGCACGCCCGTGGGGCGGAACTGGACGCTGATGCGCGGCCCGACCGGCTTCGCGGTCTTGGGGACGGCGTGCTCCCAGGTGCGCTGGCACGACCCGCCCATGACCAGGAGGTCGCCGTGGCCGACGGCGAAGCGGAGGGTCGCGCTGCCGCCGCCGCGCTGACGCAGCAGCAGCGAGCGCGGCGCCCCGAGCGAGACGATGGCGACCATGGTGTCCTCGGTGCTGCTGCGCCCGATGGTGTCGCCGTGCCAGGCGACGCTGTCGCGGCCGTCGCGGTAGAAGCACATGCCGGCCGTGGTGAACGGCTCGCCCAGCTCGTGCGCGTAGTGCCGGCTCAGCTCCTGGCGCGCCTCGGTCAGCAACGAATCGGGCAGCGGCTCGCCGTCGCCGTAGAAGCGGACCAGCCGCGGCACGTCGACGACGCGGTCGTACATGGCGCGCCGCTCGGCCCGCCACGGCACCGACTCGACGAGGCCTGTGAAGAGCTGGTCGGACCCGTCGACCCAGCCGCGCCGGACGTCGACCCACGCGCCGAGGGTGAGGGCGGTGCGCTCGACGGTGTCGCCGAGCGCGCCCAGCGTGGCGCCACCGCTGACGCCGTCGAGCAGGGAGGCTTGGAACGCTACGGTCATGCCTCCACACTAGCCGTGTTCGAACGAATGTTCTACCCGTCGCGTGCGCGGAGCTACGCGATCAGCGGGCCGGAGCCGCGGCGGGTCGACAGCCACCAGAGCGCGACCGCGACGACGCCGAGGACGGCACTGAGCACGAACGGCGCCTGCAGACCCTGCCAGGAGGCGACCGCGCCGCCCCCGAGCGCGCCCACCGCGCCGGCGCCGAACACCACCGTCCGCCAGGCCGCGGTGACCCGTCCCAGCAGCCCCGGCGGCGTCAGCCGCTGCCGCACCGAGACGGCCGCGACGTTCAGCACCGTGAAGCCGCCGCTGGTCGCCACCACGACGACGACCGCCGCCCACGTCGTCGGAGCGGCGAGCAGAAGCGCCGGTGTCACGGCGATGACGGCGATGCTGCCCAGCAGCACGGCCCGGTGCCGCTGCCGGCCGATGAGGCGGTCGGCGAGCAGTGCGCCGGTCAGGCCGCCGACCCCGCCGATCGCGAGGAACACGCCGAAGCCGAGCGCGCCGGCGTCGAGCCGCGCGTCCAGGTAGAGCACGAACACCGCGAACCAGGCGGCGTCGGCGAGCATCACCATCGCGACCGCGCCCAGCAGCCCGCGAAGCACCCGTTGCCGCGCCAGCCAGCCGAGCCCGGCGCGCACCCCGTCGGCCACCACGGGCGCGCCGGCCTCGCCGCCCCGGGCGGTCGCGGCCAGCAGCGACGCGGGCAACGACAGCACCAGCAGGACGGCGATCGCCAGCGTCGCGCTGTTGGCCGCGAACGGCAGCGCCACGCCGGCCGAGAACAGCCCCGCGCCGATCAGCGGCCCGACGAACTCGTTGCCGGCCACCTCGCCCGCGACCAGCCGCCCGTTGGCCCGCTCCAGCAGCCTCGACGGCACCAGCCGCGGCACGACGGTCTGCGCGGCGGTGTCGCGGACGGTCTCGGCGACACCCAGCGCGAACGCGGCGGCGGCGACCAGCGGCAGCGTCGCGGTGTCCGTCAGCAGCGCCGCCACCAGTCCGAGCAACACGACGATGCGGCCGGCATCGGCCCCGGCGAGCAGCGTCCGCGCGCCACGGCGGTCCGCCAGCGACCCGGCGGCCAGCCCCGTCAGCAGCCACGGCAGCGCCGTCGCCGCGCCGACCGCCGCCACCGCGAACGCGTCGTCGGTCAGCGACGCCGCCAGCAGCGGAAACGCGGCCACGCGAATGCCGTCACCGAGATTCGCCAACGTCGCCGCCGCCCAGAACCGCCAGAACCGGCCACCCAGACGCATCCGCCCATCGTAGGTCCGGAGCCCAGCACCCGCCGCTGCCCCCGCGAGGACCCGCGCGGCGGCGATGAGTTCCGGGCCCGCGGGCGGTCGGTAGGGAGAAGCATGAAGCAGAGATGAAGCCACCCGATGATTCGCTGGGACGCCGTGCGAGTCGCCGGCGCCCGTCGACCGGGCCGAACGAGATCGAGGAGAGACAAGTCATGCGAGACGTCATTCTGTACATGTCGATGTCACTGGACGGGTTCGTCGACAGCGACCGCGAGCACCCCGGGGTCGCGATCCCCGAGGGCGCCGAGCTCAAGCAGTGGAAGATCGACCGCATCAGCAAGGCCGGCGCCCACCTCATGGGTCGCGTCACGTACCAGCAGATGTCGTCGCTCTGGCCGCACTCGGACGACCCGTACGCGGCACCGATGAACGACATCCCCAAGGTCGTGTTCTCCAGGACCCTCAGCGACGCCGAGGCGGACTGGCCGGTCACGCGGGTCGCACGTGGGGACCTCGCGACCGAGATCGCCGCCATCAAGGCCGCGCCCGGCCCGGACGTCATCGTGTGGGGCGGCGGAGGGCTCGCCGGCGCTCTGGCCGCGGCGGACCTGATCGACGAGTACCGTCTCCTCGTCCAGCCGCTGGTGCTGGGCCGGGGACGGGCGCTGTTCGACCAACTGCCGGACTCGCGGCACCTGGACCTCGTCGAGGCCGTGCCGTTCCCCAGCGGCGTCGTGGTGCAGATCTACCGGCCGCAGCAGGCCTGAGGGAGGCACCGTGGGCAAGGTGGTGGCGCAGGCGATCATGTCCCTCGACGGATATGTCGCCAAGCAGGACAACTCCATCGGCCGGTTGTTCGACTGGCTGCAGAACGGCGAGGTCGAGCTCCCGACTCCGGCCGGCGACTTCGCCGTCCATCTGACTCCGGCCAGCTCGGACCACTGGCAGCAGTGGGTGTCCTCGGTCGGCGCACTGGTCTGCGGCCGGACGCTGTTCGACGCGACCGGGGGCTGGCAGGGTCGCCATTCGATGGACGTCCCCATCGTCGTCGTGACGCACCAGGTCCCCGCCGACTGGGTCGACGCACACCCCGAGGCGCCGTTCACCTTCGTGACCGACGGGGTGGCGGCCGCCGTCGCTCATGCACAGACACTCGCCGGCGACCGCGTCGTCGCGGTCACCGGTGGCACCATCGCCCGGCAGTGCCTGGAGCTGGGGCTGCTCGACGAGGTGGCCGTCGACCTCGTCCCGGTCGTGATGGGCGAAGGCAACCGTCCCTTCTTCGGCACGCTCTCGGCCGGCGACGTCATGCTCGGCAACCCCACGGTCTGCGTTCAGGGCGACCGCGTCACCCATCTCGTGTTCCCCGTGGCCCGCTCATGACCCATGACGTCGTCTGGTGGGAGATCGAGACGCCCGACCCCGCCGGTGCCCGGGCGTTCTACGGCGCGCTCTTCGGCTGGACGTTCGAGCGCGCCTTCGACGGCCCGGGGTCCGAGCTCGGCCGCGACTACTGGCTCATCAGGCGGGGCGACGGCGACGGCGTCGGCCGCGGCATCGGCGGGTTGCAGGCCGCGCTCCCGGGGCAGCCGGCCCCGGCCGCCGGCGTGCGGCTGTATGTGCGTGTCGACGACCTCGAGGCGACGGTGGCGCGGGCGGTGGCGCTCGGGGCGGTCAGCGAGCGCGGCCGCACCCTGCTCGGCGGCGACGACCACTGGTTCGCCAACGTCCGGGACCCGCAGGGCATCAGCCTCGGGTTGTGGACGTCACGACCGGCGGCGTAGCCAGCCCTTGCGCGCAGGAGCCGTCGACCGCAGGTTATCCGCCGCCTCCGGCGCGACGAAGGCGAACGCGGGACGAACGGGCAGCGACGTCCACGGCTCGATCGACGCTGGACGGGGTGCGCCCGGTCCGGCCAGGATGATCCGACCCGTGGACCGCCGCAGAGGAGCCGACATGACCGTTCTCGCCGACCTGCTCGACGCCGTCGCCGGCGGCCGCATCGAGGTCGTCGACCTCACCGCGCCGCTGAGCTCGCAGACGCCGATCCTGAAGCTCCCCGAGCCGTTCGGCCAGACGGTCCCGTTCCAGCTGCAGGAGATCAGCCGCTACGACGACCGCGGCCCGGCCTGGTACTGGAACAACATCACGACCGGCGAGCACACCGGCACCCACTTCGACGCGCCCGTGCACTGGGTCACCGGGCAGGACGGCGGCGACGTCGCGCAGGTACCGCTCCCCCGCCTGGTCGCGCCTGCCGCCGTCGTCGATGTGACGGAGCAGGCGGCGGCCGACCCCGACTTCCTGCTCGAGATCGACGACGTCAAGGCGTGGGAGTCCGAGCACGGCCCGCTGCCCGACGGCGGCTGGCTCATGCTGCGCACGGGTTGGGACGCGCGGTCGGACGACCAGGAGGCGTTCCTCAACGCCAACGAGACCGGCCCGCACACGCCCGGCGTCAGCATCGAGTGCGCGCGCTGGCTGGCCGACGAGGCGCCGATCCTGGGCATCGGCGTCGAGACCGTCGGCACCGACGCGGGCGCCGCGCACTCGTTCGACCCGGCGTTCCCGTGCCACTCGTTCCTGCTCGGCGCCGGGAAGTACGGCCTGACGCAGCTGCAGAACCTGGCGTCGTTGCCGCCGGTGGGCGCGGTGGTCGTCGCGGCGCCGCTGCCGATCGTGGGCGGCTCGGGCAGCCCGGCACGGGTGCTGGCACTGGTCGAGCGCTGATGCTCGTTGGCGAGGCGGCCGGGCGGGCGCTGGCGGAGCTCGGCGTGCGGCAGGCGTTCGGCGTCGTGGGCAGCGGCAACTTCCACGTGACGAACGCGCTGGTCAGCGGCGGCGCACGGTTCGTCGCGGCCCGGCACGAAGGGGGTGCTGTGACCATGGCCGACGCGTACGCGCGGATGTCAGGCGAGGTCGCGGCGGTGACCTTGCACCAGGGCTGCGGGCTCACCAACGCGCTGACCGGCATCACCGAGGCGGCCAAGAGCCGGACGCCGCTGCTGGTGCTCGCGGCCGAGGCGACCGTGCCCGGCTCGAACTTCTTCGTCGACCAGCCGGGGCTGGCGTCCGCGGTGGGGGCGTCGTCGGTGCGGGTGTCGTCGGCCTCGACGGCCCTCGATGACGTGGCGCGGGCGTACGCGCTGGCGCGGGACGAGCGGCGCACCGTCGTCGTCAACCTGCCCCTCGACGTCCAGGGACTTCTCATCGACGACGGCGTCAGCCTGCGGCCGGTCGGGCCCGCGGCGGCTCCGGTTCCGCCGCCGGTGCCGGTGCCGGACGTGGGTGAGCTGGCCGCTCTGCTGGCCGGGGCCGAACGGCCGGTGCTGATCGCCGGCCGCGGCGCCCGGCACGCCCGCGCCGAGCTGCTCGCCCTGGCCGACGCCTGCGGCGCGCTGGTCGCGACCTCCGCCGTCGCGAAGGGCCTGTTCCACGGCAGCCCGTGGTCGCTGGACGTGTCCGGCGGGTTCGCGTCGCCGCTGGCCGCGTCGCTGATCTCGTCGGCCGACGTGATCGTCGGGTTCGGCTGCGTACTGAACATGTGGACCATGCGGCACGGCCGGCTGATCGGGCCTTCGGCACGGGTCGCGCAGGTCGACCTCGACCCGGACGCCGTCGGCCGCAACCGCCCCGTCGACCTCGGCGTGGTCGGCGACAGCGCGGCGGTGGCGGCCGCGGTGACCACGGCGCTGGGTGAGCTGACGCCGTCGGGCCCCGGATACCGCGGCGAGGAGGTGCGCGAGCGGATCGCGCGGGAGCTGCGCTGGCGCGACGTGCCGCACGACGACTGGGGCGGCGACGGTCGCGTGGACCCGCGGTCGCTGACGATCGCCCTGGACGACCTGCTGCCCGCCGAGCGCGTCGTCGCCGTCGACTCCGGCAACTTCATGGGCTACCCGAGCATGTACCTCTCCGTGCCCGACGAGTTCGGCTTCTGCTTCACGCAGGCGTTCCAGTCGATCGGGCTCGGGCTGGCGACGGCGATCGGCGCGGCGCTGGCCCGGCCGGACCGGCTCCCGGTCGCCGCGCTGGGCGACGGCGGGGCGCTGATGGCGGCCGCGGAGCTCGACACCGTTCGGCGCCTGGGGCTGCCGATGGTCGTCGTGGTCTACAACGACGACGCCTACGGCGCCGAGGTGCACCACTTCGGCTCGTCCGCGCCGCTCGAGACGGTGACGTTCCCGCCGACCGACATCGCCGCGGTGGGCGCCGGGTACGGTTTCGACGGCGTCACCGTCCGGTCGATCGGCGACCTCGTCGCCGTGCGCGAATGGCTCGACGGGCCTCGCGGCCGGCCGCTGCTCATCGACGCCAAGGTCGCCGCGCCGCAGGGCTCGTGGTGGCTGGAGGAGGCCTTCCGCGGTCACTGACCCGCCGTTGGGCGGAGGGCACCCCGCAGCTGACCCGGAGCGCCCGCGGCGGCGACCACGGCGTCGGTCAGCTCGGCGAGCAGCGGCGACTCGAGCTTCCACCGTTGCCAGTAGAGCGGCACGTCGAGATGGCGGCCCGGCGCGAACTCGACCAGCCGGCCGTCGGCCAGGGGCGCGCGCGCCATCGACTCCGGCAGCATCGCCCAGGCCAGCCCGAGCACCGTCGCGTCGGCGAAGCCCACGGACGAGGGCAGGACGGTGACCGGCGGGTCGACACGGCGGCCGGCGACCTCGCGGGCGAACCGTGTCTGCAGCAGGTCCTTGCGGTTGAACTGCAGCGTCGTGGCGGAAGCGAGCGCCGTCGCCGTCGGGCCGTCGGGGAACCACCGCGCGGCGAAGGCGGGCGTCGCGACCCCGAGGTAGCGCATGCGCCCGAGCGGGCGGACGGCGCAGCCCTGGACGGCGCGCGGGTCGGCGGTGACGGCGGCCACGACGGCGCCCTCGCGCAGCAGCGTCGCCGAGTGGTCCTGGTCCTCCTGGTGGATCTCGAACCGCGCGTCCCGCTCTGAGGCCAGGCCGGAGAGGGCCGGCAGGAACCACGTCGACAGCGAGTCCGCGTTGACGGCGACCGCCAGTCGCACGTCGACGCCGTCGGCGGAACCCGCTCCGGCCGAGGCGAGCCCGGCCAGCGCCTCGCTCTCGAGCAGCCGCACCTGGCCCGCGTAGCGTGCCAGCACCTGCCCGGCCGGCGTCGCCCCCGCCGGTCGCGTGCGGGTGACCAGGATCTGGCCCATGCGCGACTCGAGCGTCTTGATCCGCTGGCTCACGGCCGACGGCGTCACGTGCAGCCGGCGGGCGGCGGCCTCGAAGCTGCCCTCCTCGACGACGGCGGCGAACGCGCTCAGCTGCGCCAGGTCGATCCGCATCATGAAGCCATGCTAATGAAGGTGAAGAAACTTGAGCTGGCCTTCGGGTCGCCGCGTCCGTAGCGTCGAGATGTGTCCAGTGCCGCCATCGGGTTCGTCACCTCCCTGTCGCTGATCGTCGCCATCGGCGCGCAGAACGCGTTCGTCCTGCGCCAGGGCATCGCGCGACGCCACGTGCTGCCGGTGGTGCTCGTCTGCGCGACGGCGGACGCGCTGCTCATCGGCGCCGGGATCGCCGGGCTAGGCGCCGCGTTGACGGCGCACCCGTGGGCGCTCGACGTGGCCCGCTACGGCGGCGCGGCGTTCGTCATCGGCTACGGCGCGCTGGCGGCCCGGCGGGCGCTGCGGCCGTCGTCGCTGTCGTCGGCGGGCCGATCGGCGACGACGGCGCGCGCGGCGGTCCTCGCCTGCCTGGGGTTCACGTTCCTCAACCCGCACGTCTACCTCGACACCGTCGTGCTGCTGGGCGCCTTGGCCAACCAGCACGGCGACGACGGCCGCTGGCTCTACGGACTGGGCGCCATGGCGGCGTCGGTCGGCTGGTTCACCGCGCTCGGCTTCGGCGCCCGCGGTCTGAGCTCGGTGTTCGAGCGGCCGCGCGCCTGGCAGGTATTGGACGGATTGATCGCGCTGGTCATGGTCGCGATCGGCGCCGGCCTCCTGCTCGGCTGACTCGGGATGAGGGGTGGTTTGGTGGCGCCATGACGCCACCAAACCACCCCTCATCGGGCGAACGAGACCCTCAGCGGAGGCCGTTGAGGGTGGCCACCTCGATCAGCAGGTTCGGGTCGTCGGTGATGATGCCGTCGACGCCGAGGTCGATGAGGCGCTGCATGATCGACGCGTCGTTGATGGTGTACGGGACCACCTTCACGTTCTGCCGGTGCAGCTCCTCGATCGTCGGGCCGTGGAAGTAGGACGGGTCCTCGCGCAGGTACCAGTCCGACGACACGACGGTCCCCTGCGCCGGGTCGTGGACCTGCCAGTTGGCCGACACCGTCGAGGCGCCCGCCTGGCGGGTCAGCCGGCCGAGGTCGCGCACCCGCCACCAGTCGAGGCCACCGGTCCAGGGGCTCGTCACCGAGCGGTCGCCGTACACCGCCTGCAGGGAGCACTCGTCGGCGAGCGACGCGCACTCGGCCGGGCCGTACTGCCAGACGAGGGCGACGGTCTCGATGTCGCGGTCGAGCCGGCGGGCGTAGCGGATGGTGCGCCAGTCGAACGACTGGATGGTCGCCCGGTCCTCGAGCCCGGCAGCCTGAATCGCCGACACCAGCTTCCGGGTGAACTCCTGGTACGGCGCGGTGTCGTTCACCAGCGGGCTGATCTTCGTCTCGATGTTGAACCGAATATCGTCGCGGCCGCTCTGCTCGACCAGCTCGAACACCTCGTCGAGGGTCGGGATGCGCGCACCCGGCGCCGCCACCTGCTCGGGCAGCTCCGGCAGCAGCTTCGTGCCGCAGTCGATGGTCTTGATCTGGGCGAGGGTGAGGTCGCGGACCAGGTCGCCGACGTACGGGAACTCGGGGTCGCCGGGGGTTGCCGGGGCGGTGTCGATGCAGTGCGAGCCGTTGATCGCCCGGTCGTGCGACACCACCAGCACGCCGTCCGCCGTCACGCCGGTGTCCAGCTCGAGCGTCGAGATCGCCTCGTTCTCCAGCGCGTGCGCGAACGCCGGCAGCGTGTTCTCGGGCCGGTCCCAGCGACCGCCGCGGTGCGCCTGGACGTCCAGCGGCGACGCGATCGGCTCCGGCAGCCGTAACCCGCGCTCGGCCAGGACGGTGCGCAGCCGGTCCGGGTAGTCGGTGATGATGCCGTCGACGCCGTCGTCGATGAGCTTGTTCATGGTCGCGGGGTCGTCGATGGTCCACGGGACCACCTCGATGCCGGCCCGGTGGGCGCGGCGCACCATGTCGCGGGTGACGTACGGGACGTAGCCCGGGTCATCGACGGAGCCGCCCTGCGGGAAGCCGTGCACCGGCGAGAACGCGTCGGCACCGAAGGACTCGATCGCCGCGATCGGGTCGTCGTCGAAGTCGTCGATGTCGATGCCGCCCAGCCACGGCGAGGCGCCCGGCCGGTCGACCTGCAGGAAGTCGTAGTTGGTCAGGGCCACCAGCCGCAGCCGGGGCGCCACCTCACCCATGCGCATGAGCGCGCCCCAGTCGAAGGACTGGATGGTGACCTGCTTCTCCATCGTCGCGTCACGGATCTCGCGGGCGACGACCTGGACGAACTGCTCGCGCGGCGCGGTCTCGTGCGGCGCGCCGGCCTCGACCTTGGTCTCGATGTTGAGCATGACGTCGTCGGCGTCGTAGGCCTTCACCAGGTCGAAGACCTCGCTCAGCAGCGGCATGCCGGCGCCCGGCACGACCTGCTGCTCCGGGTAGCCGGCCAGCTGGCGGGCGCCGCAGTCGAGCGTCTGCACCTGGGCGAGCGTGAGGTCCTTGATGTACCTGCCCTGGGCGTACGGGAACTGCGGGTCGCCCGGCGTGACCGGCGCGGTGTCGGCGCACTTGGCCGGGTTGATGCGCCGGTCGTGGGTGACGACGGCGTACCCGTCCTTGGTGATCTGGATGTCCAGCTCCAGCGTCGACACGCCCAGCTGCAGGGCGTTGCCGAACGAGGCGAGCGTGCTCTCGGGCCGCAGCCCCAGCCCGCCGCGATGCGCCTGCAGATCGAACTCCCCGGGCGGCGCCGCCTGTGCGGGGACGGCGAGCAGCCCGGCGCCCAGCACGGCGGCCGCGAGGGCGGTACGCAAGATTGGCTTCGACATGGCGCGATCGTGTCCACGCCGGTTGAACACCGTAGTGTGCTCAGGTGACCGGCAGCCGACCGGCAGGCCGACATCAGCTCACCGAATTGGCGCGCACCAGTCCGGTCTGGTAGGCGATGACGACGAGCTGGGCGCGGTCGCGCGCACCCAGCTTGATCATCGCGCGGCTGACGTGGGTCTTCGCCGTCGCCGGGCTGAGCGACAGCGCGGCGCCGATCTCGGCGTTGGACAGGCCGGTGCCGACGAGCGCCAGCACCTCGCGCTCGCGTTGGGTGAGCACGCCGAGGCGGTCCTCGGCCACCTGGTGCGCCACGCGCGTGGCGGTGAACTGCGCGATCAGCCGGCGGGTGATCTTCGGTGCGAGCAGCGCCTCGCCGGCGGCGACGACGCGGATCGCGTGCAGCAGCTCCTGCGGCCCGGCGTCCTTGAGCAGGAACCCGCTGGCGCCGGCCTCGAGCGCGTCGAACACGTACTCCTCGGTGTCGTACGTGGTGAGGATCAGCACCCTGACCTGGTCGAGTCCGGGGATCGCCGCGATGCGCCGGGTCGCCTCGATGCCGTCGAGCACGGGCATGCGGATGTCCATGAGGACGACGTCGGGGCGCGTCTCGCGGCAGCGTTCGATCGCCTCGGCGCCCGTGGCCGCCTCGCCGACGACCTCGATGTCGTCCTCGACGTCGAGCAGCACCCGGAACCCGGTGCGCACCAGCACCTGGTCGTCGGCCAGCACGACCCGGACCGCGCTGGTCAACGGACGGCCACCTCGGCGCGCTCGAGCGGCAGCCGCGCGCTCACCCGGAAGCCGGCGCCGTCGGGCCCCGCCTCGAACGCGCCGCCCAGCAGCTCGCACCGTTCGCGCATGCCGGCCAGGCCGCGGCCCGGCTCGACCGGCGGCCCCTGTTGTGCGGCGGTGAGGTCTCCCCCGTCGTCGGCGACGGCGACCCGCAGCTCACCGGGCGCCAGGTCGAGCGTGACGGCGACCCGGGCCGGTCCGGCGTGGCGGATGACGTTGGTGACGGCCTCCTGCACGATGCGGTAGGCGGCGCGGTCGGTCGCCTCGGGCAGCGCCCCTGCGGGGACCGAGCCGGACACCGTCACGTCGAGACCCGCCCGCCGCGCCACCGCCAGCAGCTCGTCGAGGGCGGCCAGGCTGGGACCGGGCCCGTCGTCGTCGCCGCGCAGCACCCCCAGGATCGCCCGCATCTCGCGCAGCGCCCGGGCGCTGGTCTGCTCGATGGTGAGCAGCGTCTCGCGGGCCCGCTCGGGCCGTTTGTCCAGCACGTGCGCCGTGACGCCGGCCTGCACGTTGATGATCGCGATGGCGTGCGCGACGGTGTCGTGCACCTCGCGGGCGATGCGCAGCCGCTCGGCGTCGACCCGGCGGCGGGCCACCTCGTCGCGGGTGCGTTCGGCCTCCTCGGCCCGCCGCACCGCGTCGGCCGCGATGACCCGGCGCGAGCGCACCGACTCGCCCAGCGCCGCCGCCATGATGGTCGCCCCGATGCGGAACGCCAGCCAGCCCAGCTCCCCCGGTTCGAGGTCGGCCGCCAGGATCCAGCAGACGAACAGCACGAACAGCCCGTTGGCCGCGACGACCAGCGACCGGCGGCCGTCGCCGTGCGCCGTCAGCGTGTACGTCGCCACGAACAGCGACAGCCAGCCGGGGCCGTCGGGATACCCGGACCAGAAGTAGCCGACGCTGATGGCGGCCGTGACGAGGAAGACCGGGACCGGCCAGCGCCGCCGCACCAGCAGCACCAGCCCGCCGAGCGCCAGCAGGGCGTTGCCGGCGAGGCCCAGCGCCGTGGCCGCAGGCCGGTCGAACTCGTCCTGCACGACGACGGCGGCGTGCGTGCCCTGCACCTGCAGCAGCGTGACGAAACCGGCGATCAGCACGTCCTGGGTGCGCGCCGACAGCGTCGGGAGACGTCGTACCAACCGCTCCATGGGGTCGATCGTAGCGACGCGGCGCTGGTGGGAACGTCCGCCCGCGGGACCACGGCCCTACTCCCGGGGGCGTAGCCGGCCGTTCGGGAACGCTCCGAGTGGGCGACGACGGGGTCCGGGTCGCCCTTCGATGATCGAGAGCATGACGACATCTGTCCAGCACCAGCGCCCGGGGCCGCTCGGCCGGCTCGCGGGCGTCTCGTTCCGTCACCGCCGCCGGGTCCTGCTCGGCTGGGCCGCCGCGCTCGCCGTCGCCGCCGGACTGGCCGCGGCGTTCGGCGGCGACTACGAGGTCGACTACTCCACGCCCGGCAGCGACTCGCAGCAGGCGCAGCAGCTGCTCATGGAGCGGTTCCCCGCGCAGGCCGGGGAGCCGGTCGACGTCGTGGTGCGCTCCGACGACGTCCCCGTGACCGACCCGGCCGTGCGGGCCGAGGTGGGCGCGCTGCTGGACTCGCTGCGCGACCTGCCGCACGTCGCCGCCGTCGACGACCCCTACACGTCGCCCGGAGGTGTGGCGCCGGACGGGCAGACCCTGGTGGCGCGCCTCGGCCTCGACGTCGACGCGCCCGAGGACATGCCGGTCGCGGACACCGAGCGGCTGCTCGACGCGGCGTCGGCCGCGGCCCGGCCGGGGCTGGACGTCGCGCTGGGCGGCGACACGATCCGCACCGCCGAGGCCGGCGAGTTCGGCGGCGAGATGGTCGGGATCGTCGCGGCCGCCGTCATCCTGCTGGTGACGTTCGGGACGGTGGTCGCGGCCGGCCTGCCGATCGGCGTCGCCGTCGCCGGGCTGGCGGTGAGCTCGACGCTGACCGGGCTGGTCGCCGCCGTCATGGACGTGCCGAACTGGGCGCCGATCCTGGCGTCGCTGCTCGGGATCGCGCTCGGCATCGACTACGTGCTGCTCATGGTGACGCGGTTCCGCGAGTGGCGGGCGGCCGGGCTGTCGCCGCACGACGCGACGGTGGCGACGCTGGACACCGCCGGGCGCGCCGTCATGGTGGCCGGCAGCACCGTGATGATCAGCATGTTCGGGCTGTTCGCGACCGGGCTGACGTTCATGCAGGGCACCGCCGTCGTGACGATGGTCGCGGTGCTGGTCGTGCTGGCCGCGTCGGCGACGCTGTTCCCGGCGCTGCTCGGGTTCTTCGGGCACCGGATCGAGCGGTGGCGGCTGGGGTTCGGGCGGCGCGGGCGCGGCGCGGGTTCGGTGGCCGTGGCGGACGGCGGACATCTGGCGCCGTCGCGCGGCTGGCTGCGGTGGAGCCGGCTGATCGAGCGGCGCCGGGTGGTCGCCGTCGTGCTGGGCACGGGCGTGATGCTGGCGCTGGCGGCGCCGTTCCTGGGCGCGCGGTTCGGCTTTCCTGACGCCGGCAACGACCCCGAGGACCACTCCGCGCGGCAGGCGTACGACCTGCTCGCCGACGGGTTCGGCGCGGGGGCGAACGGGCCGCTGCTGCTGGTGACGTCGCTCGGCGGTGCGGGGTCCGACGGGGAGAGCGCGCTGCCCGCCGTGACCGACGCCGTGGCCGCCACCCCGGGCGTGGCCGCCGTCCTGCCGCCCGCGCTCGACCCCGCCGGCGACACTGCGCTGCTCACCGTCCTGCCGTCGACCGGTCCACAGGACGCTGCGACCGAGTCGCTCGTCCACACCCTGCGCGACGACGTGCTGCCGGCCGCTTCGGAGTCGACCGGGCTGGACGTGCACGTGGGCGGCGTGACGGCCGCGGCGATCGACGTCAACGAGACCATGGCGGGCGGGCTGCCGCTGCTCATCGGCGGCGTCGTGGTGGTGTCGATGCTGTTGCTGCTGGTGTCGTTCCGCAGCGTCGTGGTCATGCTCACCGCCGCGGTGATGAACCTGCTCTCCGTCGTCGCCGCCTACGGGGTGGTCGCGCTGGTGCTCGAGGGCGGGTGGGCCGGTCAGCTGGTCGGCATCGACACCGAGACGCCGATGCCCGCGTACGTGCCCGTGGTGATGTTCACGGTGCTGTTCGGGCTGTCGATGGACTACGAGGTGTTCCTGATCAGCCGCATGCGCGAGTCCTGGCTGCGCACTCGCGACAACGCCCGCTCGATCGTCGACGGCCTGGCCGGGACGGGGCGGGTGATCACCGCGGCGGCCGCGATCATGGTGACTGTGTTCGCGGCGCTGGTCCCCAGCCCGGACGTCGTGCTGAAGTCGCTCGGCCTGGGCATGGCGGCGGCGATCCTCATCGACGCGACGGTCGTGCGGATGCTGCTCGTGCCCGCGACGATGCACGTGCTCGGGCGGGCGAACTGGTGGATGCCCGGGTGGCTGGACCGCCGGCTCCCCCAGCTCTACGTCGAGGGCCGGCCGGAGCTCTTCCTCCCCGCCGCGGCTGCGCAGCCGACCCCGGAACCCGCCGCCCGCACGTGAGCCCCGACTCGAGCGGTCTCGCCCTTCCCTCATGATGTCGCGGGGCGTCGAGAACGCGCAGCGCCCGCACGTGAGCGCGGCTGGATGGCGGGCGGATTGGTGGGGCCATAGCACCACTAGCCCACCCACCATCAGCCGAGCACGCCCGGCTCGAGCCGGAACCGCGCGGTCAGCCGAGGATGCCGTCGACGAAGGCCTCGGGGTCGAAGGGGGCGAGGTCGTCGGGGCCCTCGCCGAGGCCGACCAGCTTGACCGGGACGCCGAGCTCGCGCTGGACCGCGACGACGATGCCGCCCTTGGCGGTGCCGTCGAGCTTGGTGAGGACGATGCCGGAGACGTCGACCACCTCGCCGAAGACGCGGGCCTGCACGAGGCCGTTCTGGCCGGTGGTGGCATCGAGCACGAGCAGGACCTCGTCGACCGGGCCGTGCTTCTCGATGACGCGCTTGACCTTGCCGAGCTCGTCCATGAGCCCGACCTTGGTCTGCAGCCGGCCGGCGGTGTCGACGAGGACGGTGTCGGCCTCTTGCTCGATGCCGGCCTTGACGGCGTCGAAGGCGACGCTGGCGGGGTCGCCGCCCTCGGGGCCGCGGACCGTGACGACGCCGACGCGGTCGCCCCAGGTCGTGAGCTGGTCGGCGGCGGCGGCGCGGAAGGTGTCGGCGGCGCCGAGGACGACGTCGCGGTCCTCGGCGACCAGCACGCGGGCCAGCTTGCCCACCGTCGTCGTCTTGCCGGTGCCGTTGACGCCGACCACCAGCACGACGGCGGGGCGGCCGTCCTCGACGTGCCGCTCGGTGCGCAGGGCGCGCTCGAGCGACGGGTCGACCAGGGCGAGCAGCTCTTCGCGGAGGATGGTGCGCGCGGCCTCGGGGCTCTGGATGCCCTCGACCCGGGCGCGAGTGCGCAGCCGCTCGACCAGCTCCTGCGTGGGCGCGACACCGAGGTCGGCCGTGAGCAGCGTGTCCTCGATCTCTTCCCACGTGTCGTCGTCGAGCCGCTCGCGCGACAGCAGGCTCAGCAGGCCTTTGCCCAGGCTCGTCTGCGAGCGCGCGAGCCGCGAGCGCAGCCGCACCAGCCGTCCGGCCGCAGGCTCGGGCCGCTCGATGGCAGGCGCCGCCGGCTCCTCGACGACCGGCTCGGCCTGGACGGGTTCGGGCAGCCGGACGTCGCTGATGGGCGCCCGCTGCTCGTCGACCGGCGTGGTCGCGTCGTCACCGACGCCGGGCTGGTAGTCGACCCCCGGCCGTGGCGGCGGCGCCTCGACCTGGCCCCGTCGGCGACGAGGGATCAGGAAGGCCGCCAGGGCGACGGCCGCGACGACCACGATGGCTACGACGATGACGATGTACTCCACGGCCGCCATCCTCGCACGTTCTCAGCGACCCGCCGGACCCCATCGGGGCCCGACGGCGTCGTCGTCACCCCAGACGCGGCGCGGGCGAGGCGGCCGGCCTCGGCGCCGGCCGGCCGCCCGCGTCCACCGCCGGGCGGGACAGCCGCTTCGCGAGCCCGCGGCGCGCCATGCGCAGCCCGTGGAACGCGGCCTCGCGCCCGTCATCCATGCGTGTCATGGCCAGAAATCGCCAGCGACGCAGCCTGCGCTGCACCGCCGCGGATCCCGCCAGGTGGTAGTAGGCCCCGACGGCGGCCAGTACGGCCGTCGCCACCATCACGATCGCCAGCATTGCTACGACGACTGCCGTCATGTGACACCCCCGTTGGTCACAGCAGTAACATCTTTCACTCTCGCACCACCGACGGTAGCGCAACGGTGAAGCCCCTCACCGGTATTACGCGCGGCGTGTCCGGACGGTTGCTCCGACGAGCCCCAGCCGGGCTCGGACGAAACTCAGACCGGCTCGGACTCGCGGATGCGCTGTGAGATGACGGCCGTCACGCCGTCGCCGCGCATCGAGACGCCGTACAGGGCGTCGGCGATCTCCATGGTCCGCTTCTGGTGGGTGATGACGATGAGCTGGCTGCGCTCGCGCAGCTCCTCGTAGATGCCCAGCAGCCGGCCGAGGTTGGTGTCGTCGAGCGCTGCCTCGACCTCGTCGAGGATGTAGAACGGGCTCGGCCGGGCCTTGAACAGCGCGACCAGGAACGCCACCGCGACCAGCGAGCGCTCGCCGCCGGACAGCAGCGACAGCCGCTTGACCTTCTTGCCCGGCGGCCGGGCCTCGACCTCGATGCCGGTGGACAGCATGTCGTCCGGTTCCGTCAGGATCAGACGACCTTCGCCGCCGGGGAACAGCCGCGAGAAGACGTCGGCGAACTCGCGGGCGGTGTCCTCGAAGGCCGACGCGAACACCTGCTGCACGCGGTCGTCGACCTCCTTGACGATGTCGAGGAGGTCGGCGCGGGTCTTCTTGAGGTCCTCGAGCTGCTCGGTGAGGAACGCGTGCCGCTCCTCGAGCGCCGCGAACTCCTCGAGCGCCAGCGGGTTGACCTTGCCCAGCGCCGTCAGGCCGCGTTCGGCCGCCTTGAGCCGCTTCAGCTGCTGCTCGCGCACGTACGGCACGGGCTCGCGCGGCTCGCCGTCGTCGCCGGGCGGGACCGGGACGGGCAGGTGCGGGCCGTACTCGTCGACCAGCGTGCCGGGGTCGACGCCGAGCTCCTCGAGCGCCTTGGTCTCGAGCGCCTCGACCCGCATGCGGTGCTCGGCGCGGGCCAGCTCGTCGCGGTGGACCGAGGACGTGATCTCGTCGAGCTCCGTGGACACCTCGCGCACGCGGGCCCGCTCCTGGGTCAGGGCGGCCTCGCGCTCGGTGCGGACGCGGGCGACCTCGTCGCGCTCCTCGGCGGCCAGCTCGAGGGACTGCTCGAGGTGCCGGAGCACGACGGCGGCACCGCGGCCGACCGCGTCGGCGACCCGGGCCTCGCGGGCGCGTTGGCGTGCGGCGGCGACGGCGGCCTCGCGGGCGGCCCGCTCCTGCCGGGCGGCCCGTTCGAGGCTCTCGGCCCGGCCGGTCAGGGCGCGGGCGCGCTCCTCGCCGGTGCGCAGCGCCAGCCGCGCCTCGGTCTCGGCCTGCCGGAGCGAGCGGACCCGCTCGGCCAGCCGGTCGCGCTCCTCGGTGGACGGCTCGACGTCGTCGTCGCCGGTCTCCTCGGCCGCGGCGAGCCGCTCCTCCATCTCCTCGAGCGCGCCGAGGTCGCGGTCGCGGGCCTCCTCGGCGCGGGCGACGGCGTCGGCCAGCCGCTCGGCCTCCTCGGAGGCGGCGCGCGCGGTGCCGCTGAGCCGGCCCAGCTGCTCGGCGACGGCGGACAGCTCGGCGTCGGACTCGCGCAGCTTCGTCAACGCGTGCGACTCGGCGGCGGCCGCCTCGGCGCGGGCCCGTTCGGCGGCGGCCAGCTTGCGGGCGAGGTCCTCGGCCTTGCCGGTGGCGATGGCCAGGCGGTCGGCGGCCTCGTCGACGGCGGCCTGCACCTCGAGAAGGCTGGGCGCGCTGCTGGACCCGCCGTAGGCGCGGTCGCGGCCGAGCAGGTCGCCGTCGCGGGTGACGGCCACCAGCTCGGGCAGCTCGCCGACCAGCGCGCGGGCGGCGGCGAGGTCGTCGACGGCGGCGACGCCGCGCAGCAGGTGGGTCAGCGCGGGCCGCAGCTCGGCCGGCGCGGTGACGAGGTCGACGACGTAGCGCAGCCCGCCGGGCAGCGGCTGCCACGTCCCCGGGTCGTCATAGGGCGCGCCGCCGACCAGCAGGCCGGCCCGGCCGAGGTCCTCGTCGCGCAGCAGCCGCAGCGCGTCGACGGCGGCGTCGACGGACCCGACGGCGACGGCGTCGGAGGCGGCCCCCAGCGCGGTGGCGACGGCGGCCTCCCAGCCGGGCTCGACGGTGAGCAGCGCGGCGACCGAGCCGAGGACGCCGGAGAGCCGGTCCGACGCCGCCAGCAGCGCCTCGGACCCGTCGCGACGGGCCAGGCCCATCTGCAGCGCCTCGTGCCGGGCCACCAGCGCGGCCCGCTCGCCCTCGGCGGCGCGCTCCTGCTCGCGCAGCTTGGTCAGGACGCCGTCGGCGGCGGCCAGCGCGGCGGCGGCCCGCTCGTGCTCGGTGTCGAGGCCCTCCTCGCCGACGGAGAGCCCGGCGATGGTGGTCTCGATGACGGTGTGCTCGTGCTCGGCCGCGGTGGCGCGGCGCTGCGCCTCCTCGCGGGCGGCGGTGAGCCGGGTCAGCTCGGCCTCGGCGGCGGCGGCGCGGCGGCGGGCGCCGTCGAGCTGGCCCGAGAGCCGGGCCATGCCCTCGCGGCGGTCGGCGCTGGCGCGGACGGCGGCGGCCAGCCGGCGCTCCTCGGCCTCGGCGGCCTCCTCGGCCGTGCGGCGCGCCTCCAGCGCGTCGTCGAGCGACTCGCGGGCGGCGGTGATCTGCTCGTCGAGCTCCGCCTCCTGCTCGCGGACGGCGGCAGCCTCCTGCTCGAGCTCGTCGGGGTCGCGGCCGGTGCGCGGGACCTCGCCGGCCGCGGACAGGTGCCGGGCCCGCTCGGACGCCAGCGACGCGGTGCCGCGGACCCGCTCGCGCAGCCCGGACAGCCGGTACCAGGCGTCGGAGGCCTGGGCCAGCCGCGGCGCCACCTGGGCGACCTCGGCGTCGAGGCGCGACTCCGCGGCGCGGGCCTGCTCGAGCGCGCGGACCAGCTCGGCCTGACGGGTCTTCAGCGCGGTCTCGTCGGCGACCTCCTGCTCGAGGCTCGCCCGGGCCTGCACCAGCTCGTCGGCGAGGACGCGCAGCCGGGAGTCGCGCAGGTCGGCCTGGATGGTGGCGGCCTTGCGGGCCAGCTCGGCCTGCCGGCCCAGCGGCCCGAGCTGCCGCCGTAGCTCGGCGGTGAGGTCCTGCACGCGGGTGAGGTTGGCCTGCATCGCCTCGAGCTTGCGCAGCGCCTTCTCTTTGCGCTTGCGGTGCTTGAGGACGCCGGCGGCCTCCTCGATGAAGCCGCGGCGGTCCTCGGGCGTGGCGGAGAGGACGGCGTCGAGCTGCCCCTGGCCGACGATGACGTGCATCTCGCGGCCGATGCCGGAGTCGGACAACAACTCCTGGACGTCGAGGAGACGGCAGCCCTGGCCGTTGATGGCGTACTCCGAGCCGCCGTTGCGGAACATCGTCCGCGAGATGGTGACCTCGGAGTACTCGATGGGCAGGGCGCCGTCGGTGTTGTCGATGGTGAGGACGACCTCGGCACGGCCAAGCGCGGGGCGCCCGGCGGTGCCGGCGAAGATGACGTCCTCCATCTTGCCGCCGCGCAGGCTCTTGGCGCCCTGCTCGCCCATGACCCAGGCGAGGGCGTCGACGACGTTCGACTTACCCGAGCCGTTGGGACCGACCACACACGTGATGCCCGGTTCCAGGCGCAGCGTCGTCGACGACGCGAAGGACTTGAATCCCCGTAACGTCAAGCTCTTCAGGTGCAATAGACCGACTCCCCTGGACTCGGGGGTCAGCCTACAACCGCGACCCTCAGGTCAGGGCCGGTTGCGGCACCTGTGTGTCGTCGAGCACCAGGCGGCTGTGATCGACAGCCGCCTCGGCCAGGTGGTCGTTCTCCGCCTGGAGCCGGAGCACCTGTGCCTCGAGATCGGTCACCCGCCTACGCAAGCGCTGGACCTCGGTTGCGATCCTGGGATCAGTACCCCCGACATAACCCAACAGCGCCTTCGCCATTGTCGAAGCCCTCCACAAAGGCCATAGAGAATATGATCAAACATTCATCATTGAGGCCGCGGCGGGCACAAGTCTGACCGAGACGCACAGGCCGCAGCACTTACCAGCATCCCACCGCGCATGCCTCTTGGTCAACACGTTCGCGGGTATCGGTCATCACGTTCACCAGCGCGCATGCCGCGGACGGGGCTGGCAGCGGGGACACGTGTACGACGACCGGTTCATGAACGGGTCACGCCGGATCGGGGTGCCGCAGCGCTCGCACGGCCGGCCCTCCTGCCCGTAGGCGTGCAGCGAGCGGTCGAAGTATCCGCTCTCGCCGTTGACGTTGACGTACAGGCTGTCGAACGACGTGCCGCCCTGCCGCAGCGCGGCGGCCATGACCTCGCGAATCCCCTGCAGCAGCCGCGTGACGTCGGGCCGGCGCAGCGTCTCGGTGGCCCGCGCGTAGTGCAGCCTCGCCCGCCACAGCGCCTCGTCGGCATAGATGTTGCCGACGCCGGAGATCAGCGACTGGTCCAGCAGCGCGCGCTTGACGCCCGTGCGCCGCCGGCCCAGGGCCAGCCGGAACACCTCGTCGTCGAACGCCGGGTCGAGCGGGTCGGGCGCGATGTGCGCGATGGGGACGGGGACGCCGTCGGGACCGAGCCCGGCGACCGCCAGCCCGCCGAACGTGCGCTGGTCGACGAAGCGCAGCTCGGGGTCGCCGTCGGCGAAGACGAACCGCACCCGCAGGTGGGTCTCGTCGGGGGCGGCCGCCGGCTGGACCAGCAGCTGGCCGCTCATGCCCAGATGGCCGACGACCGCGCGGACGCCGTCGTCGAGGGGCAGCCAGAGGTACTTGCCGCGGCGGCGCGCGTCGGTGAGGACCGCCTTGACCAGCGAGTCGGCGAAGTCGGCGGCGCCGGCGACATGACGGCGCACCGCGCGGTCGTGGCCCACCTCGACGTGGTCGATGACGCGGCCGACGACGTGGGCGGCCAGCCCGCGCCGGACGACCTCGACCTCAGGGAGTTCGGGCACCGGGATCGTCGACCGGGTCGACGGGCGGCTTGGGGGGCTCGGCGGCCTCGCTGAGGGCCTTCCAGGCCAGCTCGGCGGCGCGGGCCTCGGCCTCCTTCTTGCTGCGGCCGGTGCCGGTGCCGCGCACCTCGCCGCTGACCACGACGTCGGCGGTGAACGTCTTGGCGTGGTCCGGGCCGTCCTCGGTGATGCGGTACTCGGGGACGCCCAGCGCGTGCCGCGACGTCAGCTCCTGCAGCGACGTCTTCCAGTCCAGCCCGGCGCCGAGCAGCGCGGACGCCTCGATGAGGTCGTCGACCAGGCGGTGCACGAGCGCGGAGGTCTCGACCAGGCCGCGGTCGAGGTAGACGGCGCCGATGAGCGCCTCGACGGTGTCGGCGAGGATCGAGGACTTGTCGCGGCCGCCGGTGGTCTCCTCGCCGCGGCCGAGGCGGACGAAGCCACCCAGCTCGAGCTCGCGGGCGACGCCGGCGAGCGCGCGCATGTTGACGACGGCGGCACGCAGCTTGGCCAGCTGCCCCTCGGAGAGGTCCGGGTGCAGCCGGTACAGCGCGTCGGTGACGACCAGGCCCAGGACCGCGTCGCCCAGGAACTCGAGCCGCTCGTTGGTCGGGAGCCCGCCGTTCTCGTAGGCGAACGAGCGGTGGGTCAGTGCCAGCTGCAGCAGCTCAGGGTCGACGGGCACGCCGAGACGCCCCTCCAGCACGGACAGAAGTGGGGTCTCGGCCGTCATGGGGAGCTCCTGACGAGCCCTCAGACGTCGCCGACCTGGCGACCGTTGTACTCCAGGAACAGCGGCGTGCCCTGGGAGTCCTCGACCACGGTGGCGCGGTGCGCGACGACCCAGGTGGTGCGACCGTTGACGGTGCGCTTCTGGACCTGCGGCAGCTTCGCCTTCCACTGCGCTCGGCGGTGGCGGGTGTTGCTGCGCGACATCTTCCGCTTCGGGACGGCCACGGCTAGCTCTCCTCGGTCATGCCGGTTTGCCTCGAGGGCGAGCCGGTCTCGTTCGTGTCATCGGCGAGCAGCCCGGCCAGGGCCGCCCACCGCGGATCGGTGGTGTCGTGCGCGTGGTCCGGGTCGTCGGCCAGCCGGGCTCCGCAGTCCGGGCACAGGCCCGGGCAGTCGTCCCTGCAGACCGGCGACTGCGGCAGTGCGAGCACCACCGCGTCCCGGACCGGTTGTTCGAGATCGATGAGGTCGTCCTCGACCCGCATCTCCTCGTCGTCGGTCTCGGTGTCGGGGTCGTCGGCCCGTTCCGGGTAGACGTACAGTTCCTGGACCTCAGCGACGACTTCGCCGTCGACGGGCTCCAGGCAGCGCACGCACTCTCCGGACCAGGGAGCCCGGACGGTGCCGGACACCAGCACGCCCTCCATGACCGACTCGAGCCTGAGGTCCAGCTCGACGTCGGCCCCTTCGGGCACCCCGACCACTCCGCTCAGACCGAGATCGGCAGGCGCCGGAACCGTGAGAGAGAGCCGCTGGGTCGAGCCAGGCCGACGTCCGAGCTCGTGCGTGGCGAGGACGAACGGGGCGCGCGGATCGAGCGTGCTCAGCGTAGTCAACTCTCGTGCTGGTAAGGGCATGCAGATCTCGGCCTCAACGAGAGGCCGACGATGAATCCTACTGGAATCGAGCCGCTAACCCAAACCCGACTTCAGCTGGTGTGTCTCGGCGTCACGCGGCTCGTGGTGGTCACCGGGACGGAGGTCACCGGACCGGTCGTCGTCGGTCAGGTCGGCGTCCGGGGCGAACCGGTCGACCCGCGGGTCGGACCCCGGCGCGAACTCGTCGGCCCCGTTCTGGGCGCCGTCGAGCTCCGGAACGACGACCGGGTGGCCGTTGCGGCGCTGAGACAGCTCCTCGTACGCCGTGGGGTGGCGCAGCTGCTCGCGGCCGTCGCGGACGGTCTCGACGATGCGCGCCGCCGAGATCTCCAGCCGCGCGAGCTTCGCGTCGACGTAGTCGTCGGCGTCGCTGCGGATGTTCTCGGCCTGCTCACGGGCCTGACGGAGGATCTCTTCGGCCTCGATGCGGGCGGCCTGCGTCACCGTGTGGTCGGCCACCAGCCGGGCCTGCTCGGCCTGGGCGTTGGCGATGACCCGCTCGGCGTTGCCGCGGGCCTCGAGCAGCAGCGCCTCGCGCTGGCCCAGGACCGCCTCGGCCGCCTGCAGGTTGGCCGGCAGGCCCTCGCGGACCTCGTCGAGCAGGATGAGCAGTTGCTGCTTGTTCACCATTGCGGTGGACGACATAGGCATCGTCCGCGCCGAGTCGACGAGTGCGACGATCTCGGCGATCTTGTCATGAACTTCCATGACCATCCCCCCATGAGTGCCGGAGTGGGATCACCGGCGTCCCAATCTCTCATGAAGCCGCTGGAGCACCACCTCTGGTACCAGCCCAGCGACGTCACCGCCATAGGACGCTACCTCTTTGACCAGAGATGACGAAAGGAACGAGTATTCCGGATTGGTCGCGACGAACAACGTTTCCAACCCGGACAGGCGATGGTTCATCTGTGCCATCTGTAGTTCATAGTCGAAATCCGTGACCGCGCGCAGGCCTTTCACGACAGCGGGAATGCCGCGTTCCCGGGCGAAATCGACCAAGAGGCCCTCGACGCTCTCGATCCGCACGTGGGGCAGGTGAGCACAGGCCTTGCCGAGCATGTCGACCCGCTCGTCGACGGTGAACAGGCTCTTCTTCGAGACGTTCGCCGGGACCGCGACGATGACCTCGTCGAACAGGCTCGCCGCCCGCTCGATGACATCCAGATGCCCGTTGGTCACCGGGTCGAACGAGCCCGGGCACAGACAGCGGCGCACACGTCCTCCTGCTGATCACATCACCGGGCGCGACCGTACCAGAGCATGGTCTCTCCGTAGGTGCGTTCGCGCGAGCCGGTGATGCCGTCGGGCCAGGTCACCGGGGCGCCGCGGCGGTCACGCTCGACCACCACGACGGCCTCGGGCGCGAGCCAGCCCTTGGTCAGAGACACGAGTACCCCGGACAGCTCGGCGTCAACCATCGCGTACGGAGGATCGGCCAGAACGAGGTCGTACGGGGCCTCCGGCGGCGCGGCCAGGACCCGCTCGACCGGCGATGCGGCGACGACGGCGCCCGGCAGACCCACGGACTTGACGTTAGCCCTGATCACGGCCGCCGCGCGGGGGTCCGATTCCACCAGCAGGCAGTGCGCCGCGCCGCGCGAGAGCGCCTCCAGGCCGAGCGCGCCGGTGCCGGCGTAGAGGTCCAGCACCCGCAGCCCACCCAGCGCTCCCCCGTACAGCGACTCCAAGGACGAGAACAGCGCCTCGCGGACGCGGTCCGACGTCGGCCGGGTGCGCTCACCAGGGGGGACCGAGAGCCGCCGGCCGCCGGCCGCGCCGGCCACTATGCGGGTCATGGGCGGACCGGACCACGTGGTACGGACCTCAGGGACCCCGGAGGCCTCAGAGCCAGCCGCTGCGGCGCAGCTTCCGATAGAGCAACAGACACGCGCCTATCATGACGGCCCACACGAGCGGGTAGCCGATCGCCCAGTGCAGTTCGGGCATGTGGTCGAAGTTCATGCCGTAGATGCCGGCGATCAGCGTGGGGACGGCGACGATCGCGGCCCACGCCGAGATCTTGCGCAGGTCGATGTTCTGCTGCATGGTCACCAGCGACAGGTTCGCGGCGAGCGCGCCGGTCAGCAGCTCGTTCTGCGCCTCCACCATGCGGTCGACCCGCAGCAGGTGGTCGAGGATGTCGCGGAAGTACTCGCTGAGCCCGGCGCACAGCGCGACCCGGCCCTGGGTGAGGTCCTCCATGACGGGGACCAGGGGGTCGACGGCGATGCGGAACTGCAGCACCTGCCGCTTCAGCGCGTAGATCAGCTCCGTGGCGTCGTCGGCGCCGGGCTCGAACACCTGCCGCTCCGTCTCGATGACGTCGGCCTCGACGTGCCGGGCCAGCCGCGTGTAGGTGTCGGCCACCAGGTCGCAGACGGCGTACAGCACGCCGGGCGGGCCGGCGTCGAGCAGCCACTTCTCCGCCTCGACGCGCTCGCGCACGATGTCCAGCGGGTTGATGGCCCCGTGCCGGACGGTGATGACGAAGTCCTCGCCGATGAACAGCATGATCTCGCCGACGACGAGCGTGGGCTTGTCCTCGTGGTGCTTGAGCGTCTTGAGGACGGCGAAGAGGGTGTCGCCGTAGAGCTCGAGCTTGGGTCTCTGGTGGGCGTTGACGGCGTCCTCGACGGCGAGCGGGTGCAGCTTCAGCTCGTCGACGATGAGGTCGAACTCCTCGTGTGTGGGCTCGAACAGGCCGACCCAGAGGAAGGCGTTGCCGCGCGTCTTGGCCCGCTCGAACGCCTCACTGATGTCGCCGTCGATCTCCGCGCGCTCGCCGTCGAGATAGATGGCCTTGTCCACGATCACACCGACGATTCCAGCACGCGCGGCGCTGTCGCCGGCCCGTAGTGGCGTCAAGAAAGCGCTGAGATTCGGTGGCGTGCCGTCAGGGTCCCGTACGGAGACGGCGGTGACGGTCGCGCGTCGGCGCAGCCTGGTGCCGTGACCGACTCCCCTCCCCCGTTCGTCGCCCGTGCCGCCTCCTGGCCGCTGGAGTTCGTGCTGGTCACCGGCTACGTCGCCCTGTTCGCCGGCTGCGGGCTGGCGGCACTCGCCGTCCCCGCGGAGCACGGCGAGGTCCGGATCGGGCTGGTGGTGGTCGTCGTCGGCGTGTACGCGCTGTGGGCGGCGCGCCTGGTGGCGGCGCTGTGCGTCGGCGTCGTGGCCTGGTGCGCGGCGACGGCGTTCCTGCTCGGCCACGGCGGCGAACTGGCCCTGACCGGCCGGGCGGACGCGCTGCGGCTGGGCGCGTTCCTGCTCGCGGCCGCCGCCGGTTCCGCCGTCGCGCGGGCCGCCCGCATCTGCGTGATCATCCAGGATCGGCGGGGCCATCACCCCGCCGATCCTGGATGATCACCGCGAGGGCCGGCGAAAGCGGCGACTGTCGGTGCCCGCCCGTAGGGTGGGCCCCCTCCCAACCGGGCGGGGCATGCCAACCGGGCGAAGTCGGCCGGCCGCTCGCGGCTCGGGCCCCGTCGCCGAGCGCTCGCGGCTCAGGCCCCGTCGCCGAGCGCTCGCGGCTCAGGCCCCGTCGCCGAGCGCTCGCGGCTCAGGCCCTGTCGCCAGGCGCTCGCGGCTCAGGCCTCGTCGCCGAGCGCTCGCGGCTCAGGCCCCGTCGCCGAGCGCTCGCGGCTCAGACCTCGTCGCCAGGCGCTCGC
Organism: Jiangella mangrovi; assembly: GCF_014204975.1. Lineage (NCBI taxonomy): Bacteria > Bacillati > Actinomycetota > Actinomycetes > Jiangellales > Jiangellaceae > Jiangella > Jiangella mangrovi. The sequence continues at coordinate 4,926,077 of NZ_JACHMM010000001.1, forward strand.
GGCTCAGGCCTTGTCCAGGTAGTCGGCCTCCTGCTCGGCCAGGACCGCCCTGACGGCGTCGAGCAGGGCCGGGTGGTCCGTCAGGTCGGGGTCGCCCTCGACGACTGCGGACGCGTCCTCGCGCGCCTGCTCGATGGTGTCCGCGTCGCGGATCACCCGGAGCAGCTTGAGGCTGGAGCGGTGGCCGGACTGCGACGCGCCGAGGACGTCGCCCTCGCGCCGGTGCTCGAGGTCGACCTGCGACAGCTCGAACCCGTCGCGGGTGGCGGCGACGGCGTCGAGCCGCTCGCGGGCCGGGGTGCCCGACGGCGCCTCGGTCACCAGCAGGCACACGCCCGGGATCGAGCCACGGCCGATGCGGCCGCGCAGCTGGTGCAGCTGCGAGACGCCGAACCGGTCGGCGTCGACGATGACCATCATCGACGCCGTCGGGACGTCGATGCCGACCTCGATGACGGTGGTCGCGACCAGCACGGGCGTCGTCCCGGCCGCGAACCCGGCCATGGCCGCGTCCTTCGCGTCCGACGGCAGCCGGCCGTGCAGCACCTCGAGCCCCACGCCGGCGAGCGGGCCGGTGCGCAGGTACTCCGCCAGCTCGAGGACGGCGGCCGGGCGCCGCTTCTCCTCGCCGTCCTCGGGCGGCGGCGGCTCCTCCTCGGCCGAGGCGGCCGGCCCGCCCGGGCCGCCGCTGACGCCGTCGTCGCCGATGCGCGGGCAGACGATGTAGACGCGGTGGCCCTTGTCGACCTCCTCGCGCACGCGCTGCCAGGCGCGGTCGAGGAAGTGCGGCTTCTCGCCGACCGGGACGACGTGCGTGGCGACGTCGGCGCGGCCGCGGGGAACGTCGGAGAGCGTGGAGATCTCGAGGTCGCCGAAGACCGTCATGGCGACCGTCCGCGGAATGGGCGTCGCCGTCATGACCAGCACGTGCGGGCGCGTGCCGTCGCGGCTCTTGGCGGCCAGGGCGGCGCGCTGCTCGACGCCGAAGCGGTGCTGCTCGTCGACCACGACCAGGCCGAGGTCGAAGAACTGCACGTTCTCCTCGAGCAGGGCGTGCGTGCCGACGACGATGCCGGCGTCGCCGACCCCGACGTCGAGCAGCGTGCGTTTGCGCGCCGCCGCGCCCATGGAGCCGGTGAGCAGCGCCACCTGCGTCCCGATGTCCGAGCCGCCGAGCATGCCGCGCTGCGCCAGGGGGCCGAGCATGGCCGTCAGCGACCGGTAGTGTTGCTGGGCCAGCACCTCGGTGGGCGCCAGCAGCGCGGCCTGGCCGCCCGCGTCGACGACCGCCAGCATGGCCCGCAGCGCGACGACCGTCTTGCCGGCGCCGACCTCGCCCTGCAGCAGCCGGTGCATGGGGTGCTCGGTGTCCAGCTCGGCGGCGATCTGCTCGCCCAGCCGCCGCTGGCCCTCGGTCAGCTCGAACGGCAGCCGCTCGTCCAGCGCGTCGACCAGCCCGCCGGGCGTGGCCCTGCGCCGCGTGGCCGCCAGCGCCGCCGTCGACACCCGCCGCCGGGCCAGCTCCGTCTGCAGGACGAACGCCTCCTCGTACCGGAGGCGGCGCTGCGCCGCCCACGCCTTCTCGATGGCGTTCGGCCGGTGCACCGCGTGCAGCGCCTCGGCCAGGCCGGGCAGGTGCCGCTTCCGGAGGACGCCGGCGGGGATGGGGTCGTCCGGGTCGCCGAGCTGCTGCAGCACGAGGTCGACCGACTTCGCGATCAGCCACGACGGCATCTTCACGCTCGCCGGGTAGACCGGGATGATCTCGTCGGCGTACTTCTCGGCCGCCTCGCGGATGTCGGCGGCGTCGTCGGGGAACATCTCGTACTCGGGGTGGGCGAGCTGGCGCTGCTGGCGGAACGCGCCGACCTTGCCGGCGAACAGGCCGATGCGCCCGGGCCGCAGGTCGCGCTCACGCCAGGCCTGGTTGAAGAACGTGAGGTTCAGCTCGCCGGTGCCGTCGGTGACGACCGCCTCGAGGAGCGAGCCGCGCCGGTTGCGCATGCTCCGCTTCGAGACCGTCTTCACCATGGCGACGACGGTGACCAGCTCGTCCTCGCGCAGCGAGCTCAGCTCCGTCAGCTCGCCGCGCTGCACGTAGCGGCGCGGGTAGTGGCGCATGAGGTCGCCGACGGTGTGCAGGTCCAGCGTGTTCGCCAGCGCCTTGGCGGTCTTGTCGCCGACCACGGCGGCCAGCTTCGTGTCGAATCCGACCATCACTCGACTCCGAGCAGTAGCGGGTAGCGGGGCTGTCCACCCCGGTAGACGACGGTGTCGGCCTCGGGGTGCCCGCGGCGGACCGCGCGCGCGACACCGTCGGCGAGGCCGGGGCCGGCGCCGTCGCCCGTGACGACGGTGACCAGCTCACCCCCTGCGGCGAGCATACGGGCGACCACCTCCGTGGCGACGTCCAGCAGATCCGAGCCGATGACCGCGAAGTCGCCGTCGACCACGCCGAGCACGTCGCCGGGCTGGCAGACGCCGGCCATGGTGACCGCCTCGCGCGCGGCGATGGTGACGGCGCCGTGCCGGGTCTGGCCCGCGGCGGCGGTCATGGCGACGACGTCGGCGTCGAAGGCCCGGTGCGGCTCGTGGACGGCGAGCGCGGCCAGGCCCTGCACCTGGGCGACGGCGGGGATGACGGCGGCCCTCCGGCCGTGGGTGCGCAGCTCCGCGGCGGCGGCCTCGGCGACCGGGACCGCGTCGCGCTCGTTCGGCAGGATGACGACGTCGCCGGTGCGGCTGGCGTCGCCGCGGTCGACGGCGGCCAGCATCTCGCCGGTCGACGGCCGGTGCCCGGTGGCGGTGGCGACGACGACGGCGCCCGCCTCGGCGAACAGCTCGGCCAGCCCGTCGCCGGCCGCGAACGCGACGACGACACGCTGCTGCTCCGCCGGGTGCGGCGCGTGCTGGACGGGGAGGTAGGTGACGCTGATGCGGTGCGGCCGACCGGCGGCGATGCCCGCCTCGATGGCCGCGCCGGCGTCGTCGGTGTGCACGTGCACGTTCCACTGCTCCCCCGCGCCGCTGACGACCAGCGAGTCGCCGATCTCGGCGAGGGTCTCCTTGAGCGCGTCGACCTGGGGCCGGGTCGCGTCGAGGAGGTACATGACCTCGTAGGCGGGGGCGTTCTGGTCCTGTTCGTGGGGTGGGGGCAGGGCCGGCGCGGGGACGGTGTGGGTGCCGACGGTGCGCGGCCTCGGCAGCGGACGCCGTCCCGTGAGCACGGTGTCGAACGCGTCCAGCAGCACCGTCAGCCCCCGCCCGCCCGCATCGACGACCCCGGCGTCGGCGAGGACGTCGAGCTGTTCGGGCGTGTGGTCGAGCGCGTCGTGGGCGGCGGCGGCCGCGGCGAGGGCGACGGCGGGCAGGCTGGGGTCGGGTCCGGTGGCGCGGGCGGTCGCCGCCTGGGCGGCGGCGCGGGCGACGCTGAGAATCGTGCCCTCGACGGGGTCCGCGACGGCCCGGTGCGCCTCGTCGGCCGCCCGGGTGAGACCTTCGGCGAGCGCTCGTCCGTCGGCGAGACTGGTTCCGGGCCGGCTCAGCACGTCGGCAACACCCCGGAGCATCTGCGCGACGATGATGCCGGAGTTCCCGCGGGCCCCGATGAGGGCGCCTCGCGCCATCGCCTCCGCCGTCGCGGCGAGGGTCGGCTCGGCCTGCTCGGCCGCTTCGCGGGCGGCCTCGAAGGTGAGATACAGATTGGTCCCGGTGTCGCCGTCGGGCACCGGGTACACGTTCAGCGCATCGATCTCCTCGCGTGCCGCCGCGAGCGCATCGAGGCCCGCGGCGCACCAGCGCAGAACGATCTCAGCGTCGGGGACCGGTGGCACCACGCGAGACTACCCCGCGTCGGTTTGTTTCTTGGCGCACCGGACCGGTACCCTGATGCGGTTGTTCGGATCGGGTTTCCGGTGCGGGCACACCACATGTCGTCTTCCCAATCCGTCTCAGTAGGAGTCTCCGTGGCTGCCACCTGCGATGTCTGCGGCAAGGGCCCGGGCTTCGGCAACTCGATCTCGCACTCGCACCGCCGGACCCCGCGTCGCTGGAACCCGAACATCCAGACCGTTCGTACGGTCGTCGGGGGCACCCCGAAGCGGCTGAACGTCTGCACCTCGTGCCTCAAGGCCGGCAAGGTCGCCCGCCGCTGACCTTCCGCCGCACCTGAACGACCCTGAGACGTCCCCTTGGTGGGGCGTCTCATTGTCGTTTCCGGGTTCTTCCGGTTGTGCCGGGCGGCCGTTGGCTGGGTTTGCCCAGTTGACCGGCCCCCAGACCCACTGCGCTCTCTTTGCGCCGGCCGCTGGCGGTCCCGCTGGGGTATGGCGACCGGCCCCGCCGACATCCAGCCCCGCCGGCCTCGAAATGACCACGTTAAGCAGGCCTACTCCCGCTCCACCAGGCATGCATGCCCCGTGAAGCAGGAGAACACCTCGGGAAGGACGCCCGGCAACCGCTTACCAGGCCCGGCAGCGGGGCCATCACCACGATCACCCAACCCCCACCACGCTGAACGTGATCAATCCGAGCACCCGACCCGTGATCATCAACCTTTTGTGCTGTCCTGACGACGCAAAAGGTTGATGATCACGGGCATCAACAGCAAGCGGCCGGCGGAAGTGGACCACAACGAGACCAACTGCCGAACACCCCAGCGGAACCGTCAGCGGCCAACGCAAAGAGAGAACAGCAGCACTGAGGGCCGGGGCCCTTGGGGGGAGGGGGCCCTGGTGCTGTGGAGAGCGAGGGCGCGGGCGGCCGGGTCAAGCGGTCCTCTTCGCGCGAAGCGCCACTCGGTCCGCTTGAGGCGGCCGCCCGCGCCCTCGACAATGGAGACAGCAGGGCCCGACCCACGTCAGGACCCCACCGCAGAACCTCACGACCCGGCGAAGTGGTCATGCCCCCCGGCCGACCCATACGACGCACCATCGACCGTCACCCCCGGCTCACCGGACGACACGACCCCGATCACCGTCCACCGCTCGGGCAGCGACACCTCCGCCGGGAAGCACGCCACCAGCGCGTTGTCGTCACCACCGGTCAGCACCCAGGAGAGCGGATCGGCCCCGAGCGCCGACGCGACCTCCTTCAACTGCGGCGCCACCGTCACCGCCGACGCCGACACGTCGATCACCACCCCGCTGGCGACCGCCACGTGCCCCAGATCCCCCAACAGCCCGTCCGACACGTCGCACATCGCCGTCGCTCCCAACGACGCAGCCTCGACCCCCGCCCCGTACGGGACCGCGGGCCGCCGGTGCGCCTCGACGACGGCGCGAGGGGTGCGGAAGCCGCGACTCAGCACCTGGTAGCCGGCCTCCGCCCAGCCCAGCCGCCCGCACACTGCGACGACGTCGCCGGGCCGCGCCCCCGACCGCGTCACCGCAGGACCACCGTCCAACGACCCCAAAGCGGTCACCGACACCACCACCAGGGGTGAGCGGACCACGTCGCCGCCCACCACCGACGCTCCCACCAGCGCGGCCTCGTCGCCCAGACCGGAAGCCAGTCCCAGCGCCCACGACACCGGGAGGTCGGCCGGCACCCCCAGCCCCACCACCAGCGACGTCGGGCGGGCGCCCATCGCCTCGATGTCGGAGAGGTTCTGGGCGGCCGCCTTGTGACCGATGTCGACGGCGTCGGACCAGTCGCGGCGGAAGTGCCGGTTCTCGACCAGCAGGTCGGTGGTGACGACGACACGGCCGTCCGGCGCGGCGACCACGGCGGAGTCGTCGCCGGGACCGAGCAGGACGTCCGGGCCCTGCGGCAGCCGTGCGGTGACGGCACCGATGAGGCCGAACTCTCCCAACTCGCCAACGCTGTCGGGCATTCTCTGCGCTCCCTCTTCTCCCGCACGTTTCCTCGACCAGGTAGGTTGACCGTTCGCACACTTACGCGTGGGAGGACAAACCCGTGGTCGTACAGGCTTACATCCTCATCCAGACCGAGGTGGGCAAGGCCGCCGAGGTGGCCCGCAAGATCGCCGAGATCGACGGTGTCACACTCGCCGAGGACGTCACCGGCCCGTACGACGTCATCGTGCGCGCCGAGGCCGGCAACGTCGACGACCTGGGGAAGCTCGTGGTCGCGAAGGTGCAGACGGTCGACGGCATCACCCGCACCCTCACGTGCCCCGTCGTCCACATCTGACCCTCCGAGCCCTCCTGCTCACGACGGTCGCGACGGGGTCGGCGGCGCTGGCCGGCTGCGGGTACGGCGCCGTCGAGGTGACGCCGCACGAGCCCGAGCCCGGCAGCGCCGACGTGTGCGCGGCGCTGCAGGACGCCCTGCCCGACACCGTCGACGACGCCGTCCGCCGCGACGTCGACCCGTCCTCGGAGTACGTCGCCGCCTGGGGGCAGCCGGCCATCGTGCTGCGCTGCGGCGTCCCGATGCCGGCGTCGTACCGCCCTGACTCCCAGCTGTTCGAGATCGACGGCGTCGGCTGGCTGCCCGACGAGGGCGACGGCGGCACCTTCTTCACCTCCGCCGACCGCGAGATCCTGGTCGAGGTCGCCGTCCCCGACGACTACGCCCCCGAGGCGAACGTGCTGGCCGACCTCGCGCCGGCCATCCTCGACACCGTCCCGGAGCGGGAGCTGCAGTAACGTCGAACGGTGCCTGAGCCCACGAGCCTCACGACCGACCGCCTGATCCTCCGCCCCATCGAGCCGCGCGACGCCGACGCGTGGGCCACCATGAACGCCGACCCGGCCGTCATGGAGCACTTCACCACCGGACCCCTGGACCGTGCCGCCGCCGACCGCATGCTCGCCAGGATGCGCGAGCAGCACCTGAGTGAGGGGTTCGGGCTGGCGGCCGTCGAGCGGACGTCCGACGGCGTGTTCCTCGGTTTCACCGGCATCCACCGGCACCCTTGGTTTCCCGGCGAGGTCGAGATCGGCTGGCGGCTGGCCCGGCACGCGTGGGGCCACGGCTACGCCACCGAGGCCGCGACGGCGTGGATGGCGCACGCCTTCCGCGAGCTCGGCCTGCCCCGGCTCATCTCCATCACCGTGCCCGCGAACCAGAGGTCGATCGCCGTCATGCGCCGGCTCGGTTTCACGCTCTGGCAGGAGACGACGCACGACGGCCTCGACCTCGTCGTGTACGCGCGCGACAACGACTAGCGCAGCCCCGTCGGCCGCCGCAGCGCGGTGTCGACGAGGCGGTCCACCAGCGACGGGTAGTCGATGCCGGTCTTCGCCCACAGCTGCGGGAACATCGACGTCGGCGTGAAGCCCGGCATCGTGTTCAGCTCGTTGACCAGCAGCGACCCGTCCTCGCGCAGGAAGAAGTCGACCCGGGCGAGGCTCTCGCAGGACAGCGCCTGGAACGCGTCGACGGACATCCGGCGCACCCGCTCGGCGACGTCGGCGGGCAGGTCGGCGGGGATGTCGAGTCCGACGTCGTCGCCGGGCAGGTACTTGGCCTGGAAGTCGTACATCTCGTGCGCGGAGCCGAGGCGGATCTCGCCGACAACGCTGGCCTCGGGCTCGCCGCCGGCCGGGCCCTCGAGCACGCCGCACTCGACCTCGCGGCCGACGACGGCCTCTTCGATCAGCACCTTGGGGTCGTGCTCGCGGGCGGCCAGGACGGCGGCCTCGAGCTCCTCGGCCGAACGGACCTTGCTGACGCCCATGCTCGATCCCGCCCGCGCCGGCTTGACGAAGACGGGGTACCCGAACTGCTCCTCGACCTCGGCGACGACGCGGTCGCGCTGCGGCTCCCAGGCCGACGGGCGCACCAGGACGTGCCGGGTGACGGGCAGCCCGGCGCCGGCCAGCAGCAGCTTCATGACGTGCTTGTCCATGCCGACGGCCGAGGCCAGCACGCCGGAGCCGACGTAGCGGACGTCGGCCAGCTCGAGCAGCCCCTGGATGGTGCCGTCCTCGCCGTACGGGCCGTGCAGCAGCGGGAACACGACGTCGACCTCGCCGAGGGCGCGCGGGACCTGGCCCGGCGACTGGACCGCCAGCTCACCCCGTCCGGGCAGCACCACGGTGCCGCCGGCGTCGTCGACCTGCGGCATGCGCCCGCCGGTGCCGATGGCCAGCGACCCGGGATCGCCGCCGGTCAGCACCCAGCGGCCGGAGGTGGTGATGCCGATGGGGAGCACCTCGTAGCGGCGCGGGTCGAGGGCGGCGAGCACTCCCCCGGCCGTGACGCACGAGATCTCGTGCTCGGAACTGCGGCCCCCGTAGACGACGGCGACCCTGATGCGGCGGTCCTGCGTGGCGTTCATCGCGCCGACCATACCCGTCCTCAGTGCCCGTGACGCTCGGGCTTGGCCGATCGGGACAGCAGCGACCCCAGCATGGCGGCCGGCGTCAGTTCGCCGCGGACCACTCCGGTGACGTGCTCGACGATCGGCATGTCGACGCCGTGGCGGCCGGCGAGGTCGAGGATCGACTCGCAGGACTTGACCCCCTCGGCGACCTGCCGGGTGCCGGCGACGATCTCGGCGACCGTCATGCCGCGGCCCAGCTTCTCGCCGAACGAGCGGTTGCGCGACAGCGGCGACATGCAGGTCGCGACGAGGTCGCCGAGCCCGGCCAGCCCCGAGAACGTGTACGCGTCGGCGCCCAGCGCGGCCCCGAGCCGGGCGGTCTCGGCCAGCCCGCGGGTGATGACGCTGGCGCGGGCGTTGTCGCCGAACCCGAGCCCGACGGCGATGCCGACGCCGAGCGCGATGACGTTCTTGACGGCGCCGCCGAGCTCCGCGCCGACGAGGTCGTGGTTGGTGTACGGGCGGAAGTGCGGCGAGTGGCAGGCCCTCTGGATCTGCTGGGCCAGCTCTTCGGACTCCGCGGCGACGACGCTGGCGGCCGGCTGGCGCTGGGCGATCTCGCCGGCGAGGTTCGGCCCGGACACCGCTGCGATGCGCTTCGGGCCGGCGTCGGTGACGTCGTCGATGACCTCGCTCATCCGCTTCGCGGTGCCGAGCTCGACCCCCTTCATCAGGCTGACGAGGGCCGACGACGGCGGCAGCACCGGCGCCCACTCGGCGAGGTTGGCACGCAGCGACTGCGACGGCACGGCCAGCACGACGAGGTCGGCGCGGTGGGCGGCCTCGGCGGGATCGTGGGTGGCCCGGATGACCGGCGGCAGCTCGACGCCGGGCAGGTAGTCGGGGTTGACGTGGGTGTCGTTGATGGCCTCGCACAGCTCGGGCCGGCGGCCCCACATGGTCACGTCCGCGCCCGCGTCGGCGAGGACCAGGGCGAACGCCGTCCCCCACGAGCCCGCCCCGAAGACGGTGGCGCGGGTCACGGCTGCTCCTCGGTCTCGCGCGGCTGCACTGCGGGCTGGTCCTCGCGCTGGTCGGGCTGGTGTTTGGGGTCGCCGACCGGTGGCAGCCCGACGGCCTTGGGGTCGAACCGCTCGGCCGGCGCGATCTCGCCGCGGATCTCGGCCAGCTGCGCGGTGATGGCGGCCATGATGCGGTCGGTCGCGATGCGCAGGGCGACGGCGTCGACCGGTTTGCCGCGCAGGTCGTCGAGGTCGACCGGCGGCCCGGCCGTCACCGACATGGTCTTGCGCGGAAGCAGCCGGATGCGCTTGGAGTACGGCGCCAGCACGTGGTTGGCGCCCCACTGCGCGACGGGGATGACGTCGCAGCCGGTCTCGAGCGCGACCCGCGCCGCCCCCGTCTTGCCGACCATGGGCCAGAGGCCGGGATCACGCGAGATGGTGCCCTCGGGGTAGATCGCGACCAGCTCGCCGGCGTCGACGGCGGCGACCGCGGCCCGGTACGCCTGCGACGCGTCGCGCGACTCGCGGTAGACCGGGATCTGCCCGGCGGCCGTGATGAGCCGGCCGAAGACCGGAACCCGGAACACGCCGGACTTGGCGAGGTACCGGGTGGCCCGGCCGTTGTCCCACAGGAAGTGCGCGAACGAGAGCGGGTCGAAGTGCGAGATGTGGTTGCCCGCGACGACCACCCCGGTGCCGGCCGGCGGAATGTGCTCGCCGCCGCGCCAGTTCTGACGGGTGAACGCCATGAGGAAGGGACGGAGCAGGGTTGCGATGAACTTGAACGCGAACCCCACCCCCGCCGGCCCGTTCGCACTCGGTCCCGCCACGTACCTCTCCCTCCGCCCAGGTGCATGCCCGCAGACAGTGTCGCTCCCCCGGGGCGCGCGCGTCGAACCGGCCACCGGCGCGCCGCGGCGGCCGATGCGCCAGACTGGATCCCGATGAGCACACCGCAGCACTGGACGGTCGTCGTCCCCGTCAAGCGACCCGAACACGCCAAGACCCGGCTGGCCGACGCCGTCGGCGAGTTCCGGCCGCGGTTCGCGCGCGCGTTCGCCGCCGACACCGTCCTCGCGGCGCTGGCCTGTCCCCTCGTCGACCGGGTCATCGTGGTCACCGACGACGCCGAGGCGGCCGACGAGGCGCGCTCGCTGGGCGCCGACGTCGTGGCCGACGCGCCGGACGCCGGGCTGAACGCCGCACTGCGGCACGGCGCGGCCGAGGCGCGCTCCAGTGCCGTGGACGGCGCCGAGGTGGCGGTGGCGTCGCTGTCGGCCGACCTCGCGGCGCTGCGGCCGGCCGAGCTCTCGCGCGTGCTCGAGGCGGCGGCCGAGCACCCGCTGTCGTTCGTCGCCGACGCCGCCGGCATCGGGACCACCATCTACGCCGCCGGCCCGGGCGCGCCGTTCAAGCCGGAGTTCGGCGGGCGGTCACGGGCGGCGCACCGGCTGACCGGCGCCGTCGAGCTGGAACTGGACGGCATCCCGTCGGTCCGCCGCGACGTCGACACCGCCGTCGACCTCTGGGACGCCCGCCGCCTGGGCGTCGGCCCGCGCACGACCGCGCTGCTCGAGGAGCTCGACGTCGCGCTCTGACGCGGCGTTGCCCGACCAGCGACGAGCCGGGCGGCGTGCTCGCGACAGCCGCCCGGCTCGTCGGGTGTCCGGACTCAGCCCTGCGTCGAGGGCGGCGTGGTGGTGCCCGGCGCCGACGTGGTCGGCTCGACCGGCGTGGCCGCGGCGCGCTTAGCCGGCGTGGCGGTCGTCTTCTTCGCCGCAGTCGCGTTGGCGCCGGCCGCCGGGGCGGCGGTCTTCGCCGCGGTGGCCGTCGTCTTCTTGGCGGCGGTCGCCGACGGCGCCGCCTTCTTCGCCGCCGTGGTCGTCTTCCGGGCCGCGGTGGACGTCGTCTTCTTGGCGGCCGTCGTCGCGGACGAGGTCGTCTTCGCAGCGCTCGACGCGGACGCGGTCGCCTTCTTGGCGGCCGTCGACGCGGGCGCGGTCGCCTTCTTCGCAGCGCTCGACGCGGACGAGGCCGTCTTCTTGGCGGCCGTGGTCGACGCGGGCGCAGTCGCCTTCTTGGCGGCCGTCGATGCGGACGGGGTCGCCTTCTTCGCAGCGCTCGACGCGGACGAGGCAGTCTTCTTCGCCGCGGTCGTCGCGGACGAGGTCGCCTTCTTGGCGGCCGTGGTCGACGACGGCGTCGTCTTGCGCGCGGTCGTGGTCTTCTTGGCCGCCGTGGCGGCGGTCTTGCGGGCCGGGCTCGCCGCGGTCTTGCGCGCCGCGCCGGCAGCCGCCGCGGTCTTGCGCGCGGCCGGGGCGGCCTTCTTCGCCGCGGACGAAGCGGACGAGGCGGCGGCGCCGGTCGCCTTCTTGGCGGCGGTCGCGGACGACGCCGTCTTCTTCGCCGTCGTGGTGGCGGTCTTGCGGGCCGGGCCGGCCGCCTTCTTCGGCGCCGCGGGCCGCTTGGCGGGCACCTTGCGCGCCGTCGACGCCGCCTTCTTCGCGGCGCCACCGGCACCGCCGGCCGCAGCGGACGCCGTCGTCGACTCGGACTCGCCGCGGACCGCGCCGGCCGCCTTCTTGGCCGCCGCCGAGACCGAGCGGGTCGCCGTCTCGGCCACCGCCGCGGCCTTCGCCGGCACCAGCGACACCGACTCCATGACGCGGGTGCTCGCCTTCTTGACGCCGGCGACGACGTCGTTCAGCTCGTCGGCCGGGCTGAACGTCGGGATGGTGCGCTTCTTCGCCTTCTTCTTGCCCTTGGTCTTGTCCTCGGTCTTGTCACGGCCGAAGACGCCGAGGCCCTTCACCACGACCGTCTCGCCCTTGGCCAGCGAGCGCTGGATGCCTTCGACGACGGAGTCGAGAGCGTGCTGCGCCACCTCGCGATTGCCGTCGAACCCGTCGGCAATGCGGTCGATCAGTTTCTTCTTCCCCACCGTTGCTCCTCAGCCGTCTCGCCCGGCGGGCGAGTTCTCGTCACCCACCATAGACGTCAGACGGCGAGGAGGACGGTAAGTGGACCCGAGGACAACGCCGGATGAACGGCGCAGGTCCGGGCGAACTCGATCAGACCAGAGTGCGCGGCTTGTGCGACGGACGGGCCGCCTCGAAGTCGTCGATCGCGTCGGTGTGACGCATCGTCAGGCCGATGTCGTCGAGGCCCTCCATGAGCCGCCACCGCGTGTAGTCGTCGACCTGCAAGGGCGCGACGATGTCGCCGCACGTCACGACACGCTGCTCGAGGTCGACCGTCACCTCGGTGCCGGGAGCGTTCTCGAGCGCCTTCCAGATGAGCTCGATGTCGTCCTGGCTCAGCTGGCCGGTGAGCAGACCCTGCTTGCCCGAGTTGCCCCGGAAGATGTCGGCGAACCGCGACGACAGCACGGCCTTGAAGCCGTAGTCCTTGAGCGCCCAGACGGCGTGCTCGCGCGACGAGCCGGTGCCGAAGTCGGGCCCGGCGACGAGCACCGAACCGGACGCGAACGCCGGGTTGTTGAGCACGAACGTCTCGTCGCCGCGCCAGGCCGCGAACAGCCCGTCCTCGAAGCCGGTGCGCGTGACCCGCTTGAGGTACACCGCCGGGATGATCTGGTCGGTGTCGACGTTGCTGCGCCGCAGCGGGACACCGACGCCGGTGTGCCGGATGAACTTCTCCATGAGTGTGCGTCTCTCCTTGAGGCGGCGCTCAGCCGACGGGCTCGAGGTCGGCGGGCGACGACAGCGTGCCGCGCACGCTCGTGGCGGCCGCGACGAGCGGGCTGACCAGGTGGGTGCGGCCGCCCTTGCCCTGGCGACCCTCGAAGTTGCGGTTCGACGTGGACGCGCTGCGCTCGCCCGGGGCCAGCTGGTCGGGGTTCATGCCCAGACACATCGAACAGCCCGCGTGCCGCCACTCGGCGCCGAACTCGGTGAAGACCTGGTCGAGGCCCTCCTGCTCGGCCTGCAGCCGGACCTTGGCCGACCCGGGCACGACGAGGACGCGGACGGTGTCGGCCTTCTTGCGGCCCTTGACGACGGCGGCAGCCGCCCGGAGGTCCTCGATGCGACCGTTGGTGCACGACCCGATGAAGACGGTGTCGACGGCGATGTCGCGCAGCGGCGTGCCGGCTTCGAGCGCCATGTACTCCAGCGCGCGGCGGGCGGCCGCCTTCTCGGACTCGTCGGCGAAGCTGTCGGGGTCGGGCACCGACGCGGACAGCGGCAGCCCCTGGCCGGGGTTGGTGCCCCACGTGACGAACGGCTCGAGCGCGTCGGCGTCGATGCTCACCTCGACGTCGAACTCGGCGTCGTCGTCGGTGTAGAGCGTGCGCCAGTACTCCAGCGCGGCGTCCCACTCCTTGCCCTGCGGCGCGCTCGGGCGGCCGTCGATGTAGGCGAAGGTGGTCTCGTCGGGCGCGATCATGCCCGCCCGGGCACCCGCCTCGATGGACATGTTGCAGATCGTCATCCGCGCTTCCATGGACAGCGCGCGGATGGCCTCGCCGCGGTACTCGAGGACGTAGCCCTGACCGCCGCCGGTGCCGATCTTGGCGATGACCGCGAGGATGATGTCCTTCGCGGTCACGCCCGGCTTCAGCGAACCTTCGACATTGATCGCCATCGTCTTGAACGGCCGCAGCGGCAGCGTCTGGGTCGCGAGCACGTGCTCGACCTCAGAGGTGCCGATGCCGAACGCCAGCGCGCCGAACGCCCCGTGCGTCGACGTGTGCGAGTCGCCACAGACCACCGTCAGCCCCGGCTGCGTCAGGCCCAGCTGCGGGCCGACGACGTGCACGATGCCCTGCTCGACGTCACCCAGCGAGTGGATGCGCACGCCGAACTCCTCGCAGTTGCGACGCAGCGTCTCGATCTGCGTGCGGCTGGTGAGGTCGGCGATCGGCTTGTCGATGTCGAGCGTCGGGGTGTTGTGGTCCTCGGTGGCCAGCGTGAGATCCGGGCGTCGCACCGGGCGGCCGGCCAGCCGCAGGCCGTCGAAGGCTTGCGGACTGGTCACTTCGTGGACAAGATGAAGATCGATGTAGAGGAGGTCCGGCTCACCCTCGGCTCGACGCACGACATGCGCGTCCCACACCTTCTCCGCCAGGGTCTGGCCCATCACCTGCTCCGTTTCGTCGTCGCGCCATCTGCGTGGATACACACCACTTGCGGTCTCGTATGTTGAGATGGCAATATCGAGTCATGGACAACTCTAGCGGAGTCGGCGTTCTAGACAAGGCGGCATTGGTCCTGTCCGCCCTCGAGGCAGGCCCGGCCACCCTCGCCAACCTCGTGGCCTCGACGGGTCTGGCCCGTCCGACGGCCCACCGGCTCGCCGTCGCGCTGGAGCACCACCGGCTCGTCTCCCGCGACCTGCACGGTCGTTTCGTCCTCGGTCCACGGCTCGGTGAACTGGCCACGGCGGCCGGCGAGGACCGGCTGCTGGCCGCCGCCGGACCCGTCCTGGCCCGCCTGCGCGAGGCCACCCAGGAGAGCACGCAGCTCTTCCGCCGCCAGGGCGACCAGCGCATCTGCGTCGCCGCCGCCGAGCGGCCCAGCGGCCTGCGCGACACCATCCCCGTCGGCGCCACCGTCACCATGCTCGCCGGCTCCGCCGCCCAGGTCCTGCTGGCGTGGGAGGAGCCCGAGCGCATGCACCGCGGCCTGCAGGGCGCGCGCTTCACGGCGACCATGCTGGCCGCCGTCCGCCGCCGCGGCTGGGCCCAGAGCGTCGGCGAGCGCGAGCCCGGCGTCGCCTCGGTGTCCGCGCCGATCCGCTCGTCGTCCGGTCGCGTGGTCGCCGCCGTGTCGGTCTCCGGGCCGATCGAGCGGCTGACGCGACAGCCCGGGCGCGTGCACGCTCCCGCCGTCCTCGCCGCCGCCGAACACCTCACCGGCGTCCTGCGCAGCGCCGAGGACGGCTGACCCCGTCACCCTCTCGTTGATCTTGGAGTAACGGCAGAGTCACCGCCCGGAATGTCCGATCGATTCCGCGCTTTCTCCAAGATCAACGACGAAAGGGTGACGACGGCGGCAGCGGCGACCAGGGCCGCACTCACCCAGAGCGGCGAGCGGTACCCGGCTCCGGCGGCGATCGCCGCTCCGGCGAGCCAGGGCCCGGCGGCGGCGCCCATGTTCATCGCGGCGGTCGCGTAGGCGCCGGCCAGCCGCGGCGCCCGGTCGCCCGCGGCCGCGAGGGAGCGGGCGATCAACGCCGACCCGACGGCGAACGAGAGCGTCCCCTGCACCCCTGCCCCGGCGACGACGACGGCGGCGACGTGCGCCAGCAGGGCGAGCAGCACCCAGCCGGCCAGGAGCGCCGTCGTCAGCAGGCCCAGCGTGCGGCGCAGGCCCGGCCGGTCGGCGAGCCGCCCGCCCGCCGTCACGCCGGCGAAGGCGCCCAGCCCGAACAGCGCGAGCACCGGCGGCACCCATCCCTTCCCCAGCCCCGCGACGTCGGTGACCACGGGCGCGAGGTAGGTGAACGCCCCGAACGTCGCGCCGTTGACCAGTGCGCCGAGCAGCAGCACGAGCCGCAGCCGGGGCCGGCGCAGCACCGCGAGCTCGGCGCGAGCCGACGCCGTCGGCTCCGTGGATCGGTGGTCGGCGGTCGCCCGCGGGACGGCGCGCACGATGGCGAGCAGCGCCGGGACGCAGGCGAGCGCGACCGCCCAGAACGGCGCCCGCCAGCCCCACGACTGGCCGAGCAGCGCGCCGCCCGGAACGCCGGCGATGCAGGCGACGGTCACCCCGCCGAGCAGCACCGACGTCGCCCGGCCGGTAGCGCGCGGGCCGGCGATCGCCGCAGTCGTCGACAGAGCGACGGCGAGGAAGCCGGCGTTCGCGAGCGCCGCGACGATCCGGGTGCCGACGAGGACGGCGTAGCTGCCGGTGGTGGCCGCGACGACGTGGGCGAGCAGGAACGCCGTCAGGAACGCCAGGAGGGCGGCGCGCGGCGACCATCGGCGGCTCAGCAGCGCCATCGCGGGCGCGCCGACGACCATGCCGACGGCGTAGGCAGAGGTCAGCGACCCGGCGGCCGGGACCGACACGGACAACCCGGCGGCGATCTGCGGCACCAGGCCGGCGAGCATGAACTCGGAGGTGCCCTGGGCGAACACGGCCAGGGCGAGCAGGTAGACGACAGCAGGCATGAAGGACTCCACGAACCCGAGGGGACGGCGACGGACGCGTCGGGCCGGGCCGGTGGAGTCAGCGAGGTGCTCGGGCGTGCCTCAACGAGGGCAGCGTCGAGCGAGCCACCGGTCGGCCGGTGGCTCGGATCTGGACGCCTCGGGGCTGCGCACGGGCCGAGCGTACGGTGCCGCCCGGCCCGCGCGCGACGGATTTGTTCACCGTCAGCCTCGTCCGCAGGCACGGCACGCGCGCCGGGTGCGCAGGTGGTAGCCGAGCGTCGCCGCGCCGAGCAGCACGGACCACGGCGCCAGCACCATGAGCGGGTTGGCGGCCCACTCGGCCGGGTCGGACCAGTCGGTCAGGCGCAGGATCACCGAACCTCCCGAGGCCAGCGCCAGCGTCACCGTCGTCGCGAAGACCAGCGGGAACGCGCGCGGCACCGACTTGCCGGCGAGGCCGAGCACCCAGCGCGGCCAGATGACGCCCCACCGCTGCGTGAGACCGAGCGTGAGCACGCCGCCCGCCGCGGCGAACGACGCCAGATAGGCGCCGGCCCAGACCATCCCGCTGCGGTGCAGCTCGTCGAGGAACTCCTGGCTGATGGTCAGGGGGATGCCGAGCGCCCACGCCCACCGGACCACCGCGTAGGCGAACGGCATGAGGAAGGCGGCGTAGGCGGCCCAGCGGCCCCAGCGCGCGGCGCCCGCCCGCGAGGTCCAGCCGTACGAATGAGCATCCCGGCGCCCGCAATGGACGCAGGCCGACGCCGTCCGCCGCTGGAACGCCAGCGCCGTCGCCGCCCACAGCAGCCCGCCGAACACACAGATCCACTGGTTGACGTTCGGCCAGGGAAGGACCGTCTCGACGAACTCGCCGTAGGCCATGGGCGGCCATCCGAACGGGATGCCGACCAGCGCGAGCGGCGTGTACGCGACGGTGGTGAGCACGCGCTGGTCGGGCACGAGCACCACGAGCAGGAACGCGCTCGCCCAGCCCCAGCCGGCCAGGGCAACTCGGGCAACCCTGGCGGGCAGCCGAGCGGGCAACCGGGCACGTCCCGCGGGCAATCGGGCCATCGTGAGGGCAATCACCGCGCCGGCGAACCCCAGGCCGGCGATCCACGGTCCGACGCCTGCCGCGGTCGTCGCGCCGAGGATCGACTCCTCGCGAGCGTCCGGCAGGTCGCCCGGGCCGAACGGGTACCCGTCGACGCCCAGGGCCCAGAGCAGGCCGAGCAGGCCATACCCGGCCGACCAGACGGCGGCGGCGTACGGGGTCCAGGCCGGCCAGGCGCGGATCGCCCGGCGCACCGGACTCGGCCGGGGTGGTGCGGTGGTGGTGATGGTCGCGGTCGTCATGGTCCTCGCCTTCCGTCGGGGAGCTGGCTCCAGCGTTCCGGGGCGGCGGCGCCCGGCCGAGATGCCGATCGGCCGGTTCACGCGTGCCGTGACGGGCGCGGATGTGCCGATCGGCACGGGTGCGCCGGCGGCCGGCTCCCTAGACTCGACGGCATGCCGGACCGGTCGTGGCGCCTCGTGGTCACGGGCGCCGTCGTGGCCGGTGCCGTGATCGTGGGCGCGACGCGGCCGTGGACGGTGCCGCTGGGGTGCGCCCTGGTGGTCGCGGTCGTCGTGCCGCTCTGGTGGCCGCGGTCGCGAGCCTGGCTGGCGTGGGGCGCCGCGGGCGCCGGTGTCGTCTCGCTGGCCGCGACGGCCGCCCATGTGGCCGGGCCGTGGCCGGGCTCGCCGCCCTTTGGGATGGTCGAACTGCTCGCGTTGTCGGGGCTGGTCGGCGCGTGTGCGCGGTGGGCGCCGGGCCGGTCGGCGGTGCCGGCCGCCGTGCTGGCGGGACTGGGCGGCGCGACCAGTCTGCTGCGGGCGACCGACGCAGGCGCGCCCGACGACCTGACGGCGCTCGAGGCGGTCTACGCGGTGTCGTTCTGGGCGCTGGCGCCGATCGTCGCGGCGGGCGCCGGGCTGTTCCTGCGCTACCAGCACGACCGCCGGGCCCGCGCCGTCGCCGCCGCTCGCCGGGCGCAGCGGCTCGAGCTCGCCCGCGACCTGCACGACTACGTCGCCCACGACGTTAGCGAGATGATCGCCCAGGCTCAGGCCGCGGGCACGATCGCGCCCGCAGGCACCCCCGCGGGCGACGCGCTGCGCCGCATCGAGGCGGCCGGCCTGCGCGCCATGGCCTCGATGGACCGGACGGTGCGCGTGTTGAGCACCGACGACGAGATTGGTTCTGGCAGCGGCTCGGGTGGCTCCGGCGGCTCGGGTGGCGGCTCCGGGAGCGGGGTCGTGCGCCCGCAGCCCGGGCTCGCCGACCTGCCCGCGCTGGTCGAGCGGTTCGCCGCCTCCGGGCCCGCCCAGGTGCGACTGGACTCCGACGACGACCTGATGGCGCTGGTCCCCCGCGAGGTCGGCGGCACGGCGCACCGGGTGATCGTCGAGGCGCTCACCAACGTCCGGCGGCACGCCCCTGGCGCCGCCGTCGAGGTGCGGTTGCGGCGGTGCGGCGACGAACTCGAGGTCTCGGTGCTCGACGACGGCGGCAGCGCGGATCCCGTGGCGGTGGGCTCGGGGCCGGGCCTGGGCCGGTCGGGCGGGCTCGGGCTGCCCGGCCTGGCCGAGCGGGTGGGCGCGCTGGGCGGGAGTCTGCGCGCGGGTCCCGACGGCGCGGGCTGGCGGCTGGTGGCGCGGTTGCCCCTGACCGGACCGGCGGGCACCGGAGGCGCATCGTGAGCACCCGCGTTCTCATCGCCGACGACCAGGAGGCGATCCGCAGCGCGTTCCGGATGGTCGTCGACGCGCAGCCGGACATGCACGTGGTCGCCGAGGCGGCCGACGGCGACCAGGCGCTGCGGCTCGCCCGCGAGCTCCGGCCGGACGTCGTGCTGGCCGACATCCGGATGCCCGGGATCGACGGGCTGGAGCTGACCCGGCGGCTGGCCGGCCCGGGAGTCCCCGATCCGCTGCGGGTCGTCGTCGTGACGACCTTCGACCTCGACACCTACGTGCACGCGGCGCTGGCGGGCGGCGCGTGCGGGTTCCTGCTCAAGCGGTCCGGGCCGACGCTGCTGGTCGAGGCGGTCCGTGCCGCGGTGGCCGGCGACACCCTGATCAGCCCGCAGGTGACGGTGCGGCTGCTGCGCCACCTGCGCCGCCCCACGCCCAGCGCCGTCGCCGACGACGTGCTCACCGACCGCGAACGCGAGGTCGCCCGGCTGGTGGCGCGCGGCCTCAGCAACGCCGAGATCGCCGCCGAGCTGTTCATCAGCGCCGGCACCGCCAAGAACCACCTGGCGAACATCCAGCAGAAACTCGGCGTCCGCAACCGCGTCGCCGTCGCCGGATGGGCCTGGGCGAGCGGGCTCGTCACCGCCGACGGCGACACCTGACACCGCCCGCCGACGCGCGCACCTCGATGCGGTTCGTCGGTCACCCTCGTTGGTGACCCTCGTCGGCACGACTCGAACGGCTCGGGGCGTGCAGTGCCGGCGGCCACCGCCGCACAACACGAGAACACGACCCGCCGGCTCCTCGGCCCGGGGAGCCGCGCAATGCGCGCGCGGCCGGCCAGGCCGTCGTCCTCGCCTCGGCGAGGGCGCCGGACAGCGTCCTCGGTCACCCTCGTCGGCGTTACTCGAAGGGTTCGGGGGCGAGCACCTCGGGCGGGCGGCCGCCGCGCAGGACGAGGACGCGCCCGGACAGGTCGTCGTCCTCGGCGAGGTCGACGACGGCGGCCGAGACGTGTTCGGGCGGGATGAGCGGTGGGGCCTTGGCACGCGCCTCGGGCGGCATGGCGGCCAGTTCGGCGTGGGCGCGCTCGAGACCGATCCAGCCCGGCACGACGCAGTTGACCCGGACCGCGTGGGTCTCGCGCAGCCCGGCGACCGCGGCGGTGAAGCGGATCAGCCCGGCCTTCGCGGCCCCGTACTCCGGGGACCGGTAGGGCGACAGCTCGTGTCCCGCGCTCGACGCCACGTTGACCACCGCGCCACCGCCGGCCGCGCGCATCGGCCCCAGCATCGCCTGGGTGAGCAGCATGGGCGCGCGCAGGTTGAGGTCGAGCACCGCGTCCCATTCACCCGGCGCCGCGTCGGGGAATCGCCGCCCCGACCCGCCCCACCCGCCGGCGTTGTTCACCAGCACACCGACAGGACCCGCCCGCGCCGCGGCCTCGACCAGCACGTCCGCGGCCGCCGGATCGCACACGTCGACCACGACCGGGGACGCGCGCCCGCCGGCCCGTTCGATCGCCGCCACCGCGTCGGCACACCGCTGGCCGTCGACGTCGGCCACCAGCACGGCGGCCCCGCGGCCGGCCAGCGCCAGCGCGATGACCCGGCCGACGCCGGACGCGCCGCCGGTGACGACCGCCACCCGATCTCGAATGTCCATGATCAACACGTTAGCCGCCACCACCGACACACTCCGGCCCAGCGCATTCGCGCTGATCAGCCGGCGGTGCGGTGTCGCTGGTAGTGGCGGCGCTGCCGCGAGCGGTTGCCGCAGTCGGCGGGATCGCACCAGCGGCGGCTGCGGTTGCGGGTGGAGTCGAGGAAGACCCAGCGGCACTCGTCGCACGCCGTCACGCGCCGCAGCAGCTCCGCCGACGTGAGCAGTGCCGCCGCATCCGACCCCAGCGCCACCGGCAACGACGGCGGCGGGGCGACCCAGCGCGCCACGGCAGCATCGGCGTCCCACTCCAGCCGCCGCCCGCCGCTCCTCCCGTCCGCCAGCGACCCGATCCGGGCGAGATCGGCGGCGGCCGGCGCGACACCGTCGGCGACCGCCAGGAACACCCGCGCGAGCAGTTCCCGCAGCTCACGAGCCTCACGAACCTCCCCCGACGATCCCGGTCCACCGACATCCAGGCCCGCGGCCGCGACCCACAGCCCCAGGTTCGACGGCGGCGCCAGCCAGTCGTGCTCGCGATCGGTGTCGCGATAGCTGACGAGGTTGGCGAAGTCGAGCGCGGCCGCACCGCCGATGAGCTTGTACGTCCCGCCGTACGCGCCCGGATCCAGCGCGACCGCCTCCGCCACCCGACCTCCAGAGCACAGGAACGAACCTAACGATCTATTAGGCATTGACACGTTAGCAGCCGTCGTGGTGGAGTGACGGCATGCCACGGGTGCGCCCGGAGCTCTACTTCGTCGGCTCGGCGGTCTTCCACTACCTCGGGCCGGCGTTCGCGGTGCTGCTGTTCGCCCGACTCGAGCCGCTGGGCGTCGCCTGGCTGCGCATCCTGTCGGCCGGGTTGATCTTCGCCGTCTGGCGCCGCCCCTGGCGCGCTTGGGCCGGCGCCACGACCACCGAACGACGCACCGTCGTCGTCTGGGGCGCCCTGCTCGCCCTCATGAACGCCTGCTTCTACCTGGCGATCGACCGCCTGGCGCTGGGCACCGTCGCCGCCATCGAGTTCGCCGGCCCCATCGCGCTCGCGGCGCTGGCCGCCCGCAGCGGCCGCAACGTCGCCGCGCTGCTCCTCGCCACTGCCGGCGTCGGCGCGCTGGCCGAGGTCAGCCTCACCGGGTCGCCGGCCGGGTTCGCCTTCGCGATCGCCAACATGGTCCTCTTCACCGGCTACATCGTGGTCGCGCATCGGGTGTCGCGGCAGGAGCGGCTGGCCGGCATCGACGGGCTCGCGATGGCGATGCTGATCGCGGCCGTGCTGGCGGCACCCATCGGCGTCGCCGACGCCGTGCCCGCCGCCACCGACCTCGCGCTCCTGGCGGCCGCCGTCGGGGTCGGTGTCACGTCGTCGGTGCTGCCCTACGTCTTCGACCAGCTCGCGATGCGCCGGCTCGCCCGCGGCACGTATGCGCTGATGGTCGCCCTGCTTCCGGCGACGGCGACCGTCATCGGCGTCGTCGTGCTCACGCAGATCCCCACCGCGACCGAGGTCCTGGGCGTCGCGCTCGTCATCACGGCCGTCGTCGTCCACCGCGAGCGACCCGCACCCGCCGCGCCGGAGCCCGAACCCCTCACCGCACGCGAGTAGGCCCCAGCGCCGCCCAGCTCGCCTCGTCGGCCCACACCGAGCGCGGGTCGACGTACGGGCGCAGCAGTCCGGCGAGCTCCGGGTCGAGCGCACCGGCCAGCGCGTCCTCGGCGATCCGCCGCGCGACCCCGGCCAGGAAGTCGGCGACCTGTACGCGCGGCTCGACGATCGAGTCCGCGAACCGCAACCCCGCCAGCCGCCCGTTCAGCGTGCCGAGCGCCGCGAGCCGTTCCGGCGTCAGGATCCGCTGCTCGTCGTGGAGCACGCGAACCGGGCGCCCGCCGTCGCTCCAGTGCTCGACCGTGTGCGCGAACGACGGGACCAGCGGGTCGAGCGACGGCACCGCACCCGGCAGCCGGTCCAGCTCGTCGCGCAACGACGCCGCCGCTCCCGCCCGTTGCGCAGATCGTCGACGACGGCGTCAGCCTCGGTCCCGGTGTGGGCAAGCGCGCCGACCGCCCGCGCGAACGCCGCCGCGGGGTCGTCCAGAGCCGGCCACCGGCCGCCCGCCCGCAGCAGCGCGTTGGACGCCGTCAGGAACGCCGTCCACGGCGCCGCCCCGAAGACCGCCGGCCCGGCCCGGTACAGCGTGGCCGCAGCTGCCGCCGTCCCGCCCGAGACCTCCGCAACCACCCGCGTGACCAGTAGGAATGGCTTGTCGACGAGATACACGCAGGCGCGTCCGGCGATCGGCCCGGCCGGGCCGAGGAACCAGGCCAGCGCCGCCCGGTGCTTGCGCCGCAGCAGGTGGTTGGCCTTGTACTCCATGGCGGGCGAGCGGATGCGGACCCGCAGCTCGGCCACGCACGCGGCCGCGGCGGCGCCGTCGATGAGCACGCTCCCGTACCCGAACACGTCGGTGTTGCCGCCGGTGAGCCGCTCGCCCTCGGACCCGGACTCGTCGCAGGCGATCTCGATCGCCGTCGCGAGCCCGGGATCGCCGTCCATGCGCACCGATCCTCCGCGCCTCGCCGTGCGAACGCAACGCCGTTTCCCGGTGAGGCAGGCATGAAAGCGCTGCGGTTCCCCGCTCCACCCGCCGCGATCTCGTGCAAGGTCCGGGCCATCGAGCTGGCCCAGGGGACATACCTCTGGCGCAGGTCGCGCAGATCGGCCAGGTGGCAGATGTTCCGGCCGGCGATCGGCGACACGATCGGTCCATCGGCGCCATCGGGGCGCCGGCGGAACCGAAGGACACCACGATCATGACCGAGACCACCACCCGCAAGGTCGTCGCCAACATGTCCCTGTCGCTCGACGGCCGCTACTACGGCGCCGGCGGCGAGTACGACATGGGCTGGGTCGCGCCGCACGCGGTCACCGAGTCGATGCGCGACCAGTCGGTCCGGATGACCACCACCGCGACGACGATCCTGCTGGGCCGCAAGAACTACGAGGGCTTCGGTGGCTACTGGCCGACCGTCGCCCGGGACGAGAACGCCGAGCCCCGCGACCGGACCCTGGCCCGCTGGCTGGACGACGTCGAGAAGATCGTCTTCTCGACCACGCTGACCGAGACCCCCTGGCAGAACTCCCGCCTCGCCGACGGCGACCCCGTCTCCGTCGTGAAGCGCCTGCGCGACGAGCCGGGCGGCGACATCGTCGTGCAGAACAGCGCCAGCATCATCCGCACCCTGCTCGTGGCCGACGAGATCGACCGGCTCACGCTCAACCTCTGCCCCGAGCTGGTCGGCGGCGGCGCCCGGCTCTTCGAGGACGGCATCCCGGTGACCTCGTGGTCGCTGGCCGACCTGTCGACCTCGGAGTCCGGCGCGATCTACCTGACCTACGACCGCCGGCGCTAGGGTGTGCCCGACGGATCGACGCGCCTTTCAACCCGTTCGTGATCACGTTCCCTCGCGGTCGCTGTGGCGCCGTGAGGGAACCTGATCATCACAACGACGACTGTCATCGGCGGACGTCCTCACTCGCGCGGGGATCACCTCACCCGCATGAGGTCGTTGTTGACCATGGAGAAGAGCGGCTTCCACGGCACTGGAAACCCGCTCATCTCCATGATCAACCGGGATCCGAGGATGCGGAACCAGTGATCCGTCAGACACGCCTTAACCGTCGATCAACACGCCGGTGGCGTACATGCGGTGCGACGAGCCGATCTCCGGCCAGCACGTGGTGAGCGTGATGCGCCGCTCGGTCGGCTCGGTGCCGGCGGGCTCGCCCGGCACCGGCGCGACGACCCACAGCTCGTCGACGTCGATCTTGTTGCCGTCCGGATGACCGCCGGGTGCGTCGTCGAGCTCGTAGACGAAGGTGCCCTGAGCGGTGACGATCTCGATGCGGTCGCCGACGCGCAGCTCCGGGAACGGCGCGAACGGCCAGCCGTGACCGGAGCGGTGCGCGGCGACGGCGAAGTTGCCGACCTCGCCGGCGTCGGCGCTCTCGGGGTAGTGGCCGGGGCCGTTCTCGAGGTCCTCGGGCTCCACCCCCTCGACGACGACCCACTCCCAGTCGGCGCCGAACCGCGGGATGCGCAGCAGCCCGTACGCGTCGCCGAGGTCGAGCTCA
This sequence comes from Jiangella mangrovi, assembly GCF_014204975.1. NCBI lineage: Bacteria > Bacillati > Actinomycetota > Actinomycetes > Jiangellales > Jiangellaceae > Jiangella > Jiangella mangrovi. Next base: position 4,950,988 of record NZ_JACHMM010000001.1, read on the forward strand.
TCGACTGACGGCGGCTCCTTGGTCAGCTCCCCACCGGGAGCCACCGCGCCGAGCTCGTCGCGCAGGTCGTCCTGCGCGTTCGCCGTCTGGATGCCAGTCCCCCACAGCGTGTAGACGACGAACAGCAGGACGACGGCGCCGGCGGTCAGCATGAGCTCACCGACGCCACCGGCGACGGTCGCGACCGGCGAGCGGCGGGGGGCTCGACGCCGTCCCCGGCGGGCATGACCTGGCATGAACCGACCCTAACCCGAAACGCATTGCCACAATGCTCCTCTGCTGGCAGCAGATTGTGTTGGAGGGGCTCTCCCGCGCGACGAATGATCGGTCTCAGGACATCACGAACCACCTGAACCGCAGAAGAGCAGGGAGAACACCGTGACGAACGCGGGACCCATCACCGGGACGCTCGACGACCAGCTGGCCACCCGGCTCCTCCACCAGCGCATCATCGTCCTGGGCACCGAGGTCGACGACCAGGTCGCGAACCGGCTCTGCGCGCAGCTCCTGCTGCTGTCCGCCGAGGATCCGCGCAGCGACATCAGTCTCTACATCAACTCCCCCGGCGGCTCGGTCAGCGCCGGGCTGGCGATCTACGACACCATGCGGCTCATCCCCAACGACGTCAGCACGCTGGCCATGGGGCTGGCCGCGAGCATGGGCCAGTTCCTCCTGACCGCCGGCACGCCCGGGAAGCGCTTCAGCCTGCCGCACGCGCAGGTGCTCATGCACCAGGGCTCGGCCGGGTTCGGCGGGACGGCGGCGGACATCGAGATCTACTCCGAGCAGCTGGCCCGCACGTCGGCGCTGATGACGACCCTGACGGCGGAGCACACCGGCCAGTCCCGCGAGCGGATCGACGAGGACAGCCAGCGCGACCGCTGGTACACCGCCGACGAGGCGCTGGCCTACGGCTTCATCGACCACATCGTCGAGCACATGAACGACGTCCGGCCGCAGTCGGGCCGCCCGGTCGTGGGGGTGGGAGCGTGAGCCAGTACACGATCCCCACGGTCATCGAGAAGACGCCGACGGGCGAGCGCGCGTTCGACATCTACTCGCGGCTGCTCAACGAGCGCATCGTCTTCATCGGCACCCCCATCGACGACGGCGTCGCGAACGTCGTGATGGCGCAGCTGCTGCACCTCGAGTCGGCAAGCGCCGACCTCGAGATCGGCCTGTACATCAACTCGCCCGGAGGCACGTACAGCGCGCTCACCGCCATCTACGACACGATGCAGTACGTGACGCCGCCGGTGTCGACCACGTGCATGGGCCAGGCGTCCGAGACGGCGGCCGTGCTGCTGGCGGCCGGCGCGCCCGGCCGGCGGTTCGTGCTGCCGCACGCGAAGGTCATGCTGCACCAGCCGTCCAGCCAGGCCCGCGGCACCCTGCCCGACCTCGCCGTCCAGGCCAAGGAGGTCGCCAAGGTCCGCTCGGAGATGGACGAGATCCTGCACCGGCACACCGGTCACGCCGTCGACAAGATCCGCGCCGACACCGACCGCAACAAGACCTTCTCCGCCCAGGAGGCCGTCGACTACGGCCTCGCCGACCAGATCATCGCCAGTCGCAAGGCGATCCCCGCCGGCGCCGTCTACGGCTGACGCCGACGCCCGCGCGGGCAACTGAAACGACGTGTAGACGCTGATGCCAACAGCAGTTGGCATCAGCGTCTACACGTCGCCTGAGGACATCCGCTCGGAAGCGAACGCCGCGCACACCTGCCGTCAGGCGGCGAGCAGGAGGACGTCGCCGTTGCGCTCGGTGGACGGACGGCGGCGCGGGACCTTGCGCGGGGCGACCACGGGCGCGGGCACCGGCAGCGGCTCGCGGCGGCGCAGGGCCCGGACGGTGTCGAGGCGGATGACCGTCGCGCGGTGTTCGACCAGGTCGCGGCGGACCTCGCCGAGCAGGTCGGACAGCTCCAGCCCGAGCGCGTCGCAGACCGCGGCGAGCACCTCGGACGAGGCCTCCTTGCGGCCGCGCTCGACCTCGGACAGGTAGGGCATCGAGACCTTGGCGTCGGTGGCGACGTCGGCCAGGGTGCGGCCCTGGTCCTGTCGCGTCCGCCGCAGCACGTCGCCGAGCATCGTCCGCAGCAGCGGCGTCGACCGATCTTCGCGTTCCTCCGGGCCGCTCATGCATCCACGCTAACGGCGTCGGCCTCGCGTCCGGGAGAGCGGTTCGCCACCGGCGAACCTCGACGCGCATCCGGCCGGGTCGCGTGGGTACTGCAGGTGAGCCGGACGAGTGAACGAGGGGGACGGATGCGGGTACCGAAGGCACGGGGCGAGCTGAGCGAGGCTCTGGGAGCCGCCCTGCACGACGGAGCAGCGACGACGGCGACGGCCGCAGCCCGGCTCGCCGAGGTCGAGGCGACGGACGACGGCGACCGGCACCTGGCGCTGTGGACGCTGTACGAGCTGCACTATCGCGGCTTCGAGGACGTCGACGACGAGCTGGAGTGGGCGCCGGAGCTGCTGGCGCTGCGCCGCCGGCTCGAGCGGCCCTTCGAGGCCGAGCTGCGCGAGGCGTTCCCGCCGCCGGAGCTGGACGGGCCCTTCGGCGACGCGCTGTTCGCGCTGATCGAGGGGTTCGACGGCGCCTCGGTCGCCTCGTACGTGCAGCGCGACGCCACCGTCGAGCAGACCCTGGAGCTGCTGCGGTACCGCACGATCTACCACCTCAAGGAGGCCGATCCGACGGCGTGGGTGGTGCCGCGCCTCACCACCGGGCCGAAGGCCGCGCTCATGGAGTTGCAGTACGACGAGTACGGCTGCGGCGACCCGAACCGGCTGCACTCGCACCTGTTCGTCCGCGGGCTCGACGCGGCCGGGCTGCGGTCGGACTACGGCGCGTACGTCGACGACGTCCCGGTCGAGGTGCTGGTGCAGAACAACGCGATGTCGCTGTTCGGGCTGCACCGCCGGCTGCGCGGCGCGGCACTGGGGCACCTGGCGGCGTTCGAGGCGACCAGCTCGATGCCGTCGCGGCGCATGGCGCAGGGGCTGGACCGGCTCGGCCTGCCGGCGGAGATGATCGCCTACTACGACGAGCACGTCGAGGCCGACGCCGTCCACGAGCAGCTCGCCGTCCGCACCATCTGCGCCGCGCTGGTCGAGGAGGAGCCGGCACAGGCCGCGGAGGTCGCGTTCGGCGCGCTCGCGTGCCTCGGCCTCGAGGACCGGTTCGCCCAGCGCATGCTCGCCGAGTGGGACGCCGCATGACCGAGCAGCGCGACTTCGCCCACCCCGACGTCGTCATCTGCCCCGGCGGGCCGCTGCTGCTGCGCGGCGAGCACGTCGTCGAGGACGCCGACGGCCGTCAGCACCGCACCACGCGTCCGGTCAGCGCGGTCTGCCGCTGCGGCAAGTCCGCCGACCAGCCCTGGTGCGACGGCACCCACAAGGTGCTCCCGGACAAGCAGAAGCCCTGACCTCGTCAGGCCCCAACCACCAGCGCCAGCACGCCCCGCGACCCGTAGGACCGCCGCCCCACCACCCGCAACCGCGAGGCCGGGTCGCCGGCCAGCTGCGCCGCGACCCGGTCCACCTGCTCCCCCGTGCCGAGCTGCACGACGGCGGACCCGCCCGGCGCCAGGTGCGAGGCGATGACGTCCAGGCAGGTCCACGCGACCGTGAGCCCGTCCGGCCCGCCGTCGATCGCCGACGCCGGGTCGTCCGGGAACCGGGCGACGGACGCCGTCGGGACCCAGGGCGGGTCGGCGATGACCAGCGCGAACCGCTCCGCCGGCGCCAGCGCGCTCCGCAGCGACGACCACCGGACGTCGACGGCGCCGGCCGGCCGCGCCCGCGCCGCGTTGACCCGGGCGAACCCGCAGGCGACGGCGTCGCGGTCGACGAGGACGAGGTCGCGGCCGGAGCCCGCGAGCGTCAGCGCCAGCAGCCCGATCTGGCCGGCGCCGGCGCACAGCTCCAGCACCGGCCCGGGCGGCGCGTCGTGCAGCAGCTCCGCGGCCCAGACCGACTGCGCGGTCGTCCAGGGGCGCGGTCGCAGGACGCGGGCGTCGTAGTCGATCTGCAGCGCTCCGAAGGCGGCGGTGCGCGGCGCGAGGTCGGTCGTCACCCACGCGCTCTACCCCTCGTCGGCTCCCGCATGTACGGGTACGGTGACGCGATGACGCTGCGCTCCGCGATCTGGCTGCCGCTCTTCGACGAACTGGCCGATCCCGCCGTCGTGATGTGGCTGGCCGCCGAGGCCGAGGAGGCGGGCTGGCACGGCCTGTTCGTCTGGGACCAGCTGCGCTGGCGCGAGCCGGTGCAGGCGGTCGCTGACCCGTGGATCACCCTGACGGCGGTCGCGACGGCGACCGAGCGGCTGGCTCTGGGGCCCATGGTGACGCCGCTCCCCCGCCGCCGGCCGGCGAAGCTGGCCCGCGAGACAGCGTCTCTGGACCTGCTGTCCGGCGGCCGGCTGATCTTCGGCGCCGGGCTGGGCAGCGACCGCTTCGCCGAGGAGTTCAGCCGCACCGGCGAGGAGCTCGACGACCGCGTCCGCGCCCGCATGCTCGACGAGGGGCTGGACATCCTGACCGCCGCCTGGACCGGCGAGACGGTCGAGCACCGGGGTGAGCACTACGTGGTCGACGGCGTCAGCTTCCTGCCCGCGCCGTCCCGGCCCGGTGGCGTGCCCGTGTGGATCGCGGGCATGCCCGGCAAGGTCGCGCCGATGCGCCGGGCCGCCCGGCACGACCTGGTGGCTGCCCGAGTTCGAGCCCGGCGTCGTCACCGCCGACCAGGTCCGCGGCGTCATCCACGACGGCCCGGCCGCCGGCTGACGCCGTCGTAAATGGGTGGACACGCGCCCGTGTCGCGCGGTGGGATGCCCGCGATGACGACCCCGCGGATGCACGCCGACCAGCTCGAGATCGACGCCGCCCTGGTGCGCCGGCTGCTGGCCGCGCAGTTCCCGCAGTGGGCGGGCCTCGCGCTGCGGCGCGTGCGGTCGGCCGGGACGGTGAACGCCGTCTACCGGCTCGGCGACGAGCTGTCGGTCCGGCTGCCACTGGTCCCGGAGTGGGCGGGCGACCTCGAGAGCGAGTTGGAGTGGCTGCCCCGGCTGGCGGACGGCGGCGGGTTGCCGCTCGAGATCCCGGAGCCGGTCGCGGCCGGCGAGCCGGGCGAGGGCTACCCGGCGCGGTGGGCCGTCTACCGCTGGCTCGACGGCGTCACACCGGAGTGGAGAGGTCTGGACGACCCGCGCACCGCCGGCCGGCTGGCGGAGTTCGTCCGCGCGCTACGAGACCTCGACCCCGGCGGCGCACCGGAAGGCAAGGGGCAGCGGCTGCTCGCCGCCGACGACGACGCCGTGCGTGAGGCGATCGCGTCGCTCGCCGGCACCGTCGACACCGCCGCCGCGACCGCCGTCTGGACGGACGCGCTGGCCGCGGAGGTGTGGGACGGCGAGCGGGTCTGGGTGCATGGCGACCTGCTGCACCTCAACCTGCTGACCCGCGGCGGCGAGCTGTCCGCCGTCCTCGACTTCGGGTCGGCCGGGGCCGGCGACGGCGCCTACGACCTGCTGCCCGCGTGGACCCTCTTCACCGGCGCCGCGCGAGAGGCGTTCCGGGCGGAGCTCGCGCCCGACGACGCCGCCTGGGCCCGCGGCCGCGGCTATGCGCTGGCCAAAGGGCTGATCGCGCTGCCCTACTACCGTGAGACCAACCCGGTGTTCGCCGCGTTCGCCCGTGAGGTCATCGACGCCTCGCTCGCCTAGGTGGTACGTTGCCGGTGTGGCGCCGTCCCGCGCCCAACCCTCGGTTCCGGTGCTCACGCCACCGGCGTCAGCGGGGGCAAAGGGGGCTCGAGTCCTCGGGATGCCGGTTCGGTGTGTCCTTTCCGGCGGACGTCGTGAGCGTGAGTCGCGTCGCGCCGCCGACGAGAGGAACACCAGATGACCAGGCAACGATCCTTCAAGCATCTCGTCCGCACCCGCATGGCCAAGACCGGCGAGAGCTACACCGCCGCGCGCGCCGTGCTCCTCGCCGCACAGGACGTTCCCGCCGGTGCGACGGCGCCCGTCCTCGCCACCTCCGACGAGACCATCCGCGAGCGCACCGGCCGCGGCTGGGAAGAGTGGTTCGAACTCCTCGACGAATGGGGCGCGGCGGACAAGTCGCACCGCGAGACCGCCCGCTGGGTCGCCGACCAGCTCGGCGTCGTGCCGCTGGCGTGGAACGCGCAGGCCGTCGTCGGCAGCTACGAGAAGGCCCGGCTCGGCCGCGCGGTCGGCGAGAAGGAGGACGGCTTCACCGTCACCGTCTCTCGGACCGTCGCGGTGAGCGCCGAGCGGCTCTACGACGCCGTCGTCGACCCGTCGCAGCGAGAGGACTGGCTGCCGGACGGGAAGCTCGTCGAGCGGACGGCGACCCGGGCGAAGTCGGCGCGGTTCGACTTCGACGGCGGCGCTTCGCGTGTGCACCTCGTCTTCGACGCCAAGGGCGCGGACAAGGCGACGCTCAGCCTGTCGCACGTCCGGCTCGCCGACGCCGACGCCGCGACCGCCATGAAAGCGTTCTGGCGCGAGCGGCTCGACGTGCTCAAGGCGCGGCTGGAGGGCGGTTCCGATGCCTGACGTGTCGCTGCTCGCCGTCGCCGTCGGCACCGTGGCGGCGTTCGTGATCGGGTTCGTGTACTACGGGGTGGTCGGCGTGCCGGGCGGGTCCGGCGACGGCCGTGGGGAGGTCCCGGCGCGACCCAGGTGGCTGCTGCCGGTGGCCGAGCTCGCCCGCAACCTCGTGCTGGCCGCGGTGGTGATCGGCGTGGCCGCCGCGGCGGATGTGTCGTCGGCCGGCGGCGGGCTGCTGCTCGGTCTGGTGCTGTGGGTCGGGTTCCCGCTCGTGCTGTGGACCGGCGCGATGTTCCACGAGGGTGTCCCGCTACGGACTGCGCTCGTCCACGGCGGCGACTGGCTGCTGAAGCTGCTGGCGATCGGCCTGGTCGCCGGCGTGCTCGGCTAGCGGCTCCGGCTAGAGCCGGGTCTCCGACTCGGTGGTGAACTCGCGGACGTCGGCACCGGTGATGAGCGCGGTCTGCTCGTCGCCGGTGCCGTCGCCGCGGAAGGCGTCCAGCGCCGCCCGCGTCGCCCACCGCTCGAGGACGTTGATCCGCTCCGGGTCGACGAGGTCCGCGGACAGCGCGAAGTCCAGACACCCCTCGGTCGCCCGCGCCTGCTCGACGACGGGGACGCAGGTGGCGAGGTACGCCTCGCGGTCGGCGGCGTCGACGCGCAGATACCCGGCGACGATGATCACGGCATGCTCCTCGAGGGCTCGGCTTCTGACCAGCCGACGATACGCGGCTCAGGAGGGAGTTCTCCCCGCGCGGGCGGGCGATGACCCGCACGCAACCTCACGACGCCCGACCTTCGCTCCGTCAGGAGGGAGTTGTCCCCGCCAGAGCGGGTGAAAGTCCCGCCCGGCGGGCCGCGCCAAGATCAAGGCCGGTGACGGGGCTCCGGCGAATGTGACATATTGCGGGCCATGCCGGCCCGCCGTCCCCTCCCGACGGGCCCGCGCCCGTGAGCCGGGTGGCGGGGCGGTTCGTGCTGCCGGCGCTGGTCGCCGCGCTGTTCGCGGCGCCGTTGTGGTTCATGCTGGTGGGCTCGCTGCGCCCGGCGGGGCTGCCGCCGCCGCGGACGCTCGAGCTGTGGCCGCCTGAGGCGACGCTCGAGGCGTACCGGCGGCTGCCGGAGCTGATCCCGCTGTTCCGGTACCTGGCCAACTCGGCCGCGGTGGTCGCGATCGCGGTGCCGCTGACCGTCGTGACGGCGGCGCTGACGGGGTTCGGCGTCCGGCTCCTCCCGCCGCCCACACGACGTAAGGCCGTCATCGGGCTCCTCGTGGTCCTGCTGGTTCCGGTGACCGCCGTGTGGGCGACGCGGTTCGAGGTGTTCCGGCTGGCCGGCGTCACCGACACGATCGTGCCGCTGCTGGCGCCGGCGCTGCTCGCCGTCAGCCCGTTCCTCGTGCTGCTCTACGCCTGGAGCTTCGGCGGCGTCCCGGACAGCCAGCTGCAGTCGGCGCGGCTGGAGGGGGCCGGCTGGCTGACGGTCTGGCGTCGGGTCGCGCTGCCGCAGGTGCGCCCGGCCACGCTCGCCGTCGCGGTGCTGGCGTTCACGTTCCACTGGGCCAACTTCATCGACCCGCTGCTCTACCTGCACAGCGGCGACCGCTACACATTCCCGCTGGCGCTGCGCTTCCTGCTGCTGCTCAACCCCACCGACTGGCCGCTGCTGATGGCCGGCTGCATCATCGCGACCCTGCCCTGCGTGGTCGTGTTCCTGCTCGCCCAGCGCGTCCTGCTGAGCGACGACCCCCTGGCCGCCCTACGGAGAGGACGCCCATGACCCGCACCCGCCGCACGGCCACCGCCGTCGCCCTGGCCGGGTTGCTCACCGCCGCCTGCGGCTCCGAGACCGACAGCGGGGACGACGGCGGCGGGGACGACCGCGAGATCACCGTCACGCTGTTCGGTGACGCCGAGGAGGTCGCCGGGTACACGTCGCTGGTCGAGGCGTTCGAGGAGTCCAGCGACGTCGGTGTCACGCTCTCCCCCGTCGCCACGCAGGACGACCTGATGGCGCGGCTGACCACGGCGTTCGCGGGCGGCGAACCGCCGGACGTCTTCCTGCTCAACTTCCGCCGCTACGGCCAGTTCGCCGCGCAGGACGTCATCGAGCCGGTCCAGGGCTACCTCGACGACAGCGACGTGCTCGACGAGGACGACTTCAGCCCGCGGGCGCTCGACGCGTTCCGGTTCGACGGGGACGAGCTCACCTGCATGCCGCAGAACCTCTCGTCGCTGGTGGTCTACTACAACCGCGACCTGTTCGAGGCCGCCGGCCTGCAACCGCCGGCCCAGGGCTGGACCTGGGACGACTTCCTCGCGGCGGCGACGGCGCTCACCGGCGGCGGCACGTACGGGGCGGGAGTGGAGCCGTCGGTCATCCGGGTCGCGCCGTTCGCGTGGTCCAACGGCGGCGACGTCGTCGACGACCCGGACGAGCCCACCACCTTCACGCTGACGACCGACCCCGCCACGCGCCGAGCCGTCGACTGGTTCCTCGACCTGCAGCTCATGCACGGCGTCGTCCCGCCCGACGCCGAGGAGCAGAGCGAGTCCAGCGAGGCCCGGTTCCTGCGCGGCACCCTCGGCATGTACCTGAACAGCCGGGTCGCGGTGCCGACGCTGCGCGGCATCGAGGGGTTCGAGTGGGACGTCGCGCCGCTGCCCGTGGCGCCCGGCGGCGAGCCGGCGTCGATCCTGCACAGCGACGCCTACTGCATGAGCGCCGGCCTCGACGACCACGCCGCGGCCTGGGAGTTCATCGAGTTCGCCATGGGGGTGGAGGGTCAGACGATCCTCGCCGAGTCCGGCCGGACGGTGCCGTCGCGGCTCGACGTCGCGAACTCCGACGTGTTCCTCGCGCCGGCCGAGCCGCCGGCGTCGTCGCAGGTGTACCTCGACATTGAGCCGCACCTGCGGGCCACGCCGCGCACTGCCACCTGGTCACGCATCGAGGGCGAGGCGAACGACCTGCTCGCCGAGGTCTTCTACGGCAGGGTCGACCGCGAGGAGGGCCTGCGGCGGCTCGAGGACGAGCTGCGCCCGTTGTTCCAGCAACCCGCCGGCGGGTCCTGACGATGACCGTCACGACAGCCGGCGGCGGCCTGCGGCTCACCGGGCTGGCCAAGGCGTACGGCCCGGTGCGCGCCGTCGACGGCGTCGATCTCGACGTCCCGGCGGGCGAGCTGGTCACCGTCGTCGGGCCGTCGGGCTCCGGGAAGTCGACGGTGCTGCGGCTCATCGCCGGGCTGGAGCGGCCGGACGCCGGCACCGTCGCCGTCGGCGGGCAGGACCTGCGCGACGTCCCGCCGCACCGCCGGTCGGTCGCCATGGTCTTCCAGGACTACGCGCTCTACCCGCACCTCACCGTGCGCGAGAACATCATGTTCGGCCCGCGGGTCCGCAAGGTGCCCAAGGACGAGGCGCGGCGCCAGGCGGCCGACGCGGCCCACCGCCTGGGTATCGCCGACCTGCTCGACCGCTACCCCGACCAGGTCTCCGGCGGGCAGCGGCAACGGGTCGCGCTCGCCCGCGCGCTGGTCCGCTCGCCCGCCGTCTACCTGCTGGACGAGCCGCTGGCCAGCCTCGACGCTCAGCTGCGGCTCACCACCCGGACCGACCTGCTGGCCCTGCACCGCCGGCTCGGCGCGACCACGCTGCACGTCACGCACGACCAGGCCGAGGCGATGACGCTGGGCGACCGCGTCGTCGTCATGGAGGGCGGGCGGGTCCGCCAGGCCGGCCCTCCGCAAGAGGTGTACGACGCCCCCGCGGACACCTTCGTCGCCCGCTTCCTCGGCAGCCCGCCGATGAACCTCGTCCCCGCCGGCGGCCTTCTCGGCGGCCTCCTCGGCGGCGCCATCAGCGGCAAGGACACCGACGGCGGCACCGTCGGCATCCGCCCCGAGGACCTCGCCCTCGATCCCGCCGGTCCCCTCGAGGCGACTGTCGAGACCGTCGAGACCCTCGGCAGCGAGGCGGTGCTGCTGACCCGGGGGCCCGACGGCGTCCGGCTCACGGTCCGCACGCCGCCGCGGCTCGGCCTGCGCCCGGGCGACGCCGTCCGCCTGCGCCCCGACCCGGACCGGCTGCACCGCTTCGACGCCGCCGGGCGGCGCGTGTGACACGTGTCAACGGCGGGCGGTCGCTGTCGGGCTGGGCGTTCCTCGCGCCGTACGCCCTCGCCGTCGTCCTGCTGATCGCCGTCCCCGCCCTGCTCAACGTCGGCTACGCGTTCACCGACCACACCGGGCTGACCCGCGACCCGCAGTTCGTCGGCCTCGACAACGTGCGCCGGCTGACCGAGGACACCTTCCTCGCCGACACCCTCGAGGCGTCGCTGTTCCACGTCTCCCTGTCGGTGCCGCTGCGGCTGCTCGCGGCGGTCGGGCTGGGGCTGCTGCTCGCGGCGCCACGGCCGGGCGGGCGCTGGTTCCGCACCGCCGTCTACCTGCCTACCGTCGTCCCCGACGTCGCGCTGGCGGTGCTGTTCCTGTGGGTGCTGAACCCGTTGTACGGGCCGCTGAACCAGCTGCTCGGGCTGTTCGGCCACCCCGGCTACACCTGGCTGTCGGACCCGACGACGGCGCGGGTCGGGGTGGTGCTGATGCTGCTGTTCCCGATCGGCGAGGGGTTCGTGGTGGTGCTGGCGGCGCGGCGGCTGCTCGACGGCCGGCTCTACGAGGCGGCCGCGCTGGAGGGCTGCGGCCCGTTCGGGCAGTTGCGCCGGATCACCCTGCCGCTGCTGGCGCCCGTGCTGGTGCTGCTGGCCGTGCGCGACACGATCCTGACGCTTCAGGTGAACTTCGTACCGGCGTACGTGCTGACCGACGGGCGGCCGGCGAACGCGACGCTGTATCTGCCGGTCTACATCTTCGACCAGGCCTTCGAGTTCTCCGGGTTCGCCTACGCCGCGCTCATCACGATCGTGCTGATGCTGATCACGGGGACGATCATCGCCGTGCAACTGCTCGCGGTGCGGCGCTGGCGGGTGCTGCGGTGACGGCGATGTGGCAGGCTGCGGCGATGACCACGCGCCGGACCGCAGCCGTCGCCGCCGCCACCCTGGCCGCCCTGACGTTCGCCGCCTGTGGAGGTGACGGGGACGACTCGGCCGGCCCGGGCAACCCTGGCGACGCGATGCTGGCCAACCTCCCCTCGTGCGACCGGGTCCCGCTGGACGAGGCGCCCGAGACCGACGACCCCGTCGACGGCCTGATGCTGCCCGACGGCGCCCGGGTCACCTCCGTCGTCGAGCAGGGCGCGCTGGTCACCGTCGAGGGCTCGATCCGGATGACCCCGCTGGACCTGCGCGCCGACTACGAGGGCCGCTCCGACGTCGAGCTGCTGCGCGTCGAGGACGAGGTGTTCGAGACCGAGGTGCTCCTGCGCGCCGGCGGCCGGCGGATGTACCTGCGTGCCACCGCGCTGTGCGCCGACGGCACCGCGCTCATGGCCGTCGTGGGCCCGGACTCCGAGGACGCCGGGCTGCCGGAGTTCCAGAGCGACTGACACCGTTCGACACCTGTCGTGAGGATTCGTGGTCATCCTCATACATTGTCCGGTGACATCTCACACGACAGTGGCTATCCTTCGCGCACGGCCCGCCCCCAAGGTCGTTTCTTCCCGCGCGGAGAGGGAGCCCCGGCATGATCGCCAGACTGGCCCGCTATCGCCGAACCGTGAGGGTCGCGGCCGTCGCCGCGCCCGTCGCAGCAATCTCGCTCGTCGCCGCCATGGTCTACGGCGACGAGCGCACGACCACCCTGAGCACCAGCACCGCCACCGGACCCATGGAGTTGCCCGACGAGTGGATGACGGCGCAGCGCCTGAGCGACGGCAGCACCGAGCTGTCGACCGAGGTCTACACCGAGGCGCGCGCCGAGGCGCGCAACGTCGAGATCCGCACCCGCAGCATGTACCGCCCGCTCGCGGAGCGGCAGTGGGAGTTCTTCGGCCCCAGCGACATCGGCGGCCGCGTCGTCGACATCGCCGTCGACCCACAGGTCGAGGACCAGCTCTTCATCGCCGCCGCGTCCGGCGGCGTCTGGCGCTCCAGCGACGCCGGCATGACCTACGAGGCCGTCTGGCCCGACGACTGGGTCCAGGGCATGGGCGCGGTCGCCATGACGAGCGACGGAGTGCTGTTCGCCGGCACGGGCGAGCCGCAGCCCGGCGGCGGCTCCATCACGTTCGGCGGCGACGGCATCTATCGCTCGCTCGACCGCGGCGGCACCTGGGAGCACGTGGGCCTGCCCGACAGCCACGCCATCGCCCGGTTCGCCATCGACCCCAGTGACGAGGACCGCATCTTCGCGGCGGCGGCGGGCAACCTGTTCGTGCCCGGCGGCGAGCGCGGCGTCTACCTCAGCGAGGACGGCGGCGACAGCTGGGACCGCGTGCTGGCGCCGTTGAACGAGACCACCGGCGCCACCGAGGTCATCATCGACCCCACGAACCCCGACCGCGTCTACGCGGCCATGTGGGACCACCTGCGCGAGCCGCACCAGCGCACGTACGGCGGGCCCGGCTCCAGCCTGTGGCGCTCCGACGACGGCGGCGACACCTGGGAGCGGATGACCAACGGCCTGCCCACCGACCCCGATCAGGGTCGCTGGGGCCTCGCGCTCGCGCCGAGCAACCCCGACCGGCTGTACGCGTACGTCGGCACCGCGCTTGGTCCGTTCCGGGCGTTCTTCCGCTCCGACGACGGCGGCGACAGCTGGCAGCAGACGCCGGTCACCGCCGGTCAGGCCTCGCAGTCGACGTTCAGCTGGTGGTTCGGCAAGCTCTTCGTCGACCCGGCGAACCAGGACCACGTGTTCATGATGGGCGTGAACCTGCGCCGCTCGACCGACGGCGGCATGACGTTCGCCAACTCCGGCGGCGTGCACGCCGACCAGCACAAGATGGCCTGGGACCCGAAGGTGCCCAACCGCGTCTACCTGGGCAACGACGGCGGCATGTACCGCTCGGACACCAACGGCGTCACCAACTCGTGGACCAAGGCCACCCACGAGCCGTACACGCAGTTCTACTCCGTCGACGTCGCCCAGACCGACAACCAGCTCAAGGTCGGCGGCGCGCAGGACAACGGCTGCAACCGCGGCTACAACGGCGTCGGCGGCGGCTGGGACGCCATCGGCTGCGGCGACGGCCTGCAGGTGATCATCCACCCCGAGAACCCGAGCATCGTCTTCGGCTGCAGCCAGTACGGCTCCTGCTACCGGTCCGAGAACAGTGGCGGCACCCCGCGGCAGAACATCGGCACCGGGCAGACGACCTCGGAGCGGCGCAACTGGTTCACGCCGCTGCAGTTCGACCCGAGCGACCCCGACGTCATGTACTACGCCGGCGACCGGCTGAACCGGTCGACCGACAACGGCCGCACCTGGACCGCCATCAGCCCCGACCTCACCGACGGCGGCCCCAACGACGACGACGGCTACCCGTGGGGCACCATCACGGCCGTCGCCGCCGCGCCCACCGACGGCGACACCATCTACGTCGGCACCGACGACGGCAACCTCTGGTGGACCGACGACGTCGGCGCCACCTGGAACCAGGTCGACGAGGACGAGCTGCCCGGCACCTGGGTGACCCGCATCTCCGTCAACCCGGCCGACGAGGACATCGCCTACGCGACGTTCTCCGGGTTCCGCGCCGGCAGCGACCGCCCGCACGTCATGGTCACCGAGGACGGCGGCGCCACCTGGACCGACATCGGGCAGGGGCTGCCGGACGCACCGGTCAACTCCGTCGTCGCCACGACCGACGGCCTGCTGCTCGCCGGCACCGACGTCGGCGTGTACGTGTCGGCGTGGAACGGCGGCGAGTGGGCCGCGCTCGGCACCAACCTGCCGAACGCGCCCGTCATGTACCTGCGCTACCACGAGCCGACGCGGCAGCTCAGCGTCGCGACCTTCGGCCGCGGCATCTACCAGGTCGACGTGCCCACCTGCCGCGGCTCGTCGACGCGGCTGCCGCTGCGCGATCCCGGCGTCGGCGTGAACGGCGTGCTCGCGTCCTGCCGCCAGTGACGACGGCGATGCTGCCGGCGGCGGGCACGACACGCCGCTGGTAGCAGTGCCGGAACCGGTCGCGGGCCGGGCGGCGCGGCGGCATACTCGTCGCAGATCGCGACGTAGCAGCCGCCGCGCCGCTGGACTCGGACCGAGAGGCACCACCATGGACTTCGACGACCTGCTGTCCCGGCTTCCGATCGACCAGATCGCGGCCTCTCTGGGGGTCGACGAGAAGACCGCCGAACAGGCGGCCCGGCAGGCGCTGCCGGCGCTCATCGGCGGCATGCAGGCCAACGCCCAAGACGCCGACGGCGAGCGGTCGCTCGCCAAGGCCCTCGACGCACACGACGACGAGCTCGTCAAGGGTGGCGTGAACCTCGACGACGTCGACACCGACGACGGCGAGAAGATCGTCAAGAACGTGTTCGGCGACAACCGCGACCAGGTCGTCAACCAACTCGCCGGCTTCAACAGCGAGGCCGGATCGGGCCTGGTCAGCAAGCTGCTGCCCATGCTCGCGCCCATCGTGCTGTCCTACCTCGCCGGCCAGCTCAAGGGCGGCGACAAGGCGGCCGCGCCGTCGCAGCAGGCGCAGTCCGGCGGCGGGCTGGCCGACATCCTCGGCGGCCTGCTGGGCGGGGGCGGCGGCCAGGGCGGCGGCGGTGGCCTCGGCGACCTCCTGGGCAGCCTCGGCGGCCTCCTCGGCGGCGGCAAGCGCTGACGCCGTCACCCGGCACGACACACGATCAGTGGCCCCTCACCCCACGACGGGTGAGGGGCCCTGACACGTGTCAACCGGCTAGGCCTCCGTCGACGTGAACGCGTAGAGGTTGCCGTCGAAGGCGCCGATCACCAGCGTGTTGCCGCTGATCGCCGGCGACGACGCGACCCACGTCCCGATCTCGAACCGCCACGTGACGGCTCCGGTCGCGCGGTCGAGCCCGTAGACGTACCCGTCGTTCGACCCGACGTAGACGGTCCCGCCGCTGACGACGGGCGACGACGTGATGCCGCCGCCGGTCCGTTGCGTCCACAGCAGCGCGCCGGTCCGGGCGTCGAGCGCCGTCACGTTGCCGTCGGAGAAGCCCATGTACGCGACGCCGTCGGCAACGGCCGGCGAGGAGCCGGTCGGAGTGCCGCGGACGTACGACGTGTCCGGGCTGGAGTAGCGCCAGACCTCCTGGCCGGTGGCCGCGTTCAGGACGATGAGGTCGTCGCCGGTGCAGCCCAGGTAGAGCAGCTCGCCGGAGTACGCCGGCGTGGTGTTGCGGCACGGCACGCCGCTGGGCCGCCGCCAGAGCTCCGCCCCGGTGCGGGCGTCGACGGACACCATCCAGCTGCCGTCGCCGGCGACGTAGGCGCGGCCGCCGCCGATGGTGGGCGCCGTCTCGGCGATCCAGCCGCTGTTGAGCCGGACGTCCCACAGAGCCTCGCCGGTCGCGGCGTCCAGCGCCATCAGCCGCCGGTCGCCCATGCTGTACACCTGGTAGACGATGCCGTCGGCGTAGTTCGGGGGCTCGTACATCCAGCCGCGGTGCACGCCGTCGGTCTGCTCGTCGCCCTTGGTCACCGACCACAGCTTCGCGCCGGTGCCGGCGTCCAGGGCGTACAGCGTGCCGCGGACCGTCGACGCGTAGACCCGGCCGTCGGCGACCACCGGCGTGCCCTCGACGTCCCCGTCGGTGCGGAACGTCCAGAGCGGCGCGCCCGTGGCGAGGTCGACGGCGTGGACGGCGCGGTGCGTCTCGCTGTTCTCGTCGCGGGTGCCGGCGTACACGACGCCGTCGGCGATGACCGGCGACGACGTGAGGATCGTGCCGGGCGTGCGGTAGCTCCACGCCGGTCGCAGCGACGGCGCCAGCACGTCCTGCGCGACGCCGGTGTAGGACGGGCCGCCCTTGAACATCGACCAGGGGCTGCCGCCGCGCGGCGTCTCGACGTCGGCGGCCGGCACGACGGTGAACGTCGACGACTCCGTCCACGCCTGCCCGCCGTCGTCGGTGACCTCGACGTCCATGGTGTGCCGGCCCGGGGTCAGGGCGCGCCCGCGGACCGGCCCCGCCCACGTCATGTCGTTGCTCTGACGCAGCGGCCGCCAGGGGCCGCGGTCGATCCGGTACCTGACGCCGGTGACGGTCGACGTCGTGTTGTAGGCGTTGACCTGGACCGTGTCGGTGGTCGTCGGCACGGTGCTGCCCGGCGCCGGGCTGGTGATCGTGAGGGCGTGCGAGACGCCGTACATCTTGAAGCCGTAGTCGACCTCCTGGCCGTCGAACGAGACGACGCGGAAGCCGTTGGGCTCCGCGTCCGACGTGGTGGCGGAGCTGTTGGTGACGACGTGCGCCGCCCCGCCGACCACCGACAGGTCGACGTCGTTGCGGTGCGTGTGCCCGGCCAGGACGAGCTTGACGTCGTACTGCTCCATCAGCTCGATGTACGGCGCCGGGCTGTTGCCGCCGCCGCCAGTGGCGGGCGTGTTCATCGGCCGGTGCACCATCACGACCACGTCCTTGCCGCCGCCGGCGTTCAGCTCGAGGTCCTGGCGCATCCACTCCAGCTGGGCGGGGTCGGAGAAGCCGGAGGTGTTCTCGAGGATCACGAAGTGCCGGCCGCCGTGGTCGAAGGAGTACCACTCCGGGCCGAGGTGCTCGCGGTAGTTGTCGTAGATCGCGCTGTCGTAGAAGTCGTGGTTGCCGACGGCGGGCCACACCGGCACCCGCGACGTCCCCGTCGTCGCCTTGTAACGGACGAACTCCTCGTCGAGGGCCTCGTCGGTGAGGTCGCCGGCGACCATCAGGAAGTCTGGCTGGTCGGTGAGCACGTTCAGCTCGCCCACGAGGTCCTCGAATATGGCCTGGCCCTCGTCGGTGAAGTTCAGCGACTGGGGGTCGGCGAGCAGGCCGAAGGTGAAGTCGCGGGTACGGCTCCACGGCGACTCCAGCAGCCCGAAGTCCGCGCTCGCCTGCTCGCCGGCCTCGAGCTCGCCCAGGTCGCGGTAGAACCGCGGCGTCATCGCCTCGTCCGGCGGCGCCTCGTAGCCGGCCGGCTGCGACACGAAGACGATCTCCAGCGTGCGCCTGGCCGGGTTGGTCTCGAGCGAGTACCGGCCGTCCCGGTCGGTCCGCACGATCGTGACGCCGTCGGACACGCTGACGCCGGCCAGGCCGCGCTCGCCACGCTCCTGGGTGCCGTCGCCGTCGCGGTCGGCGAACACGGTGCCGGTGACGACGGCGCCGCCGTCGGCCCGCGCGTCATCGACGGCCACGGTCGCCGTGAGCGTGGCGGCCAGCGCGGCCGTCACCGTGCCCAGGGCGAGCCAGGCCGCCGTGCGGCGGCGTTGCTCGGGTACAGACATGGGGGGTCCCTCCTACGGGGAGTCGGGGGGTGCGCGCCCGACGGTAGGAAGGACGATCGATCGTATCCAGTCGCCCAGATGCTGGGCGTATGTCCGGGAGATGAAGTTCGCGCGACGGCGACGCCCGGTCGGGTGTCGTCCGGCGCCGTGTCGGCGGGTCAGGTGTTGGGCGGGGCGGCGCTGATGTCGGCGAGCGCCGAGCGGGAGTCGTCGGACCGGGCGAGGTCGCCGATCGAGACCATGCCGACCGGGCGGCCCTCGTCGTCGACCACGGGCAGCCGGCGCACGGCCGACTCGCGCAGCCGCTGGACCGCCTCGTCGAGGCCGGTGTCCGGGCGGACGGTGACGACGTCGCCGGTGCAGCACTCGCCGACGGTGGCGGTGTTGGCGTCGCGGTCGGCGGCGACGACCCGGACGACGACGTCGCGGTCGGTCAGCACCCCGCGGATGCCGCCGCCCTCGCCGCCGCCCTCGCCGTCGACCACCACGACGTCGCCGATATCGTGCTCGCGCATCTGCGCCGCCGCCTCGCGGACGGTCGCGTCGGGCGGCAGGGTCACCACGTGCGGCGTCATCACGTCGCCGATGGATCGCTCACTCGTCATCGCCGGTCCATACCCGAGACCGCCGGGGTTGACACCGTCGGCGCACGGTGGTGTATTTAGCTTCATTGTTAATTAACCGAGTGGGTAACTACATGATCGACGACGAGCTCAGCCTCACCTTCGCGGCCCTCGCCGACCCGACCCGGCGCTCGATCCTCGCGCAGCTCACCCGCGGCGAGGCGACGGTGAAGGAGCTGGCCGCGCCGCACGCGATGAGCCTGCCCGCGGTGTCGCGGCACCTCAAGGTGCTCGAGCGGGCCGGGCTGGTGGTCAAGGGCCGCGAGGCGCAGTGGCGGCCGTGCCGGCTCCAGACCGCTCCCCTGCGCGACGTCGACGCCTGGATGGCGCCGTACCGCGCGTTCTTCGAGGAGCGGTTCGACCGCCTCGAGCAGCACCTCACGACCCTGATGACCGAGCAACCCCCGCACCCGGACGAGGAGTCCCGATGAGCACCCTGACCCGCGGTTTCGTCATCGTCCGCCGCTTCGCCGCATCCCGCGAGCTGGTCTTCCGCTCCTGGACCGACCCCGGCCTGCTGCGGTGGTTCGCCGACACCGGTGTACCAGCCGACCGGCACCCGACGACGGTCGACCTGCGGGTCGGCGGCGCCTGGCGCATCGACATGGTCGAGAGCCCGGAGCGCCGCTACACCACCGGCGGCGTCTACCGCGAGATCGTCCCGCCGGAGCGGCTCGTGTTCACCTGGGGCGCCGACGGCGGCTGGCCCGCTCTCGACCCCGCCCGGCCCGACGACAACCCCGTCGTCACCGTCACGTTCGAGCCCGTCGACGACGGCGACGGCGTCGACGGCGGCACCGAGATGACCGTGCACTTCGGCTTCCCGGACCACCTGACCGACGCCGAGGTCCAGAGCTGGCTGGACCTCGGCGTCGAGCCGGGCGTGCGCGAGACGGTCGCCCGCCTCCGCCTCTGACACGTGTCAGCGGCCGGGCGACGTCACCACCAGCTGGCCGGTCGCGGTCAGACCGGTGCCGGCGCCGACCCCGGTGAGCACGAGGAACCGGCCGTCGACGACGGCGGGGACGGCGACGGTGTGTGCGACGGCGCCGCTCGCGTCGGCCACGACGTCGACCGCCGCGAGGTCGCCGACGGTGACGGTCACCGTCTCGCCGGGACGGAAGCCGGACGCCGTCACGACCGCGTCCGAGCCGGGCCGGACCGCGCCGCGAGCGCCGATCCGCGCACCCGCCTGCACCCGGGCCAGCTCGGCGCAGGCCGAGCCGGGCGTCCCGTAGGACGGCAGCTCCACCGCGTCCTCCAGCACGCCGTCGTCCTCGCGCAGCCAGGTGAAGCCGATGGACCGGCTGCCCATCACCGCGCCGGAGGTGTTGATGACGCTGGCCTTGACCTGCGTCCCGGCGCTCGTGCTCGGCGCGTCGTCGCCCTGGCGGCCGGCGGTGACGACCTTGCAGGTCTCGCCCGGCGCGAACGTCACGGCCTGCATCGTCGCGCCGAACCGGCTGGTCGCCGAGCCGAGCACCGACACATAGCCGGTCACCGGCGTCGGCGACGGCCGGTCGAGGTAGACCGCGACCTCCGTCGTGCCGGGGCCGTCGCCCTCGTCGGCGTTGGGCGCGAACACGTCGATCGTCCGCCAAGTCCGCGCCTGCGCCGTCCCGACCGCGGAGGACTCGAACGCCAGGTCGGACAGGTACGCCGCGCCCGCCGTCGTCCCGGTGAACCCGACGGACACCAGGTCGGTGACGTCCAGCCCGGCCGCGGCCAGCGCCGTCACCGCCACGTCGGCCTGCTGCAGCACGATCTTCTTCAGCGTGCTCGCCGCCGCGTCGGTGGCCGACGTCGGCAGCCGCACCAGCGCGTACGGGTTCAGCTCGGAAACCGGCGCGGACCACGTCGCACCGCGAGCGTCCGTCACCGACAGCACCAGGTCCGTCGCCGTCGCCACGGTCTCGTCGGCGGCTAGCTTCACCGAGAGCCGCTCGAACCCGCTCGCGTCGGCCTGCCCGGCCGGGACGGCGACGGCGAGCCCGTCACCCGGTGCGGCCCAGGTCAGCCGGGTCAGCGGCGTCGCCGGCACGTTGCCGCCGTTGGACGCCGGGGTCCAGTGCGGCGCCACCGCGCTCGGCACCGAGGCGCACGGCGGCAGCTCCTGCGGCGTGGTCCGGCCGCTGAGGCTCGCACACACGACGGCGGACGCCGCGCCGACCGTCGTCACGGCCGGCGACGGTTCCTCGAACGTCGCCAACGTCGACCGCGACCCGGCCGGCGCCGTCGACACGCTGCGCACGTCCGCCCCGTCCAGCGACGACGGCACCGCGCCGGCGCCGTCGAACATCGGCAGGAACTGCTCCTCGCCGCCCATCGTCAGCCGGAACCAGGCCGACATGTACGCCGTCCCGACGTCGTACTGCTCGGCCGGGGTCAGCCGGATCGAGGTCGCCGCCACGGACGGGTCGGTGCCGCAGGTTGGCTCGACCCGCCGGGTCGCGCTCCCCCAGTCGTCGCTGACGCTGAAGGAGAACTGCCCCGGGGTCCAGACGGTGTTGAAGAAGTTGTGGTTGGCGCCCATGACCCACACGCCGCTGCGCAGCACGTCGTCGTCGAAGGCGTAGCGGGAGTCGTCGAGCATGTGCTGGCCCTGCTGGTTCGAGACGTCGCCGTCGCAGTAGGGCAGGATCACGTTCATCGGGACGTCCGGCACGGTCATGCGGCCGAAGTCGACCGGCGCGAGCGGCAGGATCGACTCGATCGCCCACGGCTGCGCCAGCGCCTGGTTGAGCACCGTCGCCGACGTCACGCCTTCGCCGCCGCGCGAGTGCCCCATCATGCCGATGTGGCTCAGATCGAAGCGGCCGCGCAGGTCGGCGGCGCGCACGCTGTCGAGGGCGTCGACGCCGTTGGGGAAGGCGTCGGCCCGCGCGGCGAGGGCTGCGGACCCTGCCGCGAGGGCCTGGTTCAGGGTGACCTCACGGTCCGTCCAGGCGTCGTAGTAGGCGACCCGGCGGCCCTTGGTGGCCTGGTCGAGCATGGTCAGGGTGTCGAGGAGCAGCTGGCCGCGGGCCTGCGCGCCCTGGTCGGCAGCGAGCTGGTTGTCGTTCGCGTTGACCGCGTTGGCCGAGATCGACACGACGGCGTAGCCGTGGCTCGCCAGCGCGCGGGCGGTGCCGTCGTACCCCAGGTAGCTCGGGATCGAGAGCCGGGCCGGGTCCGCGTCCGGCGACGGCGCGCACGGCCAGCGGTTCGGGTTGGCCTCGCCGGCGCCGTAGCAGGAGCCGTGCCGCCCGTGCAGCAGGATCACGGTGGGCCGGGCGCCGCCGGTCGTGGGCAGGTAGATCTTCCCCTCGAGCTCACCGCGGATCCCGCCGATCGCGGCCAGCGGGATCGCCTGGTCGCCGAACGCGTAGATCGACTCGGTCCAGTCGAACGGGCCCGGGTCCAGCGGGTCGGCCGCGATCGCGGCGATGGCCGCGTCCGGCACGACGGTGGCGGCACTAGCGTCCGGGGCGGGCGCCGTCGTCGCCGCGGGAGCCTCGCTCGACCACCCGGGGACGACGGTGTCAGCCGCCGCGACCGCGGGGTCGGCCGTGACGACCGTCAGCGACCGGCCGTCGCCGGACTCGGTGGCCAGGCCGATCGGCTCGCCGTCGACGACGATCGTCGGGGCGTCACCGCGGATCGGCAGCGGGCGATCGAGCTCGACGGTGACCTGATAGCCGCCGGGCGCCCGTTCGACGGACCAGTTCGGGCCGGACGCGACCTCGGCCGCCGGCTCGGGTGGTGCCGGTGCCGCGCCGGCCGGGGACGGCCCCGCGACCAGCGCGGCGAGCAACGCGGACGACAGCAGTGCCGTCGCGCCGGGGACGAGACCCCGGCGAGCAGACGTGCCCACAGATGGCTCCTAGGGGTAGAAGGGAGCCACAGTCTGTCCAGCGAAGCTTTCCGTACCATTTCATTGATTTAGCGCCGATATTTCGTATCCACACCCTTCCCCCGAGTTGATCAGCCGAGGCGCGCCAGCTGGTCCTCGGTGACCTCGTGCTGAAGCGGCTCGCCGGCGAGGAACCGGGCGATCTCGTCGACGACGATGCGGCCGCCACGGACCCGCGCCTCCACCGTGCCGCCCGCCTCGTGCGGCGTGAGCAGGACGTTCGGCAGCGACCGCAGCGCGTGGTCGACCGGTAGCGGCTGCTCGTCGTACACGTCGATGGCGGCGTCGATGCGCCCGGTGCGCAGCTCGGCCAGCAGCGCGTCGCCGTCGATGAGGGCCGCCCGCGCGGTGTTGACCAGCAGCGCCTCGTCGGGCAGGAGGGCCAGCTCGCGGGCGCCGATCATCCGCCGCGTCTCGGGCAGCACCGGGGCGTGTAGCGCGAGCACCCGCGACGTGCGCAGGACGGTGTCGAGGTCGGCCACCGTCACCCCCAGCTCCGCCGCTTCCTCCGAGGACAGATACGGGTCGGCGACGGTGACGATCCCGCCGAGCGCGCGCACCAGCTCGATGTAGGCCCGGCCGGTCCGCGACGCCCCGACGACGCCAACGGGGCAGCCGAGCAGCTCGTGCCGGGGCGGCGCCGACGCCTTCGCGTCGGCCCAGGGCACTCCGGTACGCAGGGCAAGGTCGAACCGGTGCACGCGGTGCAGGAGGGCAAGTGTCAGGGCAAACGCCTGCTCCCCCACGGCCCGGCCCATGGCGGCGCCGGCCTGGGTGACGCGGACCCCTCGCGCGAACAGCTCCGCGCTCACATACGGCTTCACGGACGCGCCGGTGTGGGCGACCAGCCGCAGCGACGGTGCCGCGTCCAGCACGTCCCCGGTCACGGCGGCACAGGGCCAGCTCGTCACCAGCACGTCGGCCGGACCGGCGAGCGCCGCCAGCCCGGCCGCGGAGCCGAGGCTGCCGCCGTCGTCGTCGGCCACCACCCGCAGCTCACCGAGCGAGGCCAGCTCCGACCACAGCGAGCCGGCGAAGAACAGCGCCCGCAGGTCCGCCGGCACCGCCACCGCGACGACAGCGCTCACCCCTTGACCCCGGTCATGGTGACGCCCTCGGTGAAGTAGCGCTGCCCGACCAGGTAGGCCATGAAGATCGGCACGAACGCCACCACCGACCCGGCCAGCACGACGTTCAACGGCGCGTTCTCGGCGTTCAGCGACGCCAGGCCCGTCGTCAGCGTGCGCATGTCGCTGCTCTGCCCGACGATCAGCGGCCAGAGGAAGTCGTTCCAGTGCCACAGGAAGACGAAGACGCCCAGCGTCGCCAGGATCGGCTTGATCAGCGGCAGCACCATGGACACGTACATGCGCCACTCCGAGCAGCCGTCCAGCATGGCCGCCTCGAACAGCTCGTCGGGCAGCGACTTGATGAACTGCCGCATGAGGAACACGGCCTGGGCGTTCGCCAGCGTCGGCAGGATCAGGCCCCAGTACGTGTTCACGCCGCCGGCCTCGGAGATGACGATGAAGCTCGGCACCAGCGTGACGTGGTACGGGACCATGATCATCGCGATGAACGACCAGAACATCACCTCCTTGCCCGGGAACCGCTTGCGGGCGAACGCGTAGCCGGCCAGCGACGCCAGGAACAGCACCGCGACCACCGACACGATGGAGTAGACGGCGGTGTTCAGGGTCCAGCGCAGCACCGACTCCGCGCCCAGGACGTGCTCGTACGCCTCGCCCGAGATCGGCCACGGCAACAGCGCCTCGGGCATGACGATGGCGCCGGTCGGCTTCAACGAGAGCACGACCATCGCGTAGAACGGGAACAGCGTGACGACGGCGGCCAGGAACAGCAGCACCGCCCGCGCGGCCTTCCCGCCGCGCGTGGGCTCGAGCGCCTTGTACGGACGGCGCTCACCCGGCGGCGCCGAGGCCACGTCGGCGTCCAGCGCGGCCGGAGTGCTCAGCGCGGTCATCGGTCCCTCCCCAGGGTCAGCCGCTGGATCAGCGCGACCACCAGCGTCATCACGAACAGCGCCAGCCCGATCGCGCTCGCGTACCCGAAGTCGAAGTACCGGAACGCCTGGTCGTAGAGCTGGAAGACGAGCATGTAGCTGGACTGCGCCGGCCCGCCCCCGGTCATGACGTAGACGGTGTCGAAGACCTGGAACGACACCGTCGTCTCGATGACCGCGAGGAAGAACAGCGCCGGCTTCAGCTCGGGCAGCACGATGTAGCGGAAGCGGTGCCAGGCGTTGGCGCCGTCGGTCAGCGCGGCCTCCTCGAGCTCGCGCGGGATGTCCTGCAGCCGCGCGAGCAGGATGAGCATGCCGAAGCCGAAGCGCGTCCACACGGCGACGATCACCAGCGCCGGCACCACCAGCGTGGTGTCGGAGAGCCACGAGCCCGACGGCAACCCGACGGCGCCCAGCAGCGACGACCACGGGCCGTCGGCCGAGAAGATCCAGGTGAACACGATGCCGGCCAGCACGAGGCTGGTCACGACCGGCAGGAAGAACATCGACCGGAACAGCTTGACCCCGCGGAACGAGCGCCGCACCAGCAGCGCCATGCCCAGGGCGGCCAGGATCGACAGCGGCACCGCGAGCACCGAGTAGATCAGCGTCGTGCGCAGCGCCCGCCAGAACAGCGGGTCGTCGACCATGCGCTGCAGGTTGTCCAGGCCGGTCCAGCTGGTCTCGGCGCCGATCGTGTAGTCGGTGAACGCGAGCAGGCCGCCCGCGATCGCCGGCCCGAACCGGAACGCCAGGAACAGCAGCAGGACCGGCAGGACGAACAGCAGCCCGATGCGGGCCTCCCGCCGGCGCATCGCCCGGCGGGAGGCCGGACGAGGCGCCGTGCGGGAGGCCGACGCGGTTCCGCTCACGGTCATCCGAGGAGCGGGTTCGCCGCTTCGGCGGCGTCGTCGAGCGCCTGCTGCGGGTCCTTGTCGCCGACGAGGACCGCCTGGATCTCCGGCGCCAGCACGCCCATGACCTCGCGGGCGTGCGCGTTGAGCGGGCCGACGGTGGTCAGGCCGGCGAACTGCTCGAGCTCGCCCAGGATCGGGTCGCCGTCGTACAGCGTGCCGACGGACTCCTTGGTGGAGAAGAACTTGCCGGTGGTGTCGTACTCCGCGGCCCGCTCGGCGGACGTGGCGAAGTCGATCCAGGCGCCGGCGGCGTCCTTGTTCTCCGAGCTGTTCAGCATGGACAGGGAGCCTACGGTGCCGTACTGGATCTGCTCGGCGTCCGTCAGCGGCGGCCGGACGACGACGTTCTCCTCGCCCCAGAAGTCGACGAGGTACTGCGGCTCCATGTGCCAGACGCAGGCGACCTTGTTCTGCGCGATGCGGGTCTGCTCGAGCGGCGGCTCGGTGGTGAGCTGCGCCGGGTCGACGAAGCCGCCCTCGACCAGCTGCTGCACGAACTCCAGCGCCTTGACGCCCTCGTCGCTGTTGAACGCGACCTCGGTGCCGTCCTCGTTGAAGACGTCGCCGCCGGCCTGCCAGAGCAGCGGGTAGAAGGACAGGTTGAGCGAGTTGGCGACGTCGCCGCCGTACGCCGTCATGTCGAAGCCGGCGTCCTTGAACGTGGGCGCCATCTCGAGCAGGTCGTCCCAGGTCTCGGGGTACTCCGTCTGCCCGACGGCGTCGAAGACCTGCTTGTTGCAGACCAGCGCGAGGACGCTCTGCAGGATCGGCGCGCCCATCATCTGGCCGTCGATGCTGACGGAGTCGACGACGTTGGGCCGGTAGTCGGCCTTCTCGTCCTCGCTCAGGTAGTCGTCGATCGGCTCGATGTTGCGGGCGTAGCCCGGCAGCTGGTCCGGGATCAGGTACACGACGTCGGGGGCGCTGTTGCCGGCGATGGCCGTGGTCAGGGCCTGGTCGCGGTCGGCCCACGGGAAGATCTCGACCGTCACGTCGACATCCGGGTACTCCTGGTTGAACGCCGCGATGGTGTCGTCCCAGAACCCGCGGTGCGTGGGCTCGTCGGCGATCGCAGGGTAGATCCACATGGTGACCTCGCCCGAGACGGCGCCGCTGTCACCGCCCTCGCCGCCGGTGGTGTCGGCGTCGTCGTCGCCACCGCAGGCGCTGGCCAGCAGGCCGATGCTCAGGGCGAGCACCGCTGCGGTCGGAGCGTAGCGAGTACGCATCTCCGGTCTCCTTCTCTCTGTTGCCAGGTGTCGTGGGGTGGTTCTCAGAGCACGGCCGCGTCGTCGGCCAGGCGGTCCCGCAGGACCGTCGCGTCGAGGTCGCCGACGGCGCCGCCCGGGGCGAGCGCCGCGGCGGTCCCGGCCGCCTGGCCGAGTGCCATGCACTGGGCCATCGAGCGCACCGAGGCGTGCGCGTCGTGGGTGGCGGACAGGCACCGGCCGGCGACGGCGACGTTGTCCAGTTCCGTGAGGAGCAGGCAGCGGTACGGCACGCCGTAGGTGCGTCCGGACCGGTGCCCGCCGACGTACTCCCAGATGGTCGACTCGCCGCCGTCGTGGTCCTCGACGGGGGCGCCGCAGCGGGCGACGGCGTCGGGGAACTCGCGCGCCCCGAGCACGTCGTCGCGGGTGAGCACGTACCGCCCGATCAGCCGGCGGGTCTCGCGCACCCCGATCCGGACCGAGGTGGAGAGCAGGTAGGCGTCCTCGTACCCCGGCACCTCCTCGGTGAGGAAGCGGACGTACTCGGCCACCTGGGCCCGTCCCTCGGCCTCCGCCGCCGAGAGTTGCCACGGGTCGGTCGGGTCCAGCCCGCTGACACGTGTCAGGTTCGTGTGCACGACGCCGGGCAGCACCGTCCGGTGCACCGAGCCCTCGCGGCGCGGCAGCCGGTAGCGCCCGGACTCGGCCGCCTTGGCCAGCCGCTCGTGCAGGTCCTTCGTACTGATGACGCCGGTGTCGACGCCGCCGAGCCGGAACGTCGCGGTGAGCGGCTGCAGCTTCTGGTCCTTGCTGGGCCGTTCGAGCGCGGCACCGGCCCGCCAGGCGACCTCGGCGTCGCCGCTGGCGTCGACGACGGCGTTCGCCCGGACGATGCGGGTTCCTGCCTTTGTGGCGACGGTGATCTGGGTGACCCGTCGGGTGGCCGGGTCGGTCTCGACACCGATGAGCGTCGTGTGCAGCAGGGTGTCGACGGCGGCAGCTTGCGTCAGGCGGTCCCAGACCAGCTTGAGCGCCTCGGGCTCGTAGGTGACCCCGGTGCCGGCGCCGTAGCTGTTCGGCCGCTCGAACGCCTGCTTGCTGTCGAGCAGGGCGGCGGCCACCTCCCAGCCGATGCCGCCGACGACGCGCCCGTCACCTCCGGGGGCGTAGAAGCCGTAGAACGTGTCGAGGACGGCCGCGCCGGTGCCGCCGAGGAAGCCGGCCGACTCGACCAGCAGCGTCCGGGCGCCGGTCCGGGCCGCCGCGACCGCGGCCGCGCAGCCCGCGGACCCGCCGCCGACCACGACGACGTCGCCCTCCCAGAGCAGCGGCGCCGCGGTCATCGCAGGCTCCAGCCGCCGTCGGCGGGCAGCACCGCGCCGGTGACCTGGCTCGACGACGGCGACAGCAGCCATTCGACGGCGGCGGCGACGGCGGCCGGTGTGCTGGCGCGCCCGTCACCGAGTGGCATCAATTCCGGGAGCCGCGCGGCGATGGCCGGGTCGGTCAGCGCGCGGGCCGCCATCGGGGTTTCGACCAGGCCGGGTGCCACGACGTTGACGCGGACGCCGTCGGGCGCCCCCTCGAACGCGGCCGCGCGGACCAACGTTTCAACGGCGCTCTTGCTGGTGAGATATGCGGCGGTGAGGAAGTCGCGGTCCAGGGTGCGGGCCAGCGCCGAGCCGACCACGACGACCGAGCCGCCGCCGTCGTTCTGGCGCAGCACCGGAAGCGCCGCGCGGAGCAGCCAGAACACCGAGTCGAGGTTGACCCGGTGGACGTCGCGCCAGGCCTCGTCGCTGCAGGTGCTGACCGGCCCGTCGCCGAGGCGCCGGCCCGAGCGGCCAACGGCGTGCACGACGCCGTCGAGGCGTCCTTGGAACGTGTCAACGGCCTGGGCGACCGCCTTCTCCGCTCCCCCGGGCTCGGTGATGTCGACGCCGTCGGGCCCGTCGCGGTCGACGGCGTGGACCTGGTGGCCCGCGGTGGTCAGGGCGGCGACGCACGCCGACCCGATGCCGCCGGACCCGCCGCAGACCAGGATCCTCATGGGGTGCCCCGCAGGACCTCGGCGGCGCGGCGCCCGTGCTCGAGGTAGGCCGCCTCGAACCGGGCGGCGGAGTCCTCGGCGCCGACGAGCGCCTTGCTGGTGAGCACGGGCGGCATGGTGCCGGCGGCCGTCAGCAGCTCGGCGACGCGCACCTTGATCTCGTTGACGATCGCGACGGCGGCCAGCGTGCTGCCCGGGCCGACCGGCACGTCGAGGCCGTCGATGCTGCACAGGGCGTCGCCGGGCGGCGTGCACAGGTCGATGACGACGTCGGCGTGGTCGGCGAGGCGCGTGCCCGAGCTGTGCCGGACCGGGGCCGAGCGCGACTCCGCGAGCGCCGTCACCGCGATGACCCTGAGGCCGGACTTGCGGGCCTGCTGGGCGATCTCGATGGGGACGGCGTTGAGGCCGCTGGCGCTGAACACGATGATCGCGTCGGTCTCGCGCAGGGTGAAGTTCGCCAGGATCTGCTCGGCGAGGCCCTCGACCCGCTCGATGAACATCGCCTGCCGCTGCCCGTTGGCGCCCACGACCTGCGTGTGGAACGTCATCGACAGCTCGACGATGGGGTGGAAGCCGGGATACGAGCCGTAGCGCGGGAAGAGCTCCTCCACCGGGATCCGCGAGTGGCCGGTGCCGAAGGTGTGCACCACGCCGCCACCGCCGATCGACTCCGCGCAGTACCGGCTGGCCGTCTCGATGGCCTCACCCTGCGTCCGCGCGATCGTGTCGAGCACCTCATGCGCTCGCCCAATCCAGCTCACGTCCACCTCCGTCCGTCGTCATGATCCGAGTGGCGGCCAGGGCGGCGCCGACGGCTCCCGCGTCGGCCCCCAGCCTGGCCGCGACGACGTCGACCGCACCGATGAAGTCGCGTCGTTCGGCAAGCGCGTGCTCGATGTGCGGGCGCAGCTGCGGCAGTCCTGCCGCGACGCCGCCGCCGATGACGAGCAGGTCCGCGGGCAGGACGGCGCACAGGCTGGCGATGGTCTCGCCGACGGCCCGGCCGGCGGCGGCGACGGCCTCGCTGGCCGCGGGGTCGCTCGTCGCGGCCTCGAAGGCGGCTTCCGCCGTCGGCAGGCCGGCCGCCCGCGCGATCGCCGTCGCGCTGGCGTAGGTCTCGAGGCAGCCGCGGTGGCCGCAGCCGCAGCGCGGCCCGGTGCGGTCGTGGACGAGGTGCCCGATCTCGCCCAGCCGGTCGTCCGGGCCGGTCAGCAGCGAGCCGCCGCTGACGACCCCGCCGCCGACGCCCGTCCCGAGCGTCAGGAAGAGCGCGTCGTCGTGGCCGCGGGCGGCACCGAGCACCCATTCGGCCAGGCAGAACGCGCGGGCGTCGTTGAGGACGGTGACCGGGCGGCCGGTGGACGCGCGCAGGGTGGCGGCGAGCGGGAAGCCGGGCCAGTCGCCGCGCAGGTTCGGCACGAACCGCACGATCCCCGTGCGCCGGTCGACGTGGCCGGGGACGCCGACCCCGATGGCCGCGGTGTCGCCTCCGGCGGCGGTCTCGGCGACGGCGGCCAGTTCGGCCGCGACGGTGTGCGGGTCGTCCGCGGTGGGAATGCTGCCGCGCACGACGACGGTGGCGGTCCGCGCATCGAGGACGGCCCACTTGACCGTGGTGCCGCCCACATCGATGCCCAGGACCTGCTCGCGCACGTCTCGAACCCTTCTCCCGACCGATCCGATCAACCTGACTGGCTGTCTAGATGGGTAGAGTATCTATACTGCTAGTGAGTTCGTCAACCACTGCGAGGTCGGGGGCCAGAACGATGACGACCACACCGCCCGCCTACGTGATCATCGAGCGTGAGCTGCGCAAGATGATCGCGAAGGCGCAGCCCGGCGACCCGCTGCCGTCCGACGCCGAGCTGTGCCGGCGCTTCGGCGTCAGCCGCATGACGGCGCGTCAGGCCGTGCAGCGACTCGCCTCCGACGGCCTGCTGTACCGCGTGTCCGGCCGTGGCACGTTCGTCGCGCAGACGCCCGTGCACCGTCGCATCAACACCCTGCTCTCGTTCACCGAAGAGATGCGCCGCCGCGGCCTCAAGGCCGGGTCGCGCATGCTCCAGTCCGGGGTGCGCGCCGGCACCGACCAAGAGGTCGTCGCGCTGCAACTCCCGGTCGGCAGCCTGGTGGTCGCGATCCAGCGGCTCCGGCTCGCCGACGGCGTCCCCATGGCCGTCGAGCACGTGCGGCTGCCCGCCGTCTGCGCCGGGGTGCTCGAGGCGAACCTCGAGGAGTCGTCGCTGTTCGTGGCGCTCGAGGCGATCGGCCGCACCCCCACGCAGGCCTACGGCACGCTGACGGCGGCCGCGGCGGACGTGCAGGAGGCGCAGTGGCTGAACGTGCCGACGGGCGCGCCGCTGCTGATCGAGCAGCGCACCATCCACGACCAGGCCGACGTGCCGGTCGAGTTCACCGAGTCCCGCTACGTCGGCGGCCGCTACCTCTTCGACATCGAGCTGCTCCGCCAGCCCGGCTGACCCTGCCCGCCCGCCCGCCCGCCCGCCCGCCTGGAAATGATCACGTTCAGCACGAAATCCCGTGCCGCACCACGATTGCAGGCCTCATGACGCTCGGGTAAACGTAGTGGCGCCCCTGGACAACCGCTTTCCCGCAGCGGGCTGGGCCGCCCACCACGATCACCCGAGCATCACCACGATTGCAGGCGTAGTACGGCACGGGATTTCGTGGTGAACGTGATCATTCCGAAGCGGACCACGTCAAAGCGGTCCAGGGGTTGGTGCGCAGGATCGCCGCCGTCGCGTCGTCGCCGGCCAGGGCGCGCAGCCGCGGCACGAACGTCTCCCCCAGCACCGCCATGCCGGGCCCGCCGCCGTACGCGCGCAGCTGCGAGCGCCGTCCCACGTCCGTGCCCAGCAGGACCTTGTCGCCGTAGCCGCCGTCGACCATGCGCCCGATCAGCTCGAGCAGCACGGAGTCGGGCCGATACTTGATCCGCCCGACGGTGTCGTACAGCAGGTAGGCGCCGCGCGCGGCCAGCTCGGCGTGCAGCCCGGGGTCGGGGTTGCGGTCGAGGTGCGCCAGCAGCACCCGGTTCGCCGGCACGCCGTCGTCGGCGAGCAGGTCGAGGAGCTCCGGGCCCATGGTCCCGATCTCGCAGTGGACGGCGACCGGCGCACCCGTCCGCCGCGCGGCCGCGGCACCCGCGGACAGCCGCAGGCGCTCGGCCGCCGACGCCCGCTGGTAGGACGCGCCGAGCTTGATGATCCCGGCACGGTGCGACGACGGCGACGGCTGCGGTCCCTGCCAGTCGCGCCCGTCGATGCCGCTGGTCAGGTCGGCGACGAGCACCTCCTCCAGCACCGACGCAGGCTCGCGGTACACCCAGTGCCCCGCCGGGTAGTGGGCGTCGCGGTGGTAGCCGGTCGCGGCGACGACGTGGACCCCCGTCTGCCGGCTCACCGCCGCCAGCCCGGTGACCGAACGGCCGAGCCCGACCGGCGTCAGCTCGACGATCGTGTCGATGCCGCTGGCCTGCACCGACTCGACCTCGCGAGCCATCGCATCGACGTCGCCGAACTGGTCGCCCTGCAAGGCGGCCGAGTGCAGGAAGAGGTGCTCATGGGCGTCGACGGCGCCCAGCCCGGCCGGGTCGACCGGGCCGAGCACCGTCATGACGAATCCGTTCACGGCACCAGCTTGTGCAACACGGCGCCCTTCGACAGGTACAACGCGCCGTCGTCGCCCAGAACGACCGCGGAGACGCCGTCCGCCGCCGTCGTCACCGTGCCCGTCGAGGTGTCGACGCGCAGCAGCTGCCCGCCGACGACGGCGTACACGGTGCCGTCGGGCAGCACCGCGAGCCGCTGCCCCTCGGACCAGACGTGGTCGACGGTGTCCCAGTTCTCGGCCGGCACCGCGATCTCACGCACGACCTGCCGCGAGTCGACGTCCAGCTCGAACAGCCGCCCGCGGGTCAGCCCCCACAGGGTGCCGGACGGCGACACCGCCAGCTCCGTGACCGCGGGCGTGCCCGGGTACGGTACGACCTCCCAGAGCTTGGTGCGCGTGACCGGGTCGTACGCGAACACCCGGCCGTCGTCCTCCAGCGGCACGATGCCGAGCCCCGCCCACTTCGACGTGCTGGCGTAGACGACGTCGCCGATCGCGACCGCCGACACGACGCTGCCGGTCCCGGCGACCCCGCGGTCGACCGAGACCGACCCCGTCGCCGGGTCGTAGACGCTGATCGCGCCGGTGAGCTGGCCGTAGTTCGGCACCGTCCCGATGACCACGCGGCCCGCCGCCGACGCCAGCGCCAGCGGCCGGTCCTGGCCCTGCCCGGCGAGGTTCGCGACGGGGCCCGGGTTGCTGCCCCACACGAACGGCTCGGACGGCCGGTACAGCAGCACCGATCCCGCGGGATACGTGCCGAGGTAGAGGTCGTCGCCGACGCGGAGCATCTCGTCGGTCTGCCCGACGGTCCCCCGCGGCACCTGCTCCATGCCGCCCGTCGCCGGGTCGTACCAGGACAGCCCGCCGGAGCCGAGGCCGCCGGCCCAGATGCGCCCGTCCGGCCCCACACCCAGCGACCGGATGTGCACCGGC
The DNA here is from genome assembly GCF_014204975.1 of Jiangella mangrovi. Lineage (NCBI taxonomy): Bacteria > Bacillati > Actinomycetota > Actinomycetes > Jiangellales > Jiangellaceae > Jiangella > Jiangella mangrovi. Next base: position 4,984,245 of record NZ_JACHMM010000001.1, read on the forward strand.
TCGCCGACGATGTCCAGCTGGTCGACGCGGGACTCACCGGTGCGCGGGTTGTGCACCCAGAGCCGGCCGATGTAGTCGGTCATCACCAGCGACTCGCCCGGGTAGCCGTCCTCCTGCAGGTCGATCCAGGCGAACCCGCGCGACGTGAACATCGACGGGAACGCGCCGGTCTCGCGGGTGCGCCCGGTGAGCGTGCTGAAGGCGCGCAGCCGGCCGTTGGTGCCGACGAAGTAGACCTCCTTGCGCATCGGCGAGATCGGCGAGACGTCCAGCCCGCCGGCCGGGCCGAGCGGTGTCAGCCACTCCCGCGCGTCGAGGTCGTAGCGGAGCATGGTGCGCGACGCGGTCAGGTGCACGTAGGCGACACCGTCGCGCTGGCTGACCTGGTTGACCTCGTGCTCGGCGTCGTACGGGGCCGGCAGCGGGACCGGCGTGACGGCGCCGGAGGCGATGTCGACGCGGACCAGCCGGGCCTTCTGCGTCCCCAGCCCGGCGTACACGGAGTCGCCCCAGACGACGACGCTGCGCACGTACTGCGAGTCCGGCGAGAGGTTGCCGTAGTCGCGGAACGCCCCGGTGTCCGGGTCGTAGCTGAACAGCTGCCCCGTCGGGTAGCCGCCGAAGAACACCGTCCCGTCCGGACCGATCCCCAGGCCGTACAGGTAGCTGACCGCCGTCGACGGCCGGCCGAGGTCGGTGAGCGTGTCGGTCGCGTAGTCGTAGGAGTACAGCCGACCCTGTTGAAACGTTGCGATGTAGACCGTGCCGTCGGGGGCGACGGCGAGGTCACGCGACCCGATGGCGCCCGGCAGCCGGACCGACCGGATCGACTCGCGGCTGCGCAGGTCGATGACGTGCAGGCTGGTCGTGCCGGAGCCGAGCAGCACCGTGTAGATGACGGGCCGGCCGTCGGGCAGCGTGGCGTAGGTGACCTTGTCGATGGCGACGTTGGTGATCGGCGTGCCGACCTCGGTCACCTCGGTAGCGGCCGCCGGGTCGACGGCGGGGTCGGCCGGGGCGCTCGCCGCACCGGCGACCACGAGGGCACCGGCGACGGCGAGCGTCGCGACTCGTCGAGCGAGACGTGGCATTGAAACGTTCTCCCGTCGGGACTGAGTGGCTCAGGTGAAGATGAAGTGCCGGCCGTCGAGCGCCTCGGTCACCGCGACCTGGCTGATGACGTCGCCGTTCGCGACGGCCTCGGCGGTGGTCTTGAGGATGATCGGCTGGGTCGTGACCTGCGTCGTCGCGCCGGTGGCGACCAGGGCCACGGTCGGAGCGCCGGCCCCGGCGGTGTCGCACTCCAGCAGCTTGACGGTGTACTTCAGCTCGCCGCCGACGACGGGGACCGCGATGACCACGAGCTGGACCTCCCAGCTGCCGGCCTGGCCGGGCGTCAGCGGCGCGGTCAGCACCACCGTCGTGCCGACATAGACGCGCAGGGTCTTCGCGTTGGCGTTGTTCGCGGTGGTGCCGGTGAAGGTCGAGCGCACCGCGTTGCCGATCCGGTGCAGGTTGTAGGCCGGCACCGCCTGGATCTGCAGGTTGTCCTCGCCCGTGCCGCCGTTGCCGACGGGGCCGGTGGTGAGCAGCGGCCGGAGCAGCTGGCCCTGGTTCTGGTAGACGGCGACGTTGGACGCGCCGGCGCGGACCGACGTCGTGCCGGCGGGCGCGCGGTTGTTGGTCGCGAACCCGGTAGCGCCCGCGTTGGTGATGTCGATGAAGACGCCGTGGGTGTCGTTGACGACGGTGCCGGGGACGCGGATCAGCGTGTTGTCGCGGACCTCGACGTTCGTGTAGTTGTCGATCCGGCTGCAGCGCGTCGCCATGGCCCCCGGCGTCCGCGTCATGACCTTGTTGTCGCTGACCTCGAGGAAGTCCTTCGCCGTCGAGCTGCCGGCCTGCAGCCAGAAGATCTGCGGGTCGTCGATCGTGTTGCCGACGACCCGGTTGCGGTTGCCCTGCACGACGACGGAGCGCGAGAAGCCCTTGATGAGGCTGTCGCGGATCTCGCTGTCGTTGTCCTGCGGGATCGCGAAGAAGCCCATGGTCTGGGTCTCGGAGTACGCGTGCGGCGGCTCCGGGTTGTTCCGCTTGGCCAGGCGGCGGCCGCCGACGATGGTGCAGTTCTCGACGATCACACGCCCGAGCGGCCCCCACGTGTGCGAGACGCCGACCGAGTACCCCGTCGCGTCGATGTAGCTGCCGGACAGGCGCAGCGTGCCCTCGACTGAGCCGGCCCAGTCGATGCAGTTGAGGTTCTGCTCGCCGATGTCGGTCTCGGCCGGGTTCACCGACACGAAGTCCGCCCCCGGGTAGCAGTGGACGTCGCGGACGTCCCAGTTGCCGCCCTGGAACTTCATGCAGCGCCGGGTCTGCCCGTTGTAGTAGAGGTGGCAGCTCTCGATGGTGCCGTGCATGGTCGGCACCGGACGCAGGTCGAGCAGGTGGAAGAAGTCGTTGTCCTCGCCCTCACCACCGGAGATGGTGACGTTGCGGATGGCGACCCGCTCACACTCGTACATCATCAGGTGGTTGACCTTGCCGGCCTGGTTGGCGTAGACGTCGTCCTTGCGCCCGACGAAGTCGCGGCCCACGTAGCCGTCGATGATCACCTCCTTGACCGTCTTGCACAGGATCCCGAGCGTGCCCAGCGACGTGGAGTTGCCGACGAGATCGGTGAACCCCATGTTGATCATGGTCGTGTCGTACGCGCGGAACTCGCCGCCGTCGGAGCGCCAGCAGTCCTCGGGGAGGTTCTGCCCGTCGGCGTTCAGCCCGTACAGGCGGGTGTCGCAGTTGGTCGCGTGGAACCAGCGGCCGGCCGGGCCGACGGCGTGCAGGCTCGCGTCGGGCAGCAGCAGCGCGCCCGGCATGAACCGCACGTTGACGACCAGATCGGTCATGATCACCTGAGCGACGGTGTACGTGCCCGGCGGGACGACGACCTGCCGGCCGTCCGCCGCGGTGACGTCGGCCAGGAACGCGGCCGCGTTGGCGGCCCCCGTGGCGGCCGGGTCCATGGTGCTCTCGAACTCGCCCGCGGAGAAGAGCCTCCTGGGGCTGGGTCGCGCGGCGCCGGCCGCCGGCGCGGTCGCGACGACTCCGGCTGCGGCACCGGCCGTGGCGGCGGTGACCAGTGCGCGGCGGGTGAAGGTGCTCATCGTGCCTCCCGGTTGTCTAGCGGTATAGACAGATAGACACTTGTGGCGGCACCCTAGCGGCCTGTCTGGATTTCGGTCAATGCCGGATTTCGCCCCGTGATCACCGGGGCTGCGCGGCGGGATCGACGAGGGGTCGACGACGGGGTCAGCGTGCGGCGAGGACGGCCTCGACCGCGCGGACGACGACGGCCCGGCGGCGCTCGCTGCCGATGGCGTCGACGGCGGTGTCGAACTCGGGGGTGTTCGAGCTCCAGAAGCCGGACAGGTGCAGCACCAGGCCGAGCAGCTCGACCGGGGTGAACGTCGACGGCAGCGCGCCCGCGGCCTGGGCGTCGGCGATGGCCTTCACCTTCGCCGCGTTGCTCTCGAGCACGATCTCGAGCGGCCGTGCACCGGCGCGTTCCAGCCGGTACCAGGTGGCCAGCCGCTGCACCCAGGGCCGCTCCTCGTAGGAGTCGAACAGCCGCCCGGCGTACTCCGGCAGGGCGCCGGCGTCGACCGGGACGGCGTCGAGCGTCGCCCGGCACAGGTCGTCGAAGACGGCGTCGAACAGGCCGTCCTTGCTGCCGAAGTAGTGGTAGATCTGCGCCTTGTTGCTGGCCGCGGCGGCCGCGATGCGGTCAACCCGCGCCCCAGCGATGCCCACGGCCGCGAACTCGTCGCGCGCGGCGTCGAGCAGCCGGCGGCGGGTCGCCTCGGCATCGCGGGGCATCGGGGACGTCACGTGACCGAGCTTACCAACGAGTTAGTTGACAAACCGGGAACCGCGCGGTCCACTGGTATCAACTAATCAGTTAGTTAGGAGTTGGAGCCATGTCCACGTTCCTCGTCACCGGCGCCTCCCGCGGGCTCGGCCGCGCCGTCGTCGTCGCCGCACTCGCCGCCGGCCACCAGGTGGTCGCCGGGGTCCGCGATCCGCACGCCCTCGACGACCTCCTCGGCAGTGCCGACGGCCGGCTCGTCGTCGTCCCGCTCGACGTCACCGACCCGGCCGCCGCGGAACGGGCCGTTCACACCGTCGTCGATGAGTTCGGGCGGCTGGACGTGCTGGTGAACAACGCCGGCTACGCGAACCTCGGCAGCATCGAGGACACCGATCCGGCGGACTTCCGCGCGCAGGTCGAGACGAACCTGTTCGGCGTCGTCAACGTCACCCGGGCGGCGCTGCCGGTGCTGCGCGAGCAGCGCGGCGGGCACATCGTGCAGGTGTCGTCGGTCGGCGGGCGCATGGCGTCGGCCGGGCTCGCGGCGTACCAGACCGCGAAATGGGCGGTCGGCGGCTTCTCGTCGGTGCTGGCCGCGGAGGTCGAGCCGCTCGGCATCAGGGTGAGCGTCCTCGAGCCCGGCGGCATGCGCACCGACTGGGCCGGCTCGTCGATGCGGGTCGATCCCGTCCGCCCGGAGTACGCCGAGACGGTCGGCGCCAACGCGGCGCGGATGGGCGAGGCGGCCCTCACCCAGGCCAGCGACCCGGCCAAGGTGGCCGAGCTGGTGCTCCGCGTGGTCGCCATGGACGAGCCGCCGCTGCGGTTGCTCGTCGGGCCGGACGCCTACCTCTACGGCACCGCCGTCGGCCGGGCACTGCTGGCGGCCGACGAGCAGAATCGTGAGCTCAGCGAGTCGACCGTCGCCGACGACGCGACCGCCGAGCAGCTCGATCCGCTGGGTGCCGCACAGCGGTAGTACCGAGTTATACCCGGAGGTATACTCGGGGGATGAAGACCGCGATCTCGCTGCCCGACGAGACGTTCGAGCGCGCCACGCAACGTGCGGCCGAACTCGGCATGAGCCGCTCGGAGTTCTTCGCGCGCGCCGCCGAGCAGTACCTCCGCCACCTCGACGACGCCTCGCTGACGGCACAGATCGACGCGATCCTCGACCGCACCGGCGACGACGACTCCGCCTCGGCGGCCGTCGCCGCCGGTCGCGGCACGCTCGCCGCCACCACCTGGGACGAGCCCGACTGGTGATCCACCGGGGCGACCTCTACTGGGTCGACCTCGGACCGGCCCGCGGCAGCCGTCCCGCCAAACGGCGCCCGGTGCTGATCGTCCAGGCCGACCCCTACAACGCCAGCCGCCTCGGCACCGCCCTCGCCGCCGTCGTCACCTCGAACACCGCGCGGGCCGAGCTCCCCGGCAACGTCTTCCTCCCGGCCTCGGCGACCGGCCTCCCCCGCGACTCCGTCGTCACCGTCGCCGCCCTGGTCACCGTCGACAAGCGCGACCTGCGCGAGCGGGCCGGCCAGGTCCCTCCGCACCTCATGCTCGCCGTCGACGACGGCCTCCATCGCGTCCTCGGCCTCTGAGCAAGGAACTACCTCAACTACCTAATCTGAGCCGCGTTTTGGGTAGTTCAGGTCGTTCACCGCCACGGGCTTCGCCCACGCGCGGATCCATTTCTCGCCCGTGTAGACAATGACGCCAACAGTTGGCGTCAGCGTCTACATGCTCGCGCTGCATCTACCGGCCCGTCGCATTCTTTCCGAAAGGCGTCGAACTAGACTCGCCGGCATGACGGCGAGGACGTCCGTCGCGGCCACCGCAGCGGCAGCGCTGCTCGCGGCCGGCTGCTCGACGCCCGAGCACGGGGCGGGCCACCCGCCGGCCGCGACCTCGCCCGCGCCGACGCTGTCGCCGGGCGTCCCCGACTCCGCCGAGCTGTCCGAGCCCGTGGTCGCCCGCGGCCGGGTCCTGCGCGCCGACGGCACGGGCGTGGCCGACGCGCTGGTGACGCTCGAGTCCACGTCGTCCAGCGGCGAACCGTCCCACCCCGTCGCCGTCACCAGGTCGGGTGTGGACGGGAGCTACGAGCTGCGCATTCCCGCAGAACTGCGCGACGCCCTGCTCACGAACGACGACGGGCTCGTCGAGTTCGCCGTCGCCGCAGAGTCCCCCGACGGCAACGCCCGTAGCGACCCGTGGACCGCGCCGGCCGAGCCCACCCACCCTCAGACCATCGACCTCGAGGTCCCGTGATCATCAAGGATTGACCACACCATAGGGGGTCGAATCCTTGATGATCATGGGTGGCGGGCGGAACCGGCGCGATGGTGTCGGGAATCGGGGCTCCCGTTCGACGACAGGGCGAGAGAATGACGGCGCCCGCCGTCGAACCGAGAGGAGCCAATCATGCGGTTCGTGTCGTTCATCCGGTCGGATGAGCCGAATCCGGCCGGGCCGCCGCCACCGGAGCTGTTCCAGGCGGTCGGCGACCTCGCGCAGGAGATGAGCGTGTCCGGATCGCTCGTCGACATGGGCGGGCTGCTGCCCAGCTCGGCCGGGGCGATCGTGTCGTTGGTCGATGGGCGGATCAGTGCGGTCGACGGGCCGTTCGCGGAGGCCAAGGAGCTGATCGGCGGGTTCGCGATGCTCGACGTGCGGTCCCGGGAGGAGGCGGTCGAGCTGGCCCGGCGGATGCTCCGGCTGCACCAGCAGCACTGGCCCGGCTGGGCCGGGTCGATCGAGCTGCGCCAGGTCGAGGACGCCGACCACCCGCACCCGGACCTGCCGAGAACCTAGCGGTTTGCCCCGCCCGCGGCCGGGTGGTCGAATCGACGGGTGACCGAGGAGACCACCCGCGCCGCCGTCGAGGCCGTCTGGCGGCTGGAGTCGACGCGGCTGGTCGCCGGGCTGGTGCGCATCGTGCGCGATGTCGGTCTGGCCGAGGACCTCGCCCAGGACGCCCTGGTCGCGGCCCTCGACACCTGGCCGCGCGCGGGGATCCCGGACCGGCCGGCGGCCTGGCTCATGACCATCGCCAAGCGCCGGGCCGTCGACCTCTACCGCCGGCACGAGCGGCGCGACGTCCTCTACGAAGCCATCGCGCGCGACCGGGGCGCCGACGTCGTCGAGCCGGACTTCGCGGCCGCCGTCGACCACGTCGAGGACGACGTGCTGCGGCTGATGTTCGTCTGCTGCCACCCGTCGCTGACGGCGGAGGCGCGGACGACGCTGACGCTGAAGCTGGTCGGCGGGCTGAGCAGCCGCGAGATCGCCCGTGCCTACCTGACGTCGGAGGCGACGATCACGCAGCGGGTCGTCCGGGCGAAGCGGACGCTGGCCGAGGCCGGCGCCGCGCTGGACGAGCCGGTCGGCGCCGAGCGGGCGGCCCGGCTGGCGGCGGTCCTCGGAGTCGTGTACCTGCTGTTCAACGAGGGCTACTCGGCCACCGAGGGCAGCGACTGGACCCGGCCCGACCTGTGCGCCGAGGCGGTCCGGCTGGGCCGCATCCTCACGACGCTGGTGCCGGACGAGCCCGAGGTGCACGGCCTGTCCGCCCTCATGGAGCTGCAGTCGTCGCGGCTGCGGGCGCGGGTGGGGCCCGACGGCGAGCCCGTGCTGCTGGCCGACCAGGACCGCACCCGCTGGGACCACGCCCGCATCCGCCGCGGACTGGACGCCCTCGACCGCTCGGCCCAGCTGACGCGGCAGCCCGGTCCTTACGCCCTGCAGGCCGCCATCGCCGCCTGCCACGCCCGCGCGGCCCGGCCCGAGGACACCGACTGGGCCGCCGTCGCCGACCTGTACGAGCGGCTCGGCCGGCTCGGCGGCACCGCGGTCACGGAGCTGAACCGCGCCGTCGCACTGGGCATGGCGTACGGGCCGGCGGCCGGGCTCACGCTCGTCGACCAGATCGCCGGCGAGCCCGCACTGAAGGGCTACCACCTGCTGCCGAGTGTCCGCGGCGACCTGCTGGAACGGCTCGGCCGGCCGGACGAGGCACGCGCGGAGTTCGAGCGCGCGGCAGAGCTCACCCGCAACGACCGCGAGCGCCGCCTGCTGCTCGAGCGCGCGGCCGCCCTCAGCCGCCTGCCACGCGGCTGACGGCGTCGAGCTCGTCGCGGGTGGGCGGGTTGGCCCCGGCGCGCGAGACGGTGACGGCGGCGGCCATGGTCGCGCGGCGGACGACCCGCTCGACGACGTCGGCCGGCACCACCCGCAGCCGCCCACGCGCGGCGCCGCCGAGCAGCTCCTCGTGCCAGAGCCCGTCGAGCAGACCGGCGGTGAAGGAGTCGCCGGCGCCGACGGTGTCGGCGACCGTGACCGGCGCGGCCGGCACGTGCACCTCTCCCCCGCGGCTGACGGCGACGGCGCCCGCGCCGCCCAGCGTGACGACGACCAGCGCCGGCCCCAGCCGCAGCCAGTCGCGCGCGACCTCGAGCGGCGAGCGGCCGGGCGCCAGCCAGCCGGTGTCCTGGTCGCTGGCCTTGACGACGTCGCTGCCGGCCACCAGCCGCTCGACCCGCTCGCGCAGGTCGCCGGCCGGGCCCATGAGCGCGGGCCGGATGTTCGGGTCGTAGCTGACGGTGCTGCCCGCGCGGACGTCGCGCACCAGCCGCTCGACCGACGCGGCCCCCGGCGGCACCGTCGTCGCCAGTGAGCCGGTGTGCAGCACCAGCGGCGGCTCGCCGCCCAGCGCCACCGGGCCGAGGTCCCAGGTGAGGTCGAACTTGTAGTCGGCGGAGCCGTCGGCCCCGAGGCTCGCGACCGCCGTCGACGTCCGCGCCGCCCTCTCCTGCGTGCGCACCTCGACGCCGGCCGACGCCAGGTGCGCCCTGATGGCGTCGCCGTCGGCGTCGGCGCCCAGCTCGGTGACCAGCGCCGTCCGCCGCCCGAGCCGGCCGAGGCCGTAGGCGACGTTGGCCGGGCTGCCACCGGGATGTCGCGTCTCGGCACCGGAACGGCCGACGATGACGTCGGTCAGTGCCTCCCCGACGACGACGGCGACCCCGGAGGCCTCGTCCGGCCTCATGGAACCGCCGGAGGGATCTCGCCGGAGCCGCGCAGCACCGTCGTCGTCGGCAGCAGGATGCGCTGCGGCCGGCCGCGGTCGCCGTCGAGCCGCTGGAACAGCAGCTCGGCCGCCACCCGGCCCATCTCGGCCGGGTTCTGCGCGATGACGCTGACCCGCGGCTTCAGCAGGTCGGCCAGCGGGAAGTCGTCGAAGCCGATGAGCGCGACGGAGGTCTCGAGCCCGAGGTCCTGCAGCGCCGTGATGGCCCCGATGGTGACGAGGTTCTGGCTGGCGAATACCGCCGTCGGGCCGTCGCCGTCGCCTGAGCCCCCGCCCGAACGCAGCAGCGCCGTCGTCGCCCGGGCCGCGTCGTCGACGGTGTGCAGGTCGTGGACGACCAGCGCGGGGTCGAGCGGCAGCCCGCGCTCCAGCAGCGCCCGCTGGTAGCCGGCGAAGCGCTGCTCCGCGGTCGGGATGCCCGCGAGGTCGCCGAGATAGGCGATGCGGCGGTGGCCGACGTCGGCGAGCTGGTGCACCGCCTGCCCGGCGCCGGCCTCGTTGTCGGACAGCACGCAGTCGGCGAGCAGGCCCTGCGGCTGGCGGTCGACGAACACCAGCGGCGTGCCGGCCTCCATCTCAGCGCGCAGGTAGCCCTGGTCCTCGCCGACCGGCGCGACGATGAGGCCGTCGACCCGGCGCTCGGTGAACGCCCGGACGAGGGCGCGTTCGCGCTGCTGGTCCTCGTCGACGCTGCCGGCGAGGATGAGCACCCGACGCTCGTTGGCGACGTCCTCGACGGCGCGCAGCAGCGCGCTGGAGAACGGGTTGGCGAGGTCCTCGAGGACGGTGCCGATGGCGGCGGTGCGGCCGCTGGACCGGCGCAGCGCGCTGGCCGACAGGTTGGGGCGGTAGTCGAGCCGGGTGATGGCCAGCCGCACGGCGTCGACCTTCTGCGGCGTGACGCCGTTCTCGCCGTTGACCACCCGCGAGACGGTCTTCATGCTGACGCCCGCCATGGCGGCGACGTCGCGCAGCGTCGCCCGCGGCCGGTACGGCACGGCCGCCGGGTCGGCCTGCGCCGCCGCGTCGGCATGCGCCGCCGGATCGGCGTGTTCGGTCATGGGCCCCTCCCTTCGACACAGTATCCGGCACGGGTGGGACGGACGGGCGCTGCGCGCGACGCCCGCGCGCCGCCGCTTTGACAACATTGTCAGGCCGCCTCCTGGGCCGGAATCATCGCCCCGTAACACCGCAGAAAGCAAGTATTGACACGCGCGCCACGAACCTCCAAACTCCCCTGACAAGGTTGTCAAAGCCTGACCACGATCACTGGCAAGGGAGCTGGGACGTATGCGCAGGAGAGTGCGGTCCGCTGTGGCGACGCTCGCCGCGGCCGCCGGCATCGCGGGCGTGATGGTGCAGACCGGGTCGGCGGGGACGGTGCAGGACTACCCGGAGTTCCCCTACCCCGTCACCAACTACCAGGAGGACAACCGGGGCCAGTTCCACTTCAGCGCGCGCGGCGGCTGGATCAACGACGTCAACGCGCCGCTGTACTACGACGGCGAGTACCACCTCTACTACCAGCACAACCCGCACGGCCTGCAGTGGGACACCATGCACTGGGGGCACGCGACGAGCACCGACCTCGTGCACTGGAAGCAGCAGCCGATCGCGCTCGAGCCCGGCGTCCACCCGGGTGACCTGTGGTCCGGCGGCGGCGTCGTCGACACCGGCAACGTCAGCGGCCTGAAGGACGGCGACGACGACCCGATCGTCGTCTACTCCGGCACCAACGGCGTGCAGATCTTCTACTCCACCGACGGCGGCGACACGTTCCAGACCTACGACGGCGGCCGCAAGGTCGTCGTCCCGCAGGGCACCAGCCGCGACCCGAAGGTCTTCTGGGACGACGAGTCCGGTACCTGGGGCATGGTCGTCTGGTCCGACGCGCCGGGCGGCAACGGGGTGGACTTCTACACGTCGGCGAACCTGCTCGACTGGACCCACGCCTCGCGCTACGACGCCGACTGGCTGTTCGAGTGCCCCGACTTCGTGGCGATGCCGCTCGACGGCGACCCCGAGAACGTCCAGTGGGTGCTCAACGGCGGCGGCGGCGAGTACGTCGTCGGCGACTGGGACGGCACCACGTTCACCACCACCCAGACCACGCCGCTGCAGTTCAACCAGGTCGACACCTACGCCGGCAGCAGCTACTACGCCGGGCTGACCTTCACGAACATGCCCGACGACCGCATCGTGTCCATGGCCTGGCAGGGCCAGAACGGCGGCACGGTCTGGACCGGCAACCACACCTTCCCGGTCGAGATGCGCCTCGAGACCGTCGACGGCGCGCCGACGGTCCTGAGCACGCCGGTCGAGGAGATCGAGACCCTGCGCACCGACACGCAGACCTGGAAGGCGCGCATGCTCGACGGCGACCGCGCGGCCGCGCTGCTCGACGGCGTCGAGATGGACACCACCGAGATCGAGGCCGAGTTCGAGGTCATCGGCCGGACGGAGCCGCGCTTCGGCTTCCGCCTGGGCACCGGCGACGACGGCTGGTTCGACCACGAGGTCGTCTACGACACCAAGACGCAGACGCTCGACGGCGTCCCGCTGCCGCTCGAGGACGGCAAGGTGAAGCTGCGGCTGCTGATCGACCGCGGCCAGCTCGAGATCTTCGGCAACGACGGCCGGCTGTACCGCAGCCTGAACGTCAACTTCGACAGCATGCCCGGCGGCGACACCATGGACCTGTTCACCGACGGGAACGTGCGGCTGACCGGCATGACGGTGCACCGGCTCGGGTCCATCTGGGGCGGCGAGTCCACCTTCGAGTCGAACGTCGGCGGGCAGTGGTACACCGACTCCGGCGTGTGGTCCGACGCGTCCGGCGGCAAGAAGGGCACCAGCGGCGGCGACGCGTTCTACCTGAACACCGCCACCGGCACCGACTTCACCTACGAGGCCGACGTCCGCCTCGACTCCGGCGTCGCCGCGGCGCTCACGTTCCGCTCCAACCGCGACGCCAGCCGGCACTACACCGCCAACGTCGACGCCCACGCCAACGTGATCAAGCTCTGGCGGCCGGGCCGCGACATCGCCACCTACCCGCTGGACGTCGAGTACGGACGCACCTATCACCTGAAAGTGGTGGCCGAGGGCTCCCGGATCCGGGTATACCTCGACGGCGGCGCGGAGCCCGTCATCGATGCCGTCGACGACACGATCCCCAGCGGCCAGTTCGGCCTCAACGTGTTCAACGGCACCGCGGTCATCCAGAACGTCCAGGTCGGGCCGGTGCCCTGACCGTCGACGTCCCCACCCCTCTGATGCAGAGCAGCACCCGAGCAGAAGGAAGATCGTCATGACCCACCCCCGACGCCGGCTCGCCGTGGCGGGAGCCCTCGCCGTCGCCACCGCACTCGCCGTCACCGCCTGCGGCTCCGACGACGACGGCGGCACCACCGCCGCGGGCGAGGGCGACTCCGTCGCCGTCACCCTCATCACCAAGGACTCGATCAACCCGTTCTTCGTCGCCATGCAGGACGGCGCGAAGGAGGTCGCCGAGACCGAGAACGTCGACCTCACCATCGCGGCCGGCGCCGAGGACGGTGACGAGGAGGGCCAGATCCAGGCCATCGAGAACGCCATCGCCGCCGGCGAGCAGGGCATCCTCATCGTGCCCAACGGCCCCGGCGTCAACCCGGCCATCGAGCGGGCCCGCGACGCCGGCCTGTTCGTCATCGCGCTGGACACCCCGCCCGACCCGGCCGACATCGTCGACATCACGTTCGCAACGGACAACTTCGAGGCCGGCGAGCTGATCGGCCAGTGGGCGGCGGCGCAGCTGGGCGGCGAGCCCGCCACCATCGCGCTGCTCGACCTGTTCAACGACAAGATCGTGTCGGTCGACTACAACCGCGACCAGGGCTTCCTGTCCGGCATGGGCATCGAGCTCGGCGACGACAAGCGCAACGGCGACGAGCCCGCGACCGGCAACTACTCCGGCGGCACGTACGAGATCGTCTGCAACGAGCCGACCGGCGGCGCCGAGGACGGTGGCCGCACGGCCATGGAGAACTGCCTGACCCGCAACCCCGACGTCAACGTCGTCTACACGATCAACGAGCCGTCCGCCGCGGGTGCGTACGCCGCGCTCGAGGCGGCCGGCGTCGCCGAGGACGTGCTCATCGTCTCCGTCGACGGCGGCTGCGACGGCGTGCAGGCGGTGAAGGACGGCCGCATCGGCGCGACGTCGCAGCAGTACCCGCTGCTCATGGCGTCCGAGGGCGTCAAGGCGATCGCCGACATCGCCCGCGGCGGCGAGGCCCCGCAGCCCAGCGACGGCCTCGACTTCTTCAACACCGGGGTCGCGCTGGTGACGGACACGCCGGCGGACGGCGTCGAGAGCATCGACACGACCGAGGGCGCGGACAAGTGCTGGGGCTGACCACCGAGCCCGGCGGTCAGGGTGGGGCGGCGGCGGAGCTGGAGCGCCGCCGCCGCGCCCCCGCGCAACGCGTCCAGCACGTCCTGCACACCCACCCGGCGCTCAGCCCGGCGATCATCCTGCTGCTGACGTGCATCGCGTTCACCCTGCTCAACGACCGGTTCGCCGCGCCCGCCGCGCTGTCGCTGCTGATCCAGCAGACGGCGGTCGTGGCGGCGCTGGCGATCGGGCAGACGCTGATCATCCTCACCGCCGGCATCGACCTGTCCGTCGGCGCCATCGCGGTGCTCTCGTCCATGCTGGCCGCCCTGCTCGCCGCCGAGCAGGGCGTGCCGGCGCCCATCGCGCTGGTCATCGGCGTCGCGGCCGGCCTGGCGGCGGGCAGCCTCAACGGGCTGCTGGTCACCCGGGTCGGGCTGCCGCCGTTCATCGTCACGCTCGGCACGCTCAGCGTCTTCACCGCCGTCGTGCTCATCTACACCGGCGGGCAGAGCGTGCCCGGCGCCGACCTGCCGGACCTGCTGAGCTGGACCGGCACGACGTTCCCCATCGGCGACTTCCGGCTGACGTACGGCGTCGTCATCGTCGCGCTCATGTACGTGGTCGTCGGCTGGGCGCTGAGCCAGACCGCGTGGGGCCGGCACGTGTACGCCGTCGGCGACGACTCCGACGCGGCGCGGCTGGCCGGCATCCGGGTCAGCCGGGTGCTGTTCAGCGTGTACGCCGTCGCCGGCCTCATCTACGGGCTGGCCGCGTGGGTGCTGATCGGGCGGGCGGGGGCGGCGAGCCCGAACGCCATCGCCGACGCCAACCTCGAGTCGATCACCGCGGTCGTCATCGGCGGGACCAGCCTGTTCGGCGGCCGCGGCGGCATCGTGGGGACGCTGCTCGGCGCGCTGATCGTGCAGTCGTTCGCCATCGGGCTGTCGCTGGCCGGCGTCGACGACCAGTACCGCCTGCTCGCCGTCGGCATCCTCGTCATCGCGGCGGTGTCGGTCGACCAGTGGATCAGGAGGGTGCGGGCATGACGACGACGCAGACGGCGGCTGGCCGCCCGGGGACTGGTGAAGACGTTCGGCCGGGTCGTGGGGCTCGACGGCGTCGACGTCGACGTGCACGCCGGCGAGGTGCTCGCCGTCATCGGCGACAACGGCGCCGGCAAGTCGACGCTGATCAAGTGCCTCACCGGCGCGCTGGTGCCGGACGCGGGGACGATCACCGCCGACGGCGCCGAGGTCGTCTTCCGCCGGCCGCAGGACGCGCGCGACGCCGGCATCGAGACCGTCTACCAGACGCTCGCCGTCGCCCCCGCCCTGGACGTCGCGAGCAACCTCTACCTCGGCCGCGAGGAACGCCGGCCGGGGATTCTCGGCTCGGTGTTCCGCATGCTCGACAAGCAGGGCATGCGCTCGCGCGCCGAGGCGGCCGTGCGCGACCTCGGCATCACGACCATCCAGAACATCACCCAGCCGGTCGAGTCGCTGTCCGGCGGGCAGCGCCAGGCGGTCGCGGTCGCCCGGGCGGCGGCGTTCGGCAGCCGCATCGTCGTGCTCGACGAGCCCACGGCCGCGCTGGGCGTGAAGGAGTCCAACCAGGTGCTGGCGCTGATCGAGCGGCTGCGCGAGAACGGGCTGGGCGTGATCCTGGTCAGCCACAACATGCCGCACGTCTGGCAGGTGGCCGACCGCATCCACATCCAGCGGCTGGGCCGGTCGGCCGGCGTCATCACGCCGTCGTCGCACACCATGGCCGAGGGCGTGGCGATCATGACGGGAGCGGCGGCGGCCTGACGGGCCTTACACTCTGGTGCCGTGATGGCTGAGTCGGGGGGTCGGCTGCGACGGGTGGTCCGGGGAGCCTCGCGCCAGCACCTGACGCTG
The DNA here is from genome assembly GCF_014204975.1 of Jiangella mangrovi. Taxonomy (NCBI): domain Bacteria; kingdom Bacillati; phylum Actinomycetota; class Actinomycetes; order Jiangellales; family Jiangellaceae; genus Jiangella; species Jiangella mangrovi. The sequence continues at coordinate 4,999,481 of NZ_JACHMM010000001.1, forward strand.
GCCGGCAGCGCGGCGGGCGCCGTCGCGCTGACCGTGCTCGTGGCCGGCGGCTTCGACCCCACGGAGAAGACCGCCGCCGAGGTCGCGCCGCTGGCCGAGGGCGACACCGTCGACGTCGGCCCGTTCATCGTCACCATCGAGCGCATGCGCGTGGTCGACGAGCTACCCGGCGTCTCCGAGGGCGACGACGAGACCCGCGTACTCGCCGTCGTCGCGACGGTCGAGGCGACCGGAACGAAGACCCAGTACGGCTACCTGCTGAACGAGAGCGTGACCCTCGACGGCATGCCCGGCGTGCCGTCGTACGAGGTCCCCGGCCGCACACGCGACCCCGAGGAGACCGTGTCGGCCGAGGGCGCCTACGTCATGGCCGACGGCTCCGTCCTCGACGCGATCCAGCCCGGCCTCGAGTACGAGGTCGCGCTGGTGTGGGAGCAGGACGCCCGGGCCGACGTGCCGGCCGAGGCGCGGCTCGTGCTGGTCGGGCACACGCTGCGGCAGAGCTCCATCGACCACACCGACGAGTGGCTCGACCCGCTGCCCATCGCGGCCGGCGACCTCGCGGTCAGCGAGCCCGAGGGTGACTCCTGATGGGCGGCGCCCGGCGCGTGGCGCGTCCGCCGGTGGGGCGGTTCGCTCGCATGTCCCGGCAGACCGCGTTCGCCGTGCTGCTGGTCGCGGCGCTGGCGACCGGCCGCGCCGTCCAGGGCCTGATGCCGGCCGAGACCGCGGCGTCCGAGCCGTTCGAACGGGCCGGCGCCGTCGGCGAGCCGATCGAGACCCGCTGGGGCACCGTCGAGGTCACCGCCGTCGACGGCTCCACCCGGATCGTCGACTCCGCCGGCACCGGGCGCATCAGTGCCGGTGTCTACGTCGTCGTCGACTGGACGTACACCGCGGCCGGCGAGCCGCAGATCCCGGCGTACGTGGCGATCCGCGACGGCGAGGGCCGGGTGTTCCGCTCCGGCAGCCAGCGCAACCCGTACAGCTCCGGCGGCGCGGCACAGCCCGGCATCACGCGACAGCTGGCCACCGCCATCGAGGTGCCCGCCGACGCCGTCGCCGGGGCGCACCTGGTCATTGCTCTGCCCGACAACGACGAGGACCACCGGCGCGACGACATCGCCGTCGTCGACCTCGGGCTCACCGCGGACGACGCCGAGGCGTATGCGGCGGCCGAGGAGCCGCTCGAGGTCGCCGATCCGGTCGACGGAGGTGCGTCGTGAGGTCGCCGGGCTGGTGGCGGCGCAACCGCTGGGGCCTGCTCGTGCTGCCGGTGGCGGCGGCCGCGGCGCTGGCGGCGGCCTCGTACCGCGTCGAGACGCAGTGGTGGCTGGAGAAGCCGCGCGACCTGCAGCACGGGGAGCAGGGCGAGTGGGTGACGTTCTCGTCCAGCCAGTACGACCGCACCGGCGACGTGCCGTTCAGCGTGCGAGTGCGCCTCGACGGCGTCCGCCCGGCCACGGAGCTGTTCGGCCCGGTCAGCGACGACGACGTGCTGGACCCGCCCGCGGGGGTGCAGGCGCTCGCCGTCGACCTGACGCTGGCGGCACCTTCGGACGTCCCGCTGACCGGCTGCTCCCTGGTGCTGCGCGACGCCGAGGGCACCGAGTACGCCTACGAGATCTCGTCGCCGACGATCCGCAGCCAGGCGACGTCGCCGTGCGTGCCGCCGGACGCGCGCGGGCCGGAGCTCGACCTCATCGAGGGCCTCGACCCCGACACCGGCCCGACCCGCCCCGACGAGTGGACGGTCAGCCCCGTCGTCCTGCTGCCCGACGGCGTCGAGGTGACCGACGTGCGGCTCAGCTGGGGCCCGCCGGACGGGCTGTTGATCACCGTATCCTGACGGTCTGCCGCTCGGTGTGGCCGCCGCGGTCGAGCACGCGGTCGATCGCGGCACCCAGCAGGCACACCACGGCGACGGTCCCGATGACGTGCGACACCATGCCGGTGTGCGGCACGAAGGCCAGGTAGACGTCCAGCGGCATCGGCCCGAGCACCAGGCGCCACAGCAGGTCGACGGCGTACTCCAGGCGCTGCGCCACGACGAACGCGAGCGCGAACAGCAGCATGGGCGCCAGGCCGGCGACGGCGAGCCGACGCAGGCCCTTGGCGAGGGCGCCGAACCGGTCGCCGAGGCCGCCGGTCAGCTCGTTGCCGACCTGCCGGGCCGGGGCGTGCATGCGCCGGACCAGCCCGCTGCGCGGCCGGCGGTGCGACGTGGCGCGGCGGCGCTCGGGATCGCGCAGCTGCTGCCCGTAGACGACGGCGCCCACCGTCAGCCAGGCGACCGGGATGACCAGCAGCGCGTCGGCCTGGCTGAGCAGCTCGAACAGCCACGTCGTCCCGACGTCGACGGCGTGGCCGACCGGCCCGAAGAAGTCGAGCACCGCCGCCCACCCGTCGGCGATGGCGCGGGCGACGCTGCGCTCCTGGATCCAGGTGATGGCGGCCTCTTGGTGGACGGCGAGCATGCGGGCCAGCGTGACGAGCCAGAGCACCTCGACGTACGCGGCCGCCCACGGGATCCACTTCATCGGCTTGCGCTGGGCGAGGATGCCCAGGCCGTAGCGCAGCACGATCGCGACCGCGACCAGCGCCAGTGCCAGCCAGCCAGTGGCGAGCGCCGTCCGGTCGACGTCGATGTCACCGGTCCCGAGCAGCGCGTCCGGGTTGTTGAACAGCTCGTCGGTGACGGCGGTGTTGATGAACCGGAAGACGTCCTCGGAGAGGTACCCGTAGGACGCGTAGATGGCCAGGAACGGCACCATGACACTGCCGAGGACGGTGAGGATGCTGGTGCGCGGCCTGCGGCCGACTTGGTCGTCGTCGCCGATCGCCGCCGCCTCGTCGGCCGACGACTGCAGCGACGGCAGCGAGTGCCTCAGCGCGTACAGCGCCGCGATCAGCGCGCACACCGCCGCGAGCGGCCCCAGCACCAGCACCAGAACGCCCAGCGTGCCGCTGATCTTGCTCAGCTCGATGGCCGCCCAGAGCGCGGCGTACCGGCCTGCCTCGCCGGCGAACAGGATGGCCAGCAGCACCGGCCAGTGCCGCACCAGCAGCTTCCCCGCCTGGAGGAGGACCGCGAAAACGTCGACCGCCGCCGAGCGCAGCGTCGCGACGACGCGCGAGCGGCTGGGGGTCTCGGTCACGGCCATCGAGCTGAGAATAGGGCCTCCGCACGGCTGACGCCCCCGATGGTGGGCGGTTTGGTGGCGCTATGGCCCCACCAAACCATCCGCCATCCCGCTCAACCAAGGCCGGGCGCCGTGCTCGGCACGGTGCCGCTCCCACGGCGCTCCTCACTCGCATGGAGAGCACGTCACCGCGCGGGGACCGGTTGGGGCCCGGCTTGGCACGCCAGGGCGTCGTGCTTGGCACGCTGGACGTGACCTATCACGCCCGACTCGCCCCTTTTGTGGAGCGCCCCGGCGTGCCAAGACTCCTCGCGGGGTGCGCCTCACTCGCTCGGGGAACACGTCCCCGGCCGCCGCGATCGACCATGCGGCGAGTGAGGACCGCCCGCACGAGTGCGGTCGACGACGAGGGCGAGCATCAGCTTGCGCCCTCGCCGACGGTGACCGTCGCCCGGAGCGGGAGGTGGTCGGAGCCGGGACGATCGAGAACCGCAGCGGACACCGTCAGCCCAGGAGCGGCGACCACGTAGTCGATCGGCTCGGTGGGGGCGCTCGCCGGGTACGACGGCTCCGGCGCCGAGGGGCGGACGAGCACGGAGCCGTCGGCCGGAACCCACGACGAGGCCGCGGTGTTGAAGTCGCCGCAGATCAGCCAGGGTGCGTCGAGGCCGCCGACCAGCTCGAGCAGCCGTCCCAGCCCGGCTGATCGTGCGGGGGCCGAGCGGCGGGGCAGGTGGGTGCTGCCGACCCAGAGCCCGTCCGGCCCGATGCCCAGTTTCACCAGCAGCACGCTGCGCGCCTCGGACGACTCCGAGCCGTCATAGGGGCGCGGCGGCCACCGGAGCTGCCACTGCTGCACCGCCAGGATCCGCGCCTTGACCAGCAGCGCGTTGCCGTAGCCGCCGCGCGGGCCGTCGTCGTCGCCGTAGTGGACGGTGGGCGGGAAGACCCAGGAGAACCCGAACCGCGACGCCAGCCCCGCGAGCGACTCCACCGCACCCCACCGCTCGTCGACCTCGACGAGGGAGACGATCTGCGGGTCCGTCTCGGCGATGACAGCGGCGACGGCGTCCGCGTTCGGCCCGCCGGGCCGGTCGCCGTCCTCGTCGCGCCAGGAGTGGATGTTCCAGTGCAGGACCCGGGTCGCAGCCATCGCCGGTCACGCTAGCCGACCCGCCGTAGATTGGGCCGCGTGACGCACGACGGCCGCGTGATCGCCCCCGAGGACCTCGCGACGTGGAGCGACGGCGGACGGCGGCTGGTCGCGTTCGTCGGCGTCGACACCAGCGGGTCGCGGATCCACCAGGAGTTCCCGGCGTGGGCCGCGCGGCTCGGCCGGCCGGAGTGGGTGCTGCGCGGCGTCGACCTGCCGACCACCACCCCAGCCGCCACCTACCGCGACCTCGTCGACGCCATTGCCGCCAACCCACAGATCGCCGGCGCCGTCGTCACCAGCCACAAGCTCCGCCTGTACCGGGCCGCGGCCGCGCGGCTGCGGAGCATCGACGCCTTCGCGGAGCTGACGCTCGAGGTCAACGCGCTCGCCCGGCGCGACGACGGCGTCGGCGGCGGTGTCGTCGACGGGTTCGCCCGCGACCCGCTCGCGCTGGCCGCCGTCGTGCACCGGCTCGACCCCGCCGGCCGCGACGTCGTCGTCTACGGGGCGGGCGGGGCCGGGACGGCGCTGCTGCTCGCCCTGACGCTGGACGAGTCGCGCCGGCCGCGCACCATCACCGTCATCGACAGCGACGACGGCGCCCTGGCCGCGTTCCGCGCCACCGCGGACCGGTGCGGCCTCCTGGACGACCGCCTCCACCTGCTCGCCGCCGGCGACGGCGACAGCGACAGCGCCACGACCCGCATCCCCGAGCACGCGCTCGTCGTCAACGCGACCGGGCTGGGCAAGGACAGGCCCGGGTCTCCCCTGCCGCCCGGCACGGTGCTCCCGGCATCGGCGACGGCGTGGGACTTCAACTACCGCGGCGACCTCACGTTCCTCGCCGACGCCCGCGCGCAGGGCGCCACCGCCGTCGACGGCTGGGACTACTTCGTCGCCGGGTGGGCCGCGGCGCTGACGGCGATCGCCGGCGTCCCGTTCACCGCGGGCATGCTGCCCGACTGAGCTCAGGGCAGCTGCCCGGCTGAACCGCTCAGGGCAGGGAGGCGAGCAGCCCGAACGCCTCGCGGGCGGCGGCGAGCACCCGCGGCGCGTACTGCGCGGGCGGCGCGCCGGACAGCGTCGCCCGGCGGAAGGCCCCGATGACGGCGCCGTGGGCGGCGATCAGCGCCTCGGCGACCACCTGCGGGCGCAGGTCGTCGCCGTCGCCGTCGACCCCCAGCTCCAGCGCGATGTGCGAGCTCAGCGTCGACGCGTATCGGGCGAGGATCTGCCGCTCGCGGGCCTGCAGCGCCGGGCTGTCGGTGACCAGCCGGGCGAGCACCGCGTGCCGTTCCTGCCGGGCCGGGTCGTCGCCGAAGCCGGCGTAGCGGTCCAGCAGGAACGCGGCCACCGCGGCCGCGACCGGCGTGCCGGGCGGCCTGGCGCCGACGGCGTCGACCAGCGCCGACTCGAACGCCTCGTCGCCGCTGTAGACGAGGTCCTCCTTGGTCGCGAAGTGGTTGAACACCGTCTTCTCGGTGACGCCCACGACCCGGGCCACCTCGGCGACGGAGACAGCCTCGAACCCGCGCTCGGCGAACAGCCGCAGCGCCGTCGCCGCGATCTGCTCGCGCGTGCGCTGCTTGCGCTCCGCCCGTACTCCCACCATGCCCGTGAAACCCCGCGATCCCAGCCTTCGTTACAGTCACTGTAGTCAACGCAGAGGAGCCCGCCGATGCCCGTCCTCCCCGAACTCCACCCGATGGTGTCCCGGATCGCCCAGGCGCGCCAGTTCCCGGCCGACCCCGCGCAGAGCGTCGCCGACCGACGCGCCGCCATCCACCGCGGCATGGACCAGCGCGCGGCCACGGTCACGCTCCCCGCGCCCGCGCTGGTCACCCACCGCGACCACACCATCACGGCCGACGACGGCGGCAGCATCGACCTCCGCTCCTATCACCCGGGCGGCGAGCCGGCGGGCGACGAGCAGCCGCGCCCCGGGCACGTCTACGTCCACGGCGGCGGCTGGTGGCTCGGCACACTCGACCACCGCGACGCGCTCCTCGCCCGTCGGGCCGTCAGCACCGGCAGCGTGGTCGTCTCCGTCGCCCATCGGCCGGCGCCCGAGCGCCGCTACCCCGTCCCCGCCGAGGACGTGTACGCGGCCCTGAGCTGGGTCGCCGCCCACGCTGACACGTTTCAGGTCGATCCGGGGCGGCTGTCGATCGGCGGCGACTCCTCCGGCGCCAACCTCGCCGCCGCAGCCGTCCTGATGGCCCGCGACCGTGGCGGTCCGCGGCCGGCCGCGCAGGTGCTCGAGATCCCGGTGCTCGACCTCACCCTCGCCCACGCCGAACGCGAGGCCGACCCGGACGCCGTCGTCCTCACCTACGACGAGCTGGCCGAGAACATCGAGCGGTACTGCGACCCGGACCGCCGCGGCGAGCCGTACGCCTCGCCGCTGCTCTCGCCCGACCTGAGCGGCCTCCCGCCGACGCTGATCATGACCGCCGAGTTCGACGTCCTCCGCGGCGACGGCCGCGCCTACGCCGAGCGGCTGGCCGCCGCCCGCGTGCCCGTCACGCTGCACGAGTGGGCCGGTCACGTCCACGGCTCGCACGACATGACCGCCGTCGTCGCGTCCGCCCGCGACTGGCAGGGCGAGGTCGACGACTTCCTCCGGACGGTCACAGCCACCGCGGCGCGGTGAAGCCGGGACCGCCGACGCCACCGGCCGAACGGCCGGTCGCCCAGGCCGCCAGCCGCGCCAGCGCCGGCACCGCGTCGGGACGTCGCGACCACGTCCCCGTCACGTCCGCCAGCAACCGCCCGAGGAAGTCGGCGGGCAGGTCCTCGAACCGGCCGCCGTTGCCGAGGTCGACGGCGTGCAGCCAGACCTCGCGGGCCCGCATCCACGCCGTCTCCGCGGCCGGCACCTCGCGTCCCTGCGCCGTCCGAACCGTCGCCGCCCACCGGTCCGGCGGCAGGTCGCGCCACTCGACGTTGAGGTGGACGGCGGAGTGCTCGGCCAGGTTGCGCAGCGCGTTCGGCGTCAGCGTGGCGCCGAACTCGATCTCGTGGGCGCGCGCCGACGGCGACGGGTACATCGGGGTCTCGACGCCGGTCGCGGCCCAGGTGACGAGCCGGCTGAGCGCCCGCGCGTTGTAGCCGACGTGCGCGACGACATGGGCGCGGGTCCAGCCGGGCAGCAGCGACGGCTCGCCCAGCGCGTCGTCGGGCAGCTCCTTCAGCTTGCGCAGGAAGTACGCCGTCCCGCGCCGGGCGAGCAGCAGGTCGGCCACGATCGCCGGATCGGTGGTGCGGTCGGTCCGCGCAGCCATCGAGCGCTCAGCCGCCGACCACGTTGCGCAGCGACCCGAGCCCTTCGATCGCCGTCTCGACCACGTCGCCGGGCCGCAGGTAGACCGGCGGCTTGCGCGCGTGGCCGACCCCGCCCGGCGTGCCGGTCGCGATGACGTCGCCGGGCGCCAGCGGCAGGAACCGCGACACGTAGCCGATCAGCTCGGCCGGCGAGAACACCAGGTCCGCCGTCGACGAGTCCTGCACGAGCGAGCCGTTCACCGTCGTCGTGATGCGCCCGTCGGTGAACGCGTCGGCCGTGGTCAGCCAGGGTCCGAGCGGCGTCGTGCCGGCGAAGTTCTTGCCCGGCAGCCACTGCGTCGTGTGGTACTGGTAGTCGCGCAGCGTCACGTCGTTCAGGACGGCGTACCCGGCGATCGCCGCCTCGGCCTCCGCGGCACTCGCCTCGAAGACGCGAGCGCCGACGACGACGGCCAGCTCGGCCTCCCAGTCCAGCGCGGCCGAGTGCGCCGACCAGCGGATCGGGTCGTACGGGCCGATCAGCGTCTCGGGGTACTTCGGGAACAGCGTCGGGTGTTCGGGCAGCTCGCGGCCCATCTCCTTGATGTGATTGCGGTAGTTGAGCCCGACGCAGAGCACCTTGCCCGGCCGCGGCACGACCGGTGCGAGCGCGTCCAACGCGAGCTGCTCGCCGTCGGCGCCCGCCGCGACCTCCCGCCACGACGGGTCCGTCAGCAGCGACCCCACGTCCGGGACGCCGTCGATCACCGTCAGGCCGTCATCGTCGACGACGGCGGCAGCCGTCCCGCCGCCGTCGCCCACCCGTACCGTCGCCAGCCTCATGACTCGTCCTCCGGGATCCAGGTGCGGGCGAAGCCGAGCCGGTCGATGATCGGCCCGTCGTTGAACCGGAACAGGTCCAGCTGGGTGTCGGCCCGCAGCGACCACGCGGCCCACGACGGGACGGTGAACAGGTCGCCGGTCGCAAGCTGCCGCTCCTCGCCGCCGAGCACGACCGAGCCGCTGCCCTCGAAGACCTGCCAGACCGACGAGCCGACCTCGTGCCGCGCCCTGGTCGCCGTCCCCGCCCGCAGCCGGTGGAACTCCGCGCGGATCGTCGGCATGACGTCGCCGCCGGTGGTCGGGTTGACGTAGCGGATCGCGGCGTGGCCCTGCTCGACCGTCGCCGGGTGGCCCTCGTCCTCGAGCGCGAGCTGCTCGGTGAGTGCGCGGTCGGTGTGCTCCCAGCGGTACGCGGCCAGCGGCGAGCTGACCCGCTGGTCCAGCTCCGACAGCGGCCGCAGCCCGGGGTGCGCCCACAGCCGCTCCGACCGCGAGACCGGCGGCGACGCCTCGTCGGTCACGCGCTCGGACCCGAACTCGAAGAAGCCGACGTCGGAGTAGTGCGTGAACGGGATGTCGAGCCCGTCGATCCAGGCCATCGGCTGGTCGGTGTCGTTGTGGTGGCCGTGGAAGTGCCAGCCCGGCGTCAGCAGGAAGTCGCCGCGGCGCATCGCGACCGGGTCGCCGTTGACGACCGTCCAGACGCCCTCGCCCTCGACGACGAACCGGAACGCGTTCTGGCTGTGCCGGTGCTCGGGCGCGGTCTCGTGCGGGCCGAGGTACTGGATGGCGCACCACAGCGTCGGCGTCGCGTACGCCGTGCCGGGCAGACCCGGGTTGACCAGCGCGATCGCCCGCCGCTCTCCCCCGCGCCCGACGGGGACGAGGTCGCCCGCGCGCTCGGCCAGCCGGTGCAGCGTCTTCCAGCGCCACACGTGCGCCTTCGCGGACGGCGCCGGCACCAGCGGCATCAGGTCGTTCAGCTGGGTCCAGAGCGGCGTGAGGTCGTTGGCCTCGAAGTCGGCGTAGAGCTGCTTCAGCTCCGCCTCCTCGTCCGGCTGCAGATCGGTCATCGGGGTGTCCTCTCCTTGGAACGTGTCAACAGCCGGGGGTCAGGCCGCGCCGTACAGCCAGTCGAAGTAGCGGAAGTCCTTGGTGTCGCGGCGGCGCAGCAGCTCGTTGCGCAGCGTCCGGCCGAGCCCGTCGGTGTGCCAGATGTCGCCCCAGAGGTGCGCGGTCAGCTGCACCCGCGACGTCCGCGGCTCCCGTTCGGCGGCGACGGCGTCGAAGACGGCGGGCCAATCGGCAGCACTCCCCGGCCCGACGGCGTCGACGGCCCGCCCGAGCGCGGCCGCGTCCTCGATGGCCTGGCAGGCGCCCTGCGCGAGGTACTGCAACATCGGGTGCGCGGCGTCGCCGACCAGCAGCGTCGAGCCGTGCCGCCACCGCGTCGTCGGGACCCGGTCGAACATCGGCCAGCGCCGGTCCCGCCACAGGTGCGGCGTGCCGGCGCGGATCTCGTCGCAGCAGTCCGCGAACGCCGCGTCCAGCTCGTCGACGGTGCCCCATTCGTCGTCGCCGGCCGCGTACCTGGCCGAGCGGAAGACCGCGACCTGGTTGAGCAGCTCGCCTTGGCGCAGCGGGTAACGGACGAAGTGGCAGCCCGGCCCCAGCCAGGCGACGACGTCGTCGAGTCCGGACGCCGACCCCGGCAGCGTGCCGCGGTAGGCGACGTAGCCCGACGCGACCGGCTCGTCGCCGACAATCGTGTCGCGGATGCGCGAGGTCAGCCCGTCGGCGGCCACGCAGGCGTCCGCCGTCAGCCCTGCGGGTTCACCGGCGACGCTGACGCTGACCCCGGGCTCGAGGTCGGCGACCGCGACGACGTCGGCACCGGTGACCAGCTCGACGCCGGCGGCGCGGGCGGCCTCGAGCACGATGGCGTGCAGGTCGCTGCGGTGGATGACGACGTACGGGGCGCCGTAGCGGTTGCGGAAGTCGGTGCCGAGGTCCTGCCGGGTCAGCTCGTCGCCGCTGACGGCGTCCTTGAGCACCAGGCTGCGCGGCTCGAAGCCCTGCCGCATCGTCTCGCCGAGCAGCCCCCAGTCGTCCAGGATCCGGGTCGCATTCGGGGCCAGCTGCAGGCCCGCGCCGACCTCGCCGAACTCGTCGGCCCGCTCCAGCAGGGTGACGGCGACGCCGCGGGACCGGAGCGCCAGGGCCGCCGAGAGCCCGCCGATGCCACCGCCGACGACGATCACGCGACCCGTTTTCTTCACAGCAGAACTCCTCTCGTCTCTGGAGGCGCCTGCATCGGGTGTGGTCAGCCTCCGAGAGCGCCCTGGCGCTGGTCCAAGTCTCCCCTCCACGAATCCGCCGACGGGGCGATCAGCCGGTACTGTTCTGCTATGCGGAAGCAATCCATCCAGCGGCCTCCGTACCCCATCACGTCCGTCGACAACGCGCTGCGCATCGTGCAGATCCTGCGCGACCAGGGCAGCGTGCGGCTCACCGACGTCGCGGCCGAGCTGGGCATCGCCGTGTCGACGGCGCACCGGCTCATGGCGATGCTCGTCTACCGCGGGTTCGCCATCCAGGACGACTCCAAGCGGTACGCGCCCGGCCCCGCGCTGGGCGCCCGCGCCCTCAACACCAGCTGGAACCGCGAGATCCGGCAGGTCCTGCAGCCGTTGCTCGAGGAGCTGTGCATCCGCTTCGACGAGACGACGAACCTCGTGGTCCGGGTCGGCGCGCACGTGCGGTTCCTCCACTCCGTCGAGGCGCACTCCGTCCTGCGCGTCGGCGACCGCGCCGGCACCGTCCTGCCCGCACGCACCACGTCGGGCGGCAAGGCACTGCTCTGCCACGAGAACACCGACTACCTGGCCCGGCTCTACCTCGGGAAGGGCTCACTCACCGCCGGGCACGCCCTGGACCGGGCCCAGTTCGACTCCTTGCTGGGCGAGCTCGACACCGTCCGCGAGCAGGGCTACGCCGTCAACCGCGAGGAGTCCGAGGGCGGCATCGGCGCCATCGGCATGTCCATCCTCGGCGACGACGGCCGCCCGCTGGCCGCGTACTCCGTCGCCACCCCCATCGTGCGACTGGACCGGCTGCTCAAGGCCGGCGCGCTCGAGCAGCTCTTCGAGGCCCGCAAGGAGATGGCGTCCGCCCTGCGCGGCGCCGGCCTCGACCACCCCGAACCCGCCTGACGGCTCGACGGTTGGCGGCGGGTGCCGCCTTGGCTCGGCTGGCCGCCCTGGGAATAGGGACGAAACGGACCCTCCAACGCCGACCAGCCGAGCCAAGACCGTGGCCAGCCGTGCCAAGGCGAGCTCAGCAAGGTCGCCCCGCCTCCCTACGCAAGGTCCGAGAGCTCCGCGCGGGCGTCGGTCGGCGTCCACCACGGTTTCACGCCGAGGTCGGCGGCGATGACCGAGGCGCCGATGTAGCCGGCCCCGCCGGTGATGGCGCCGTTCGGGTGGCAGGCCGAGCCCGCCATGTACAGCCCGTCGATCGCCGTCCGGTAGCCGAAGTGGTTGTACATGACCTGGTCCGACGTCAGCGCGCCCATGAAGATGTCGCCGTAGCGCATGTTGATCAGCTCGCGGGTGTACTCCTTCGCGGTGTACGTGTACGAGCCGAGGATGTTGTCCGGCGTCATGTTCGGCGCGTACGTGCGCCACTTCGCCAGGATCGACTCCTGCAGGCCGGCCCGGGCGTCGTCGATGGCGTCGGGGTCGCCGCCGATGTCGTACGGCACGACCTGCCAGGCGTACGCCGTGTGCCGGCCGGGCGGCGCCTGGCTGGGGTCGAGGACGCTGAGCGCGCCGGCGCCGAACTGCGCGTTCGTCGGCACCCGCTTGGCCTCGACCTCGTCGTGCGCCTTGAGCAGGCTCTCGATGGTCTCGGAACCGACGTTGTACTTGAGCGCCCGGTCGACGGCCGGGTCGAACGCGGCGGCGGCGTAGCGCGGCGGCTCGTTCAGAGCGAGGTGCAGGCCGAACAGCGTCCACGGCGTGTGCTTGTGGCCCTCGACGCGGGCGGCGACGTCGGCCGGCAAATGGTCCGCGCCCACCATCTGGGCGAACGTCTGGTGCACGTCGACCGTGCTCGCCACGAACCGCGCCTTCAACTCCGTCCCGCCGGCCAGCGACACCCCCGTTACGCGCCCGCCATCGACCACGATCCGCTCGACGTGCGCCTGGTTGCGGAACTCGCCGCCGGCCGCGATGAACGTCTCCATGAGCGAGCGGGCCAGGTTCCAGCTGCCGCCCTCGGCCAGCTCGTAGCCGGTGGTGAGGTCGAACGCGCGGATCAGCGAGCCGACCGGGCTGCCGGAGTTCAACGTTTCATGCAGGACGGTGCCGAACAGCGACAGCTTGAACAGGAACAGCACCTTCACGTACTCGTTCTCGAACAGCTCGTTGACGGCGTCGAGCGGCTGTTTGCGGGTCAGCTCGAGGAACTCGCTGCCCAGCATCGACTGGCCCAGCACGGACGCGCGGTCGGCCTCGGACAGCGGCTCGGCGAACCGCTCCTTCAGGAAGATGCGGCTGGTCATCTCCTCGGCCTTGACGTTCCACTCGCGGAACGTTTCAGCGTCCTTGACGGAGAACCGGGCGATGTTCGCGGCGGTCTCGTCGAGGTCGCGCGAGAACACCAGTGCGCTGCCGTCGGAGTGCGGCTGGGCGAACTCGTAGCGCGGCGTGATGTAGCGCAGCTTCGCCGACAGCCCGAGGTCGCGGAACCAGGGCGTGCTGCTGATGCTGAAGTGATTGATCGAGTGCAGGTTGTGGTAGAAGCCCGGGAGCGTGCGTTCCTCGGTGCTGAGCCCGCCGCCGTAGCCGAGCCGGCGCTCCAGCAGCAGCACCTTCAGCCCGGCCCGGGCCAGGTAGCTGCCGAGGATCAGCCCGTGCTGGCCGGCCCCGATGATGATCCCGTCGTACTCGCGCTCCGGCGTCATTGACCGCACCTCTCGTTCTGCCTCGAACTCACTGGAAGACCATCCCGCCGTCGACGACCAGGGTCTGGCCGGTGACGAAGTCGCTCTCGGCGCCGGCCAGGAACGCGACGGTGCCGACGAGGTCCGCGGCGGTCTGGCGGCGCTTGATCGCCTGCCCCGCGACGATCCGCGCGACGTCGGCCGGCGTGACGGTGTCGCGCGGCACCTCCGTCTCGGTCGAGCCGGGGGCGATCGCGTTGACGGTGACGCCGCTGTCGCCGAACTCGCGCGCCAGCGACCGCGTCAGCCCGATCAGCGCCGACTTCGACGCGACGTAGTGCAGGTAGCCGGGCCGGCCCATGAACACCGCGCCGGACGTCAGGTTGACGATCCGCCCGCGCGCCGACGCCCGCAGGTCCGGCGAGAACGCCCGCGCGCACAGGAACGGGCCGCGGACGTTCACCGCCATGACCCGGTCCCACTCGTCGAGGCCGATCTCCTCGAACGGTCGCATCGTCAGCGTCGAGAAGATCGCCGCGTTGTTGACCAGGACGTCCACGCCGCCGAACGTGTCAATGACGGCAGCCCGCGCGGCGGCCATCGACTCCGCGTCGGCGACATCGGCCTCGACGGCGAGCACGCCGGCGCCGTCGCCGATGGAACGGGCGACCTCCTTCGCGCCCGCGCCGTTGCGGTCCAGGACGGCGACCCGGTAGCCGCGGGCCGCCAGGTCGCGCGCCACCGCGGCCCCGATCCCCTGCCCGGCCCCGGTGACGACGGCGACCCGTCCGGCCGCGGTCGGCGACATCTCGGTCATGGTCCTCCTCAGATGGTGTAGGCGGAGCCGGCCGAGGCGGCGAACAGCTCCTCGGGACGGCGCTGCTTCTTGGCCAGGCCCTGCTCGAACGAGTAGCGCAGGAACACCTCGAGCACGTGCCGGTTCGGCTCCAGCCCGTAGGTCCACCAGTCCTCGCCCAGCGCGCTGACGGTCTCGGCGACGTGGTCGTCGAGCCACGGCAGCATGACCTTGAGCGCGCTGCGGTAACGCAGGTCGTCGTAGGCGATGCGCAGCGACTCCTCGAACGCCTTGGTCAGCGACCGCGCGACCCACGGATGCCGGTCCAGCAGCTCCCGCCTGACGACGACGGTGTGCATGATCGGGAAGATGCCGGTGCGCGCGTAGTAGTCGCGCTCGGCCGCCTTGGGGTCGTCGAACAACCGCTTCACCTGCGGCGACCGCCCGAACGACGACGGCACGCTCGCGCTCATCACGGCGTCCAGCGAACCGTCGGCCAGCATCGCCGACAACGTCTCCGACGGCCCGATCGGCCGCACGCTGACCCCGTCCGGCAGGTCCAGCGCGATCTTCTCCGACCGCCCGGGCGTCTCGACGCCGCCGGTGAAGTACCGCACCGAGAACGGGTCGACGCCGTACTCGTCGGCCAGCATGCCGCGCTGCCAGACGCCCGCGGTGATCTGGTACTCCGGCACGCCGACCCGCTTGCCGGCGAGGTCCTCCGGGCGCGTCACACCGGAACCGGTGTTGACGTAGATCGACTGGTGCCGGAAGTACCGCGACGGGAACACCGGGATCGCGACGAACGGCGGGTCCGGGCGGTCCAGCGTCAGCACGTACGACGACAGGCTCATCTCCGCCACGTCGAACTCGTGGTGCTTGAGCTGGCGGAAGAACGTCTCCTCGACCGGCAGCGGCAGGAAGTTCAGCGCGATGCCCTCCGGCCGGACCCGCCCGTCCTGCAGCGCGCGGGTCCGGTCGTAGTCGAGGCAGGCGAACGTGAGGTCCAGGGCCGTCACTGCTCGATCCAGGCCTTGTCGAACAGCAGCTGGAACTGGGTGGACGGCTGCACGCCGTGCACCGTGTCCTGCCAGGTCAGGAAGACCGGCGCCGCGGCGATCGGGAGGAACGGCATGGTCTCGTTCCAGATCTCCTGCAGCTGCGCGGCCAGCTCCTTCTTCTCCGCCTCGTCGCCCGTCGCGGCGAAGTCCAGCAGGGTCTGGGTCATCTCCGGGTTGCTGTAGCCGAGGAAGTTGCCCTCGCGGCCGATGCGGTCGTAGTAGCGGGTGAAGACGTCGCCGGGATCGTCCGTCGCGCTGGCTCCGTAGACTGACACGTCGAAGTCGCGGTCGACCAGCACCTTCGAGATGAGGTCCTGCCCGGTGCGCACCTGCGCCACCTCGGCCGTGAAGCCGACGGCGTTGAGCATCGCCTGGATGGTGAGCGCCGCCTCCGGCTCCGTCGGCCCCGTCGTGACCTCGATGGCGCCGTCGTACCCGTCGGCCTTGGCCTCCTCGAGCAGCCGCTTCGCCTCGTCGGGGTCGTACGCGGGACCGCCGACGTCGTTGGCCCAGCGAGACCCGTCCTGGAAGACCTCGCTGCCGACCAGCCCCTCGCCGTCGTAGGCGCGCTGGTTGATCGCCTCGGGGTCGATGGCGGCCGCGATGGCCTGCCGGACCCGGACGTCCTCGCCCGGATGACCGGCCGCGCTGTTGATGTAGAGGATGTTGCCGGTGTTGGTGATGTCGACGAAGCCGCCGTAATCGTCGCCGAGCAGCGTGCGGATGACGTGGGGGTCGCGGATCTGCGTGACGTCGGTGCCGCCGGAGGTCATGAGGTCGGCCAGCGCCTGCGGCGTCTGCGCGGACGTGAAGCGCAGCTGGTCGAGGTACGGCTTGCCGCCCCAGTAGTCCGGGTTCGGCGTCAGCACCAGCTCCTCGCCGGGTGCCCAGTGGTCCAGGACGAACGGCCCGGCGCCGACGGGGTTGCGCAGGAACTCGTCGCCGTACTGAGCGACCGCCGTCGGCGACACGATGTTCCCCGGCGCCTGGGCGAGCATGAACGGGAAGTCCGCCCAGGGCCGGGTGAGGGTGAACACCACGGTCGACGGGTCGGCGGCGTTGACGCTCGCCAGCGCGTCGCCGAGCAGGCTGGACCAGCCGCCGCTCGTCGCGAGGTAGCGCTCGACGCTGAACTTCACCGCGTCGGCGTCCAGCGGGGTCCCGTCGGTGAAGGTGACGCCGTCGCGCAGCGTCACCGTCCACTCGCTGAAGTCCGCGTTCGGCTCCAGCGACTCCGCGAGCTGCGGGACGTATTCGCCGGCCTCGTAGTCGTAGCGCACCAGCAGGTCGTAGAGCGCCGTCAGCTCCGACCCGCCGGCGCTGCCCGCGCCGAACTCGCCGGCCGGGTCGAGGCTGTCCGCCTCGACGTTGAGCGTGTACGTGAGCGTGCCGCCGGGTTGCGGGTCGCCAGCGGCTGCGCCTCCGGCGTCGTCGGCCCCGACGAAGCCGCGCGGGAGGTCGTCGCCCTGGCTCTGCGTCGGCGTGTCGTTCCCGCCGCTCGCCGGCGCCTCCTCGCCGCCGCCGGAGCACGCGGCCAGCAGGGCGGCGCAGGCGACGACGGCGAGGGCGCGGTGAACTGTGGTCCTCATGGGCATTCCCTCCGTTGGGAACCGCGCTGGATCAGTTCTCGTAGGTGATGATCGGGAGGAGCTTGTCGCGGTTGAGCGACGTCCACAGCGCCTCGTCGCCGCGCTCGAACGGCAGCACCGGGTCCACGAGCGACTGCGCGTCGAGGTACCCGTTCTCGATCAGCGACGCCAGCCGCGGGATGTCCCGCAGCGCGTTCGCGCCGCCGTACGCCGCCGACAGGTAGCGCCGGCCGTGGTAGTCGAACGGCCCGGGCGCCGGGCCCCACACCTCGGGGTCGCTGGTCGGCTTGATGATCCCGGTGTGGACGAAGTAGCCGCCACGGCGGGTGGCCTGGAATCCCTGGGTGACCAGGCGCGCGCCGGTGTCGTCGGCCGGGGTGCCCGTGGTGGGCGTGCCGAACGTCAGGCCGGCCGCCTCGAAGATGATGTCGGCCCCGTTGCCGTCGTAGTAACCGTCGTACTGCTTGCCGCCGGCCGCCGGGTTGTCCGTGACCGGCCGGCACAGCTCGCGGATCTGCTCGACCAGCGTGTCGCCGTCCTTCTCGGTGTCGATGACGACGTGCGCGCCGGCCTTCTGTGCGGCCTCGATGCGGTGCGGGATGCGCTCGGCGGCGATGATGAGCCGCGCGCCGGCCATCTTGGCGGCCTGGATGAGCGAGAGCCCCAGCGGGCCGGCGCCCAGCACGGCCACCGTCGACGCGATCTCGACCCGGGCGCCGATGAGCCCGAACGCCCAGCCGGGGCCGGACGAGCAGGCCAGCGTCGCGAGCTCGACGTTGGACAGCGTCGACTCGTTGACCGGGATGACCCAGGGCTCCGGGCAGACGGCCAGCTCGGCGAAGCCGCCGGTGTGGTCCTGCCAGACGGGGGTGCCGTCGTCCATCGTCGCGAACGCCGGGTTGTCCGGGCGGGCGAAGTCGATGTCGTTCTTGTGGCCGCAGCAGTGATACTCGCCGCGCAGGCAGCTGTAACAGGTGCCGCACACCGGCGAGACCGGCGTGATGACCTTGTCGCCCACCTTGACCCGGCGCACCTGCGGGCCGACCTCGACGACGACGCCCATGGCGCCGTGGCCCGGGCTGCGCGCGCGGTCGTGGTGGCTCGGCAGGTCCGCGACGTTGGAGACGATCGTGTAGCAGGCCTGGGCCGCCAGGTTGCGGATGACGACGTCGGTCGGGCGCCGCGGCGTGAGCCGCAGGTCCCGGATCTCGAACACGTCCTGGTGTCGCACCCAGCCCCGGAATTCGGTGGGTTCGTCGGTCACGTCGGTCCCCTTTCCCGCCGGCCGCTCGGTCGGCCGGCCGCGTCGTCGTCGAGCGCGGAGCGGTCCGCGGGGATGTCCGCGGGGGTCGCGGTGCGATCGGCGCCTGGAGCGGCCGGCACTCTCGACCCGCGGTCGAGCCTAGGGTCCGGCCCGACCTCGCCCGGCGGGCGTCGCGAGGGATTCTGATCCGCAGAATCGCTGCGTCGTCCCAGCGTGCGGGACGACTGGTTGCCGCAGGAAGAACGCGGTTCTACGGGTGGCAGCGGTTTCTAATAGCCAGAAATTCTGGACACGATACTGACGTGGAACGCCCCGGATGGCCATACTCCGGTCATGGAGCACAGTGTCGCGTATCCCATCGAATCGGTCGGTAACGCCCTGCGCCTGATCCACCTGCTGCAGGACTCCGACGAGCTCCGCGTCACCGACGCCGCCCGCACCCTCGGCGTCGCTCCATCCACGGCGCATCGCCTCATGACGATGCTCGTCCACCACGGTTTCGCGGAGCAGAACGCCCGCCGGACCTACCAGCGCGGCTGGGCGCTGCGCGGCGACCGGCACCGCGCCGCCACCGAGGACATCATCGACGCCGCCCGGCTCCCCCTGGTCGAGCTGGGCCGGCGCATCGGCGAGACCGTGCACCTCGCCCGGCTCGAGGGCACCGCCGTCGTGTTCGTCGACGGCGTCGAGTCGCCCCGGCGGCACCAGGTCCACGTCGCGTCCCGCGCCGGGCTGTCGATGCTGGCCCACTGCACCGCCGCGGGCAAGGCGATCCTGGCCGGGCTGCAGCCGGCCGAGCTGGCCGCCCTCTACCCGCGCGGGCTGCCGCACACCTACGGCCCCGGTCCCTGCGACCTGGGCGCGCTGCAGCGCCAGCTGGCAGCGATCCGGCGGCTCGGCTACTCCGTCAACGACGAGGAGAGCGAACGCGGCCTCATCGGCGTCGGCGTCGCCCTGCGCGACCACGCCGGCCGGCCGGTTGCCGCCGTCGCGACCGGGATCCCGATCCTGCGCTGCCCCGACGCGCTCATCCCCGGCATCGCCGACGAGCTGACCCGCACGGCGCGCGCTGTGGAGGCGTCGCTGGCCGGTGGCGCTTCGGCCGGGGTGGCGGCCGGGGCGGCGGGTGGGGTGGCGGCCGGGCCGCGCCGGTTGTCGGTGCTCTGACTTGGAGCCCGCCTCTGCGCCGCCCCGCCGTGCCGGGGTGGCCATCGCGGTGCTGTGCCTCACCGGTGTCCTCACCGCCATGCAGCAGACGTTCGTCGTGCCGCTCCTGCCCGAACTGCCGGACCTGTTGTCGACGACGCCGACGGCCGCTTCGTGGCTGGTCACGGCGACGCTGATCGCCGGCGCCGTCGCGACCCCGGTGGCCGGCCAGCTGGCCGACACCTACGGCAAGCGGCTGCTGATCATGGGCTGCCTGTGCTGCGCCGTGGTGGGGTCCGTGGTGGGCGCGCTGAGCACGCACATCGGGCCGGCCATCGTGGCCCGGGCCCTGCAGGGCATCGGCGTCGCGACGATCCCCATCGGCATCGCGCTGATGCGCGACATCCTGCCGCCACGGCGGCTGCCGTTCGGCGTCGCGCTGCTGTCGGCGACGCTCGCGATCGGGTCGGGCGCGGGGCTGCCGCTGGCCGGACTGGTGGCGCGGTCGTACGACTGGCACCTGATGTTCTGGCTGTCGGGCTTTCTCGGGGTGGTGCTGCTCGTCCTGGTGCCGCTGACGCTGCCACGGTCGGTCGTGCGGGCGCGGCCGAGCTTCGACCTGCTGGGCGCGCTGATGCTCGGGGCGGCTCTGACGGCGGCGCTGCTCGCGATCACCAAGGGCGCGGACTGGGGCTGGACGTCGTGGGCGACGGTGTCGTGTGTGGTCGGGGCGGTGGTCGTGTTCGCTGCGTGGGTGCCGGTCGAGCGGCGCGCCCCGAACCCCGTCGTCGATCTGCGGACCCTGCTGCAGCCGCGCATCGTCGTCGTCAACGTCGCGTCGACCCTGGTCGGGTTCGCGATGTTCGTGAACCTGCTGAGCACGACCCAGTTCCTGCAGATGCCGCGGAGCACCGGCTACGGCCAGGCCCTCGACGTCGTCGAGACCGGGCTGGTGATGGCGCCGGTCGCGGCGGTGTTCGGCGCGCTCGCCCCGGTGGCGGCCGCGCTGATCCGGCGCTACGGCGCGGAGGCCGTGCTGCTGTGCGGCTGCGTGGTGATGGCCGCGACCTACCTCGCCCGGATCGCGCTGGACCGGCACCCGTGGCAGGTCGTGGCCGGCGCCTGCCTGGTCGCGGTCGGGACGGCGCTGACGTTCGCCGCGATGCCCGCTTTGGTGATGAGCGCGGTGCCGGTGCACCAGACGGCGTCGGCGAACGGCATCAACTCACTACTGCGTTCGGTTGGGACCTCGCTCGGCTCGGCCGTCGTGGCGGCGGTGCTGACGCTGCTCGTGGTGACGACGGCGGACGGCACCTTCCCCAGCGAGGACGCCTTCGTCGTGGTCTTCGTGATGTCCGCGGTCGCGGCGTCCGCTGCCGCCGTCCTCGCGGGAGTCCTGACGATCATGCGCCGCCGCGGCCCGTGAACCCCGTGCCTCCGGCTCTAGTAGACGCCCATCCCGGGAATCGCCTTCTCGGCCATCTCGACGATCGCGGCCGCCTTCTCGAGATCCTCGGCCACCTCGTCAGGCGTAACCGCGGGACGCTCGGGCGACGGGTACTCGACATCGTTGCGGCGCGCGCGCATCCGGTTGAACGGCCGCACGATCTTCCCGAGCGGGGGATCGAGCTGTGCGGAGACGGCCTGATAGACGGCGATGTGCCCGCCGCGAGTGGTGGCGCGCAGACCCTGGTTGGCCAGAATCGCCGTCATCGACTTCCTCGCGGCGTCGTACATCAGGCCGTACGCCCCGGCGGGATCGGTCTCGCGGAGCAGTTCCGCGGACGCCAGGTGAGCCCGGGCGGTCGTGAGCAACGCGGCCACATGGGCCTCGTCCGGCCGCACGCGTTCCAGTTCTCCCGCGCTCATCATCTGCTCGATGGTCGCCTCGCCCCGTGGCCATCTCATGCCGGTGCGCTCTCCCGTACGTCGAGTTCGACGATCGGCCGCGACCTGACCGTCGCGACGAACCCCGCGGGCTCCGGGTCGTCCCAGACCTCTGCCGAGATCTGCCGTATGTTGACCTCGCGCCCCAACTGCTGGCGTGCTGCCGCCGCGACGTCGTACAGATCGTCGCGATCCGGCGTTCCGACCACCAGGACGTCGACGTCGTTCGGCGGTTCTCCGCCATGGCCCTGGTAGCGGGCTGCCCAGGACCCGTAGACGTAGGCTCGGAGAACGCCGGGGAAACCACTGAGCAGGCCTGTCAGCACCGGAATCGGGCCGTAGGTGACTGCCAGCAGGTCGGCGAGCGGCTGGAAGACGGCGGTGTCGGTGCGTGCCTGGACGAGCCGGCTCCGCCCGACATGCGAGTCGGTCAGCAAACCGGCCTCGACCAGCCGATCGGCCTCGCGATGAATCGTGCTGACGCTCACGCCGAGCCGGCGCGCCAGATCGGTGAGCGAGTGCCGTTCCTCCGGGTGAAGATAGAGCCAAGCCAGCAGCACACCCTGGGTCTGCGTCCGCAGCAGCGGAAGCAGGGATGGCGCCGACATTTTCATAACATGCAATATATGTTGCAGGTTATGAAAACGTCAAGCCTCATGAACAGCGGGCGGTCCGTCAGGGAACCTCGTGGCAGGCGACGAACTGGCCGTCGGCCTTGGCCTCCAGGACGGGTTCCTCCGCCGCGCAGCGGTCGGTCGCCAACGGGCACCTCGTGCGGAACCGGCAGCCGCTCGGCGGGTCGATCGGCGACGGGAGATCCTGCGCAGCGGCCGACCCGCGGACCGGCGCCACCCGGCTCGCACTCACGACGGGCACCGACTCGAGCAGCAGCCGCGTGTACGGATGGTGCGTCACCGGCCGGTCCAGCACACCGACGTCCAGGACCTCGCACACCTTGCCGAGGTACATGACGAGCACGCGGTCGCTGATGTTCTTCACCGCCGCCAGGTCGTGCGCGATGAACAGCATGCTCAGCCGCCGCTCGCCCTTGGCCGTGCGCAGCAGGTTGAGCAGCTGCGCCTGCACCGACACGTCGAGGCTGGCCAGGATCTCGTCGCAGATGAGCAGCTCGGGCTCCATGACGAGGGCGCGGGCGATGGACACCCGCTGGCACTGGCCGCCGGAGAGCTCGTGCGGGCGGCGGTTCCAGACGACGTCGGGATCGAGGCCTACGGCGTCCAGGACCGACCGGGCCGCAGCCGAACGCGAGGACGCCGATCCCTGCCCCCAGATCGACGCGCCCTCCTGCACCAGGTCCTTCACCTTGCGGCGGGGGTTGAGCGACGAGACGGGGTCCTGGAACACGATCTGCATGGCGACCCGGCTGCGGCGCAGCGCGCCGGCGTCCAGCTCCCCGAGCGATACCGAGCCCAGCCGGACCCGTCCCGACACCGGCGCCGGCAGGTGCATGACGGCGCGCGCGACGGACGACTTGCCGCAGCCGGACTCGCCGACGATCCCCAGCGTCTCGCCGGGCAGCACGTCGAAGCTCACGCCCGACACCGCCCGCACGGTGTGCCCGCCCTTGGTGCGGAACTCCACCACCAGGTCCTCGACGGTCAGCCGCGCGTCGTGCTCGCGCAGGTGCGCGGTCCCGGTTCCAGCCATCAGCCCTCTCCCCTCGATCCGGCGACGACGGCGTCAGCTGAAGCTTCCGCTCCCACCGGGTGATAGCAGGCCAGCTCGCGCCCGTCGCCCGACGTGACCAACGGTGGCGCCGTCGCGCGGCAGTCGTCGGCGGCGTGGAGGCAGCGCGGCGCGAAGTGGCAGCCGCCGGTCCAGCGGGCGAGGTCCGGCGGACGGCCCGGGATGGTCGACAGCACCATATGCGCCGGCCCGTCCAGCCGCGGCAGCGACGCCAGCAGGCCGCGCGCATAAGGGTGGCGCTGCCCGCCGAAGAAG
This sequence comes from Jiangella mangrovi, assembly GCF_014204975.1. Classification (NCBI taxonomy): domain Bacteria; kingdom Bacillati; phylum Actinomycetota; class Actinomycetes; order Jiangellales; family Jiangellaceae; genus Jiangella; species Jiangella mangrovi. Next base: position 5,022,537 of record NZ_JACHMM010000001.1, read on the forward strand.
GCCAGCGCGGCCGCGCTCTCGACGATCCGCCCGCCGTACATGACGGCGACGCGGTCGCTACGCCCGGCGACGACGCCGAGGTCGTGGCTGATGAGGACGGCCGCCATGCGCCGCTCCTCGCAGAGAATCGTGAGCAGGTCGAGCACCTGCCGCTGCACGGTGACGTCCAGCGCCGTCGTCGGCTCGTCGGCGATGAGCAGCTTGGGGTCGCACGACAGCGCCATCGCGATCATCACCCGCTGGCGCATGCCGCCGGACAGCTCGTGCGGGTACTGGTCGAACCGGCGGGCGGCCTCGGGGATGCGGACGGTGTCGAGCAGCTCGATCGCCCGCTGCCTGGCCTGCGCGCGGTCCAGGCGCTGGTGCCGTCGCAACGTTTCAGTGAGGTGCACGCCGATCCGCTTGACCGGGTTCAGCGAACTCAGCGGGTCCTGGAAGACCATCGCGATCTCGGCGCCCAGCAGCGCCCGCCGCCGCTTGGCCGGCGCCCGCAGCAGGTCCTCGCCCTCGAGCTCGACGGCGCCGTGCACGTCGACGGTGCGCGACGGCGTGACCAGGCCCATGATCGTCCGCCCGAGCACGGACTTGCCGGACCCGGACTCGCCCACGAGGCCCAGCGTCTGCCCGGCCGCCAGCTCGAAGCTCACGCCGTCGACCGCGGGGACGTCACCGCGCGGCGTGTGGAAGACGGTGTGCAGGTCGCGGACCCGCAGGAGGGTTGTCGTCGTCACAGCTTCACCTGCCTGGTGTCCCACCGGCCGCGCAGCCGCTCGCCGATGAGGTTGAAGGAGAAGACGGTGAGGAACAGCGCCACGGCCGGGACGACGACCAGGAACGGGTGCTGCTCCATGACGCCGGCCTGGCCCTCGGAGATCATGTTGCCCCAGGTCGGGCGCGGTGCCTGGATGCCGATGCCGAGGAAGCTCAGCGACGCCTCGGCGACGATCAGCGCGGAGATGTAGATCATGCCGAGCGGGATGATCGAGAGCGCGACGTTGGGCAGCAGCTCGCGGACGATGATCCGGCTGCGGCGCGCGCCGAGGGCCCGGGCGACGGTGACGTACTCACGCTGGGCGAGCGCCAGGGTGTTGGCCCGCGCGACCCGGATCATGCCCGGCGTCGCCACCAGCGCCAGCGCGATCGCCATGGTGAACGGCGTCGGGCGCAGCACGCTGGCCAGCGCGATCAGCATGATGAGCGTCGGGACGGCGAGCAGCGAGTTGGTGACGATCCCGACGACGACGTCGACCTTGCCGCGCAGGTACCCGGCGGTGATGCCGATCAGCCCGCCGACCGTCATGCCGATGAGGACGGCGGCCGTGCAGACGGTCAGCGAGATGCGGGCGCCGTAGATGACCCGGGCCAGCAGGTCCAGGCCGAGCGCGTTGGTGCCCAGCGGGTGCGACGAGCCCAGGTCGGGCCTTGCGTAGATCGGCTCGGCGAGGGTGAGCGCGGAGTCCTCGTGCTCGCCGATCGGCAGCAGCGGCGCGAGGATCGCCGCCAGCGTGAGGACGAGCAGCCAGACGCCGCAGGCCCAGGCCAGCACGTCCACACTGCGGCGAGGGCGGGAAGGGCGGCGCCGGCCGAGCCGGCGGGCGGTGGGGGCGGCCGGCTCGGCCGGCACCACGGCCGGCACGATCTCCTGGTCAACTCTGGCCACGGCGGATCCTCGGGTCGACGATGCTGTAGGCGGCATCCACGGCGGTGTTGATCACGACGTAGGTGAAGGCGATCACGAGGACCGCTCCCTGGACGACCGGCAGGTCGCCTTGGCCGGCGGCGTCGACGACGAGCGACCCCATGCCGGGCAGCGCGAACAGGACCTCGACGATGACGGTGCTGCCGATGAGCTGGGCGAGGCTGAGCCCGATGATCGTGATCATCGCGTAGGACGACGGCCGGAACGCGTCGAAGAGCATGATCCGCCACGACGGCATCCCCTTGGCCCGCGACGCCAGGACGAAGTCCTCCTGCAGCGTCGTCACCAGGTCACCGCGCAGTACCCGCGTGAACGCCGGGATCTCCAGCAGCGCGATCGTCAGCACCGGCAGGAACGCGTGGTACAGGTTGTCCGGCACCGAGTCGCTGATCCGCACCCAGTGCGCGCGCGGAAACAGCCCGAGCTGGTTGACGGCGACGGCGATGAGCAGCAGGCCGGCGACGAAGCTCGGGACCGCCAGGATCGCGAACGTCCCGGCGCTGATCAGCCGGTCCAGGAACCCGCCCGGCCGGTACGCCGACAGCATGGCCAGCGGGATCGAGATCACGAGTGCCAGCAGCAGCGCCATGACGGCCAGCTGCAGGCTCACCGGGAACGCGGCGCGCAGCTGGTCGGCCACCTCCTGGTGCGGCGGGATCAGCGAGGTGCCGAAGTCGAACCGCACGACCGAGCCGAGCCAGTCGAAGTACCGCGTCAGCAGCGGCTGGTCGAGCCCGAGCTGCTGGCGCACCTGCTCGTAGGCCTCCGGCGGCTGGTCCTCGCCGAGGATCGCCACCGCGGGGTCGCCGGGCAGCAGCGCCGAGAGCATGAACGTCCCGAAGCTGACGATCAGCAGCACGATCACCAGCTGACCCAGCCGGCCGCTCAGCCTCGCCGCGAGCCGGCCCGCTCCCCCGGGCGACCGTGGCGTCCGCGGCGTCCGCGGCGACCGCCCCGGCCGCGGGGCCGCCTGCACGTCCTGGACCATCGCACTCCTCCTCGAGCTCGATGTGGTGCCTATCGCCGGGCGAGTGCTCCCATCACGTTCACGGACTTGACCTGCGTGAAGCTCAGCAGCTCGTCGAGGCACTCCTCGCGCCCGATGCCCGATGCCTTGACGCCGCCGTACGGCACGCCCGGGAAATGCTGCGACGACCCGTTGATCCAGACGAACCCGGCCTCGAGGTCGTGCGCGAGCCGGTGCGCGCGATTGATGTCGCTGGTCCAGACGCTCGCGGTGAGGCCGTAGTCGAGGTCGTTCGCCAGCGCGACGGCCTCCGCCTCGGTCTGGAAGGTGAACACCGTCAGGACCGGCCCGAACGCCTCCTCGCGGGCGATCCGCATGGCCGGGTCGACGGCGGACAGCACCGTCGGCGGGTAGTAGAACCCGGCCTCGGTGGGAGCCGCGGCTGACGCCGTCGTCCCCCCGCACTCGAGGACGGCGCCGGCCGCCACGGCGTCGTCGACCAGGCCGCGGACCTTCTCCTGCTGCTGCTCGGAGACCAGCGGCCCGACCTCCGTCGCCTCGTCCAGGGCGGGCCCGACCCGCAGCGCTTGAAACGCGTCAACCACCGCGGGCAGCACCTGATCGGCGATGCTCGCGTGCAGCAGCAGCCGCGACGTCGACCCGCACGACTGGCCGGTGCTGGCCTCGAGGTTCATGCCGGTGACGGCGCTGCGGGCGGCGGCCGCGAGGTCTGCATCGGGGAACACCAGCATGGCGTTCTTGCCGCCGAGCTCGAGACTGACCTGCTTGACGGCGGCAGCGGCGGCGGCGGCCTGGACGAGGCGCCCGGTCCGCTCGCTGCCGATGAACGCGAGCCGGCGGATCCGCGGGTGCGTGACGAGCGCCGCGCCGGTCTCGGGGCCCTGCCCGCTGACGACGTTGACCAGGCCCGCCGGCAGCACCTGCTGCGCCAGCTCGCCGAAGCGCAGCGCCGACAGCGGCGTCTGGTGCGCCGGCTTGATGATCAGCGCGTTCCCGGCGAGCAGCGGCGCGGCGGCCTTCCCTGCGGCGAACATCAACGGGTGGTTGAACGGCAGGATCCGCCCGACGACGCCGAACGGCTCGCGCCGGGTGTAGTGCAGGTGCTCCGCCGACGCCGGCACGACCTCGCCGGTGAGCTGCAGCGACCAGTCGGCGAACAGCCGCAGCGAGTCCGTCGCCCGCTCGACGTCGAGCAGCATCGAGCGCAGCGGGCTGCCGAGGTCGACGGCGTCCAGCGCGGCCAGCTCCAGCGCGTGCTCGTCGACCAGCGCCGCGAGGTCGCGCAGCAGCCGGGCGCGTTGCCGCGGCGCCGTCTCGGCCCACTGCTCCTGGGCGGCGGCCGCGGCCCGGTAGGCCCGCTCGACGTCGGCGGCGTCGCCGTCGGGCACGTGCGCGAGCAGCGTCCGCGTGCTCGGGTCGAACGTCGGATAGGTCCGCCCGGACGCCGCGTCGACGAGCTCGCCGCCGATGGCCAGCCGCCAGGTCCGGCCGGCGACGTACCCGGCGACCCCCTGCGCGTCGAAGGCCGCGCCGATTCCGCTCGCCGTCGTGCTCGTCACGACGCGCTCCCCGTGGACGCCAGCGCACGGGCGCTGAGGTAGCCGAAGGTCATGCCGGCGGCCAGGGTCGCGCCGGCTCCCGGGTAGCCCGGGCCGAACGCGCTGGCCGCGGCGTTGCCGCAGGCGTAGAGGCCGGGGATCGCCCCGCCGAGCGCCCGCTGCACGTTGCCGGTGGCGTCGGTGACCGGGCCGCCCTTGGTGCCGAGCGCGCCGAGGTGGATCTCGACGGCGTAGTACGGCCCGTCGCCCAGCGGGCGGACGTTGCGGTGCGGCGTCACGCGCGCGTCGCCGCGGTAGGCGTCGTAGGCGGACTCGCCGCGGTGGAAGACCGGGTCGGCGCCGGCGGCGGCGTGCTCGTTGTACTCGGCGATCTGCGCGGCCAGTCCCTGCCGGTCGATGCCGACCAGGACGGCCAGCTCGTCGAGGGTGTCCGCCGTCGGCATCCAGGCGGGGGTCGGCGCGTCCGGCGTCACCGTCGCGACGGAGTACGAGTCGCGGAAGCGCTGGTCGAAGATGAGCCAGCAGGGCTGGTGGGCATAGCGGTAGTGGCCGGGGTCGAACGTGCCCAGCGCCTTGCCGAGGTCGTTGTAGTTCATCGCCTCGTCGACGAAGCGGCGCCCGTCGCGGTCGACCATGATGCCGCCGGGCAGCGCGCGCAGGCTGCTGGTCGGCCGGTAGAGCGGCTCGCCGTCGTAGGTGTCGCCCTTGGCGTGGACGGTCGGCGTCCACCAGGCCTCGCTCATGTTGCCCAGGCGCGCGCCGGCGGCCATCGCCATGAGCAGGCCGTCGCCGGTGTTCGACGGCGGGCTGGCCGGGTGGTGCATGGGCTTGCCGAGGAACTGGTCGACGAGCTCGCGGTTCCACTCGAACCCGCCGGAGGCCAGGACGACGCCGCGGGTGGCCGCGATGGTCACGGTCTCGCCGTCGACGGTCGCGACGACGCCGGTGACCCGGCCGGTCCCGTCCTGCACGAGCTCGGTGACGGGGCTGTCCGCGTGGACGTCGACGCCGAGCTTCAGGCAGCCGTGCAGCAGGCTGCCGACCAGCGCCGCGCCCATGCCGACCATGCCCTTCGAGACGCGGTCGGCGATGAGCGCCCAGTCCCAGCGGTCGATGGTGTCCTGCCCCCACTCGTCGACCTCGAGCCGCTTCACGGGGACGCCGCTGTGCGCCGCGCGCAGCTTCGGCTTCAGGTCGCCGAGCAGCGTGGTGTCGAACAGGCCCTGCTGGATCGTGCGGCCGCCGGGCAGCGCGCCGGGCAGGCCCGGCTGGTAGTCCGGGTGCTCGTGGTTGGCCTCGAACTCGATGCCGGCGTGACCGGCGACGAGGTCCAGCATCGGGTTGACGGCGTCGAGGAACGCCGTCAGCAGCGACTCGTCGACCCGTCCGAGCGTGATCTCCTTCAAGTACACGAGGGCGTCGTCCAGGCTGTCCTTGCCGCCCTCGGCCGCGAACCACCGGTTCGCCGGCGCCCAGATCGACCCGCCCGAGACCACGCTGGTGCCGCCGAACACCGGCGCCTTCTCCAGGACCGTCACCCGCAGTCCCTCGGCGGCGGCGACCAGGGCGGCGGTCAGGCCGGACGCCCCGGACCCCACGACGACGACATCAGTGGTCTGCATACGTGCCTCCCAGCGCGTGACGGATCCGGGCGCAGATGTCGTCCGCGGCCGGCTGGAGCAGCGGGGCCATGAGCATCTCGACCATCGGGGCCATCGGCCCGCCCGGGCTGACGTGCAGCGTGAACGTGAGCCGGCTGCCCTCACCGGTCGGCGGCGTGGTCGCGGCCGGTGCGGCCGGTGCGGCCGGTGCGGCCGGTGCGGCCGGTGCGGCCGGTGCGGGCGGTGCGCTCGCCGGCGGTGTCGGACGCTTGCGGCCGATCAGTCGCGAGACGACGCGGAACCAGAACCGCTGCCAGCGGGACGGCCGGGTCACGACGGGGTCAGCTGCGGCCGGCGCGGTGCTCGCGTCCCCCGGAGCCATGCCGGCGCCGTCGTCGGCCAAGGGCTCGACACGGAACGAGCCGGTGCCGGTGAGCCGCTCGGTGAGCCCGGTGAGCTCGAACCGGGAGATCTCGCCGTCGACCTGCTCGACCCGGTCGACCTGGATCTCGACCGCGCGCGACAGGATGCCGACGTCGCCGCGCAGCGTCCAGATCGTCCGCGTCTCGTCGACGACCTTCAGCTCCTGGAAGCCGATGACGTACTCGGCCCAGTTCTCGTACGTCGTCATGTAGGCCCAGAGCCGTTCGGCGTCCACGCCGAGGTCGACCGACTGCTCGCCGCCGATCACGAGCGCTGCCCTGCGCGTCCGAGGCTGTCCACCATGCGTCGAGCGTAGGGAGCGGCGCGGGCCCGATCCGGCGTGCTCGCGGGCTGTTCTGCTGTCCAGAAGGTGTCAGCGGAACCAGTCGCCGAGCAGGGCGGCCAGGGCCTCGTCGTCGACGCCGTGCCAGTCGCCGGGGACCTCGCGGTGCTCGGCCGCGGGCAGCCGCGAGGCGACGTCGCGAGCGGCGCCGCGCAGGTAGTCGTCGCTGCCGTCGCTGTTGAGCACCAGCGTCGGCGCCTTCACCGAGCCGAGCAGGTCCGACGTCATCGAGGCCGTGACCGCGACGTCGTAGAGGAAGGTGTGCGCCATGGCCTCGAGGCCGGGCCAGGCCGGGTGCTCGCGCAGCTGGGCGATGAACTCGTCGGGCACGCCGACGCCGCGGTTGAAGAACTCGACGGCGGCGCCCCGCTCGCCGCGTTCGATCAGGCGGCGCAGCTCGGCGGTGAACTCCACGTCGTCCGGCTCGTCGACCTGGAACGGCGGCTCGAGCAGCGCGACCCGTGGAACCGGCAGCCCGGCGGCCGCCGCGCGCAGTGCCACCGCGCAGCCGGAGCTGAACCCGTAGACGTACGCGTCGCCGCCGGCCAGCTCGACGACCGCCGCCAGGTCCTCGACCTCGCGCTCGGGCGCGTAGTCCGGGGCGTCGCCGCTGTCGCCGCGGCCGCGCCGGTCGTAGGTGTGGACGGTGAACCGGCGGGCCAGGGCCGGCACCGCGCCGGCCATGGGCCGCAGCCCGTGGAACGCGCCCGCGGGGTCGACCATGACCAGGGCCGGCCCGTCGCCGCTGCGGCGGACGGCGATCGGTGTGCCGTCGGGGGATCGTGCCTGCATGTCGACCACTCATCCTTCACTCGGCTTTGATACTGAACTGTTCAGTACTCTAGTGATGTCGAGTACTGTACAGTTCAGTTCATGGAGCCGACAAGGGGTCGCGGCACCCCGAAGGAGCCGCTCATCCTCGACGCCGCGCGGACGGTGTTCCTGCGCCGCGGCTTCGGCCCCGCGGGCGTCGACGAGATCGCCGCCCTCGCCGCCATCTCGAAGGTGACGCTCTACAAGTACTTCCCCAGCAAGGAGCAACTGTTCGCCGCGGTCATCCGGCGCGACATCGAGGCAGCCGAGCGCCGCTCCGAGGTCCACCTCGACGCGCTCACGTCGGACCTGCCCGGCGACCTGCGGGCGTTCGCGCGCGAGTTCGTCACCACCGTCACCGGCTCGGACCTGCTGCGCATGCGCCGGCTGGTCGCCACCGAGGCGGAGCGGTTCCCCGACCTCGCCCGCACCTGGGACGAGCGCAGCCGGCTGCGCGGGCTCCGGACGCTGCGCCAGCTCTTCGGCGCGCTCGCCGGGCGCGGACTGCTCGCCGGCGACATGGACGTCGCGGCCGAGCAGTTCCTCTGGCTGCTGCTCGGCGCGCCGTTCAACGAGTCGCTGTTCACCCCGGCGGGCACGCCCACCCCGCGCGACCTGACGGCGCACGCCGACGCCGCCGTCGCGACCTTCCTGGCCGCCTTCGCCCCGCCGCCCACCCGGCCGACCTCTACGCCGACCTCTCCGCCGGCCACCCCACCCGCCCCACCCCGTTGATCATGGAGAAGGTCGGCTGCCGAGCGACCGGAAAGCCGACCTTCTCCATGATCGACAGTGGTCGAGGGTGTGATCGGCGGCGTCCGAATCTGACCAGTTTTCGGGGCAATGTGACCATTTCGATGGCGCGGGGACGAACCGCTCACATACGGTCGAATCGACGCACTCCGTTGACGATGGGACGACGATGTCCGACCGCCACGCGCTGGCGCCTCTGCGCCGCTGGCTGCTCCAGTCCGGGACCCCGGCGAAGCTCGCCGTGCTGCTCGTCGTGGCCGTCCTCATGATCGCCGGCTCGGTCCTCATGCTGAGCACCCTCCAGGACGGCGGCAGCGCGGACCTCATCGAGATCGAGAGTCCCGCCGCCACCGACCGCTGACGGTTGCCGCACCTCCTGCTGGGTACTCGACGAGTAGCCCGGCGGCCTACCCCGCCGGCAGGAGGGCACCATGACCGGCCGAAGCGATCACCAGGGCGGCGGCTACGAGGACCCGGCCCAGCAACCGCGCGACCGCGCGTCCGATGACCGGCCCAGCGCGTTCGAGCAGCCCGAGGAGCGTCAGGGCCGCTGGCCCGGCAGCACCGTGCTCCTCGCCGTCATCGTGGTGCTGTTCCTCGGCCTGCTCCTGCTCGGCCTCATCGGCTGGCTGGCGTCACGGTAGTTCCAGCGCGGCGGCCTCGACGCCGATCCGCGCCGCACTCCCCTCGTCCAGCACGACGTCGCCGGCCGCGGCCGAGTCGGCCGCCGTCACCGTCCGCCGCGCCCCGCTGATCACCGTCAGCGCCGAACTCTGCGCCAGCAGCCAGGCCAGCACCAGCCGCTGGAACGAGACGTCCAGCTCCGCCGCCAGCGCGACGGTGTCCGGCATGAGCGACGGCAGCCGGCCGCGGTCCTTCTTCCCACCGAGCGGCGAGTACGCGTAGAACCGCAGCCCCGCCGACTCGGCGGCCGCCAGCACACCGCGCTCGCCCGACTGGTACGGCGAGAACTTGTTCTGCACGACGGCGATCGGCGTGACGGCGAGCGCCTGCGCCAGCTGCTCGGCCGACACGTTGCAGACCCCGACGTCGACGATCTTGCCCTCGGTGCGCAGCTCGTGCAGTGCGCCGACGCTCTCGGCGAGCGGCACGTCCGGGTCGGGCTTGTGCAGGTAGTACAGCGGCAGCGCGTCGACGCCCAGGGCGGTGAGGCTGTTCTCGCAGTCGCGGCGCAGCGCCGACGGGCTGCCGTCGACGCCCCAGGTCTCGCGGTCGACGCGGAAGTGGCCGCCCTTCGTGCCGATGACGGCGTCGTCGCGGCCGGCGAGCGCCCGGCGGAACAGCGTCTCGTTGTGCAGCGGGTCGTCGACGGTCGCGTAGGCGCGGGCGGAGTCGAACTGCCGCACGCCGTGGTCGTACGCCGTGCGGATCGTGTCGATGGCGGCGGCCTCGTCCTGCGTCTCCCCGATGGAGAACCCGGACCCGCCCAGCGCGACCCTGCTCATACCGCCACCTCCGAGAGAACCGACCGATGCTCGTGCCGGCCGGCGACGAGCTCCACGCTGATCCCGTCGGGCAGCTCGAGAACACCGGTGGTGCCGACCGGCAGCTCCGTCTCGACGACCAGAGCGCCGTCGTCGATGCGCCACTCGATCGACACCTCGCCGTACGGCGAGCGGTGCCGGGCCCGCGCCCAGGTCAGCCCGCCGCCCGGCCGCGGCCGGAACCGCACCCGCCGGTAGCCTGGCGCGGCCGGAGCCAGGCCGGCCACCACGCGGTGCAGCCAGTCGGCCACCGCGCCGAGCGCGTAATGGTTGAACGACGTCATCGTCCCGGGGTTGACGGTGCCGTCGGGCATGAGGCTGTCCCAGCGCTCCCACACCGTGGTCGCCCCCTGGGTCACCGGGTACAGCCAGGACGGGCACTCCCGCTCCAGCAGCAGGTCGTAGGCCGTGGCCAGCTCGCCGGCGTCCGTCAGCGCGTCGCTGACCAGCGGCGTCCCGACGAACCCGGTCGCGATCCGGTTGCCGTCGGCGCGGACCAGCTCGCCCAGCCGGCGCCCGGCCGCCGCCCGCAGCTCGTCCGGGATCAGCTCGAACCGCAGCCCCAGCGCGTACGCCGTCTGCGCGTCGCTGGTCATCCGGCCGTCGGGCAGGACGTAGGCCGCGGCGAACGCGTCACGGACGGCGTCGGCCAGTGCGGTGTAGTGGTCGCGTTCCTTGACACGTTCCAAGACGTCGGCGAGCCAGGCCACCCGGCGTGCCGAGGCCGCGAAGTACGCCGTCGCCACCAGGTACCGGTCGGTGCGCGCGCCGGCCGGGTCGTCCGGCGGCGCGGCCGGGTCGAGCCAGTCGCCGAGCTGGAACCCTTCGTTCCACAGGTGGTCCGGCCCGGCCAGGTCGTCCACACAGTCGACCCAGCGGCGGGCGCTCTCGAACTGGTCCGCGACGACGCCCGCGTCGCCGTAGCGCTCGTACAGCGTCCACGGCAGGAATGTCGCGACGTCGCCCCACGCGGCGCCCGGCCGGATCGGCGTCCACCGCTGCTTCGACGGGATGACCGGGACGTACCACGGCACCGTCCCATCGGGCAGCTGCTCGCGCTCGACGTCGCCCAGCCAGCCGGCCAGCAGGCCGGACACGTCGTAGAGGAAGCTCGCCGTCGGCCCGAACACCTGGATGTCGCCGGTCCAGCCGACCCGCTCGTCGCGCTGCGGGCAGTCGGTCGGGATGTCGACGACGTTGCCGCGCATGCTCCACACGACGTTCTCGTGCAGCCGGTTCACCAGCGGGTCGGAGCACTCGAACCAGCCGGTCCGCTCGAGGTCGGAGTGGTAGACGCGGGCGACGAGGTCACCGGCGGCAGCCGCGGCGTCGAGGTCGCCCGGCCAGCCGGTGACCTCGGCGTACCGGAAGCCGTGGAACGTGAACCGCGGCTCCCACTCCTCGCCGTCCGGGCGGCCGGCCAGCGTGTAACTGTCGGCCGAGCGCGCGTCGCGGAGCGGGCGGGTGTAGAGCTCGCCGTCCTGCAGGACCTCGGCGGTGCGCAGCGTGACGGTGCTGCCGGCGGGTCCGGTGACGCGGAGGCGGACCCGGCCGACCAGGTTCTGCCCGAAGTCGAGGACGCGGCCGCCACTGGGGGTCGTGAGGACGGCGGCGGGGCGGACCTCTTCGGTGCACCGCACCGGCGGACCGGTGGGCGCCCGCAGCGTCGCGGGGTCGCGCTCCCGGACGGCGACCGGCGTCCAGACCGCGTCGTCGAAGCCGGGTTCGGACCAGCCCGCGTGCTCCGCCCGGGCGTCGTAGTCCTCGCCGTCGTAGTTGCCGGTGCGCAGGATCGGGCTCGGCGCCGCCCGCCACGACCCGTCCGTCGCGACCGTCTCGACCCGGCCGTCGGCGTAGGTCAGCTCCAGCTGCGCGAGGAACGAGAGGTCGCTGCCGTAGAGGTTGCGGAACCCGCCGTTCCAGCCGAGCCGGCCCCGGTACCACCCGTCGCCGAGCCAGGCGCCGACGGCGTTCGCGCCCGGCCGCACCAGCTCCGTCACGTCGTAGGTGTAGTAGCGCAGGTGCTGCCCGTAGACGGTCCAGCCGGGCGACATCGTGTCGTCGCCGACGCGGCGGCCGTTGATCTCCGCCTCGTACAGCCCATGCGCCGTCGCGTAGAGCCGCGCCGCGACGACGGTGCCGGCGACGGTGAACTCGCGCCGCACCAGCGACGGCCGCCGGTCGTCGCTGTCCGGGTCCTCGTCCCAGGCCGCGCCCACCGGGACCGCCGTCCAGTCGCCCGGCTCGAGTAGTCCTGCCTCCAGCGCGGCCGGCTCGCTCCACCCGCTCGTCGTACCGTCCTCGCCGTGCAGCCGGACCCGGACCGTCGCCCGCTCCCGCGACGCCAGCGGCTCGCCCGGCCAGGGCACCAGCACCTGGTCGGACGAGGAGACGGTGACGACCTCGGTCCGCACCCGGCCGCCTGCGCCCGACGGCCCGCCGCCCGACGACCCGCCGCCCGCCGGCACTCCGGTGGTCGCCCGGGTGAGCTCGAGGTCGTAGCCGGCCTGCCGCCACGGCCCGTTCGCGGTCACCGTCCACGAGAGTCTCGGCCGGATCTCGCCGATGCCCAGGGGCTCTCGATGGTGCTCCACTCGCGGAGCGGACGGCGTGGCTGTCATCGGCACCTCCATGGGACAAAACGTTTCAATGCCGAAGCGTAGCCCATCGCTGTACCGCTGGTGAACGCCGATTGACACGTTCCAATCAAGCACCATAGCGTGAGGCTCCGACCCGTCCAAGGAGGCCAGGTGTCCACGTTCGTGGGAGTGCAGATCGGGGCGATCTCGTTCGTCGACGAAGGGGTCGGCGACGTGCTCGACGTCCTGCGCGACAAGGCCGGCGCGAACGCCGTCGTCGTCGCGAGCCAGTCGTTCGACCGAGGCGTGCAGGGCCGGCAGATCGGCTACCGGCCATGGCCGGGTCACGGCCCGCGCGAGCTCGACGACGAACACTTCGGCGGCTCCTACGTCCGGCAGCACCCCGAGTACTACGGCGACACCGTCCTCGGCCCGTACCGCGCACCCGACCCCGTCACCGCCGGCTTCGACGCGCTCGGCGACGTCATCCCGGCCGCGCACGAGCGGGACATGCGGGTGTACGCGTTCATCCTCGAGAACACCCACTCCGGGCTCACCAAGCACGTGCCGAACTGGCCCAAGGTGCTGCAGCAGGACGCGTGGGGCCGCGCCGACATGTACGCCTGCCTGCGCAACCCGGACTACCAGAACTGGTGGCTGTCGATCGTCGAGGACCACGTCAAGAGCTACCCGCTCGACGGCGTCATGTGGGGCTCCGAGCGCAACGGCCCGCTGGACAACCTGCTCTCCGACGGCGGCTTCGCGCGCAACGGCAACCCGTACTGCTTCTGCGCGCACTGCGAGGCCGCGGCCGAGCGCGCCGGCATCGACGCTCGCCGGGCCCGCGAGGGCTACCTCGAGCTGTACCGGCTGGTCACCGGCGCCGCCGACGCGGGGGCGACCGACACCCGGTTCGTCCGGTTCCTGCGGCTGCTCATGCGCTACCCCGAGATCGTCGCGTGGGACCAGCTGTGGCACGAGGGCTATGAAGCGTTTCAGGCCCGGCTGTACGGCGCGGTCAAGTTCCTCGCTCCCGACGTCCAGGTCGGCTGGCACGTGTGGCACCACAACTCGTTCTCGCCGGTCTACCGCTCCCAGGTCGACTTCGGCCGCATGGCGACCTACAGCGACTTCGTGAAGCCGGTCCTCTACAACAACTGCGCGGGCTACCGGCTGCACCACTACGTCAGCACGGTGACGGCGCGGCTGTTCGAGGGCGTCTCCGAGCAGACGGTGTACGACCTCGTCCGCGGTGTGCTCGGCTACGACGAGGCGATGCCGTTCGAGGAGCTGCCGGCCCGCGGCCTGTCGCCCGACTACGTGGCCAGGGAGACCCGGCGCACGGTCGCGGCGGTCGGCGATCAGGCCGTCGTCTACCCCGGCCTCGACGTCAACGTCCCGACACCCGAGCACGTCAAGCAGACGACGCCCGACGAGATCCGCCGCTCGCTCGGCGCCGCCCTCGACGGCGGGGCGCAGGGCGTCATCCTGTCGCGCAAGTACTCCGAGATGACGCACGAGAACCTCGCCGCCGTCGGCGCCGAACTGACCGCCCGCGGGCTGCGTTGACCCCGTCGCCGCGTCAGCCCTTGAGCGCTCCCCCGGCCAGCCCGCGCATGATCCGCTGGTTGAGGAACAGATAGAGCACCAGGGTGCCGAAGACGTTGACGCAGATGCCGGCGAACAACGGGCCGTACTCGATGGAACCGAACTCGCCGCGGAAGTTCAGCAGCCCCACTTGAATCGTCGCGAGCTCCGGGTTGGTCGTGAACGTCAGCGCGACCAGCAGGTCGTTCCAGATCGAGAAGAACTCGATCAGCGCGATCGTGAAGATCGCGTTCTTCATCAGCGGCAGGCCGATGGAGAAGAACGACCGCAGCATCCCGGCACCGTCGATGGCCGCTGCCTCGAACAGCTCGCGCGGGACGGCCCGCAGGTACGCCGCCATCATGAACACCGTCAGCGGCAGGCCGAGGGCGATGTAGGTGATGATCAGCGGTGCGTACGTCTCGGTGAGGCCGAGCCGGAAGTACGCGACGAACAAGGGCACGATGATCATCTGCCCGGGCACCATGATGCCGCCGACGAACACCAGCAGCGTGAGGTGCCGGCCCTTCCAGACCATCACCTCGAGCGCGTAGCCGGCGGCCGAGCCGAGCAGCAGGATCACGAGCAGCGACGGCACGGTGACGATCACGGTGTTGAGCAGGTTCCGCCCGATCTGGCCGGTGGTCAGCGCCTCGACGTAGTTGTCGAGGTTCAGCGACGACGGCAGCGACCAGGCGGGCTCGCCGAGGAACTCCGTCTGCGTCTTGAACGAGCTGGTCAGCAGCCAGAAGATCGGGTAGATCTCGATGACGAGGATGACGGCGATGGCGATCCACACCGGCAGCCGGCGCAGCACCGGCCGGCGGCGCCGACCGCCGGGCGAGCCGGTCGCCGTCCGGTCCGGAGGGGCCGGACGGGGCGGATCGAGAGTGGCGACGGACACGGCGCCCCCTATCCCTGGGTGATGTCGCGGCGCGACGAGTTGAAGATCACGATCGTGACCAGGAAGCACATCAGCGTCAGCACCGTCGCCAGCGTCGCGCCGTAGCCGTACTCGCTGTACGAGAACGCCGTCCGGAACATGTGAAGCGTCAGTGGTGTCGTGTCAGTGCCGGGGCCGCCGTTGGTCAGCGCGACCACCGAGTCGAAGATCTTCAGCGTCGCGTTGAAGCTGAAGATCACCGTCGACAGCAGCACCGGCAGCGACAGAGGGACGACGATGTGCCGCACCAGCCGCAGGCCGTTGGCACCGTCGAGCCGGGCCGACTCGAGCAGCTCCTCCGGGATGTCCATCAGCCCGGCGTAGAGCAGGACGGCGTAGAACCCCATCGTCCGCCAGAGCTCCATGATCACGAGCACGACGACCGACCCCGTCCCGGTCGCGAACCAGTCGACGGGTTCGGCTCCCGCCGCCTCGAGCGCGGTGTCGACGACCCCGTACTCCGGCGCGAACTGGAAGAACCGCGTGAAGAGCAACCCGACGGCCACGGTCGGCAGCACGATCGGGAAGAACACGATGGTCCGGATCAGCGCCGACGACCGCCGCAGCGAGAACGTGTACAGGATCGCCAGCCCGTAGCCGAGGATCACCTGGCCGATCGTCAGCAGGATCGCGATCCGTACCGTGAACCAGGTCGCGTCGAGCGCCACCGGGTCCTCGATGAAGCGCTTCACGTTGTCGAGGCCGGTGAACTGGAACCCGCGCACCAGGTTGCCGTCGAAGAACGACAGCCCGCCGGTCCAGAAGACTGGCACGAGCTTGACCGCCGTGTAGACGAGGAGCGCGGGCCCCAGCAGGATGACGATCGTCTTGCGATCGTCGAAGACGCTTCTCACCGCCAGTCCGCCCGACTCATCCTGCAGCGTCGAGCGACTCCTGCACGCTCGCCATGTAGTCGGCGGGGCTGAGATCGCCGGTGATGAGCTGTGCCACGCCGAACTTGGCGACGTCGCGCGACTTCTCGTCGAACAGTGCCTCGAACCAGAGCACGCCGTCGGTCGCCGACTCCATCAGCGTCTGCACGTCCTGCGTCAGCGGCGGGACGTCCGCGACCGGCTCCGACACGACGAACCCGGAGATCCCGCCCTGGTCGGCCAGCAGCGCCGACCCGTAGTTCGCGGTGATGCAGGTCAGCCACGCGCCGACCTCGTCGTCGTAGAGCTTGGCCGACATCGCCATCGGGGTCCCGGCGTTGGCGGGGAACTGCTCGATGCTTCCGGCGCCGCCCTCGACCTCGGGGAACGACATCAAGCCGACGTTCTCGGACCCGATGGGCGTCTGGGCGGGGTCGTTGAAGTTCGACAGCAGCGACGTCAGCCCGTACATCATCGCGACCTCGCCGGTGGCGAACTGGTTGCGCGAGGTGTCGTAGTCGATCGAGCCCACGCCCTCACCGAAGAAGCCGGCCGCACCCATGTCGGCGATCGCCTGGGCCGCTGCGACGTACTCGGGGTCGGTGAGCTTCGCCTCGCCGTCGCGGACCTTCTCCATGGCGTCCGGGCCGACGTCACGGAAGAGGTAGGTGCTGATCCAGCGGGTGGCCGGCCAGCCGGTGGCGCCGGCCACGGAGAACGGCTGGATGCCGGCGTCCTGGAGCTGCTGCGAGACGGCGAGCAGGTCGCCGAACGTCGTGGGCACCTCGATGCCCTGCTCGGCGAAGATCTGCTTGTTGTAGAAGATGCCCTCGATGTTGAACTGGAACGGCAGCGTCGCGAGCCGGCCGTCGTAGGCCTTCTTGATCGCCGACACGGCGGACGGCAGCAGGTCGTCCATGATGCCGAGCTCGGTCAGCACCTCTTCGTAGTCGACGACAAGCCCGCCCTCGACGAGGTCGCCGTCGGGCCGCACGCTCTCCGACGACGCCGGGAACAGGACGGGGAGCGCGTCCTGGCTCGCCAGCAGCGACGCCCGG
Source organism: Jiangella mangrovi (assembly GCF_014204975.1). Classification (NCBI taxonomy): domain Bacteria; kingdom Bacillati; phylum Actinomycetota; class Actinomycetes; order Jiangellales; family Jiangellaceae; genus Jiangella; species Jiangella mangrovi. Next base: position 5,039,260 of record NZ_JACHMM010000001.1, read on the forward strand.
GTCGTGACGTCGGCCTGCGGGACGGTGCTGTTGGCCAGCGGCAGCGCCTCGTTCTCGGCCGCGCACTGGTCGGCCGCCATCACGTCGAGCGCGTCGCGGGTGTACGGCGCCTCGACGGCGCTGAGCACGGAGAACTCGCTCGCGCCACCGGCCGCATCGGCATCGCCCGAACCGTCGCCGTCGCCTCCGGCCGGGCCGCAGGCCGCCGCCGCGAGCAGACCGGCGGCCGTCAGACCCGCGGCGGCCAGGCGCCCGCGGGACATGGATCGTGGATAGCGCCTGACGAGACTCACGTTTCCTCCTTGAAAGCGAGCGACCGGGCTTGAATCGAATCAAGAACGTAGGGAGTCCAGGTGAAACGTGTCAATAGCCTGGACGGCTGCCGTCGCTGATACGGGCGTCGAATGTTGACACGATTCAAGGTCTGGACCAGGATGTGGCCGGTGCGGATCGCGGTCACCGGCAGCTCGGGCAGGCTCGGGACGGCCACGCTGGAACGGTTGCGGGCCGGCGGGCACGACGTCGTCGGGTTCGACCTCGCGGGCCCGGCCGGGCCGGGGTTCGCCCGGGTCGACCTGGCCGACTACGGCCAGACCCTCGACGCGCTGCTCGGCGTGACGGCGCGGCACGACGGCGTCGACGCACTGGTGCACCTGGCGGCCATCCCGGTGAACGGGCTGGTCCCCGACGTCACCACGTTCCACGCCAACCTGACGGCGTCGTTCAACACGCTGTTCGCGGCGCTCCGGGCCGGCGTGCGCACCGTCGTCTACGCATCGAGCATCACGGCCATGGGCTTCCCGTTCGCCGAGCCGCCGCCGTATCTCCCCCTCGACGAGGAACACACCGCCGCGAACAACACGTACGGCCTGGTCAAGGTGCTCGAGGAGACGATGACCGGCCAGCTGGTGCGGTGGCACCCGGAGCTGTCGATGACAGCGCTGCGGTTCACCAACATCGTCACCCCGGACGGCTACGACACGTTCGCCCGGGCCGGCGACCCGGAGTACCGGCGCGACCTGCTCGGCTCGTACGTCGACGTGCGCGACGCGGCGACGGCAGTGGCGCTGGCGCTCGACGCGGCCCGGCCGGGGCTGGAGGTGTACGCCGTCGCGGCGGCCGACACCGGGCTGAGCATCCCGTCGGCCGATCTGGCCCGCCGCTGGTTTCCGAACGTTTCAGTCAGGCGGGAGCTGGGCGAGTTCGAGACGCTGATCTCGATCGACCGGGCCCACGACCGGCTCGGCTACCGGCCCGAGCACGACTGGCGCACCGAGTACGCCCGGCCGCGCCCGGACCGCCCGGACCGCCCGGACCGCCCGGACCGGCCGGACCGCCCGGACCGGCCGGATCAGGCGGTGCCGCGGTGATGCGTCGCCGACCGGGTCGTGGTGCGGATCCGGTACAGGCTGGTGCTCGCCGTCACGAACAGCTCCGTGCCGTCGGCGCCGCCGAAGCAGACGTTCGAGACCTTCTCCGGCACCGGCACGTGGGCGACCCGGACGCCGTCGGGCGTGAAGACCTGCACGGAGTCCGCGCTGGACGACCAGATGCGACCCTCCTCGTCGACGCGGAAGCCGTCGGACGCGCCCGGGCGCACCGTCGCGAACACCCGCCCGTTCCCGCACCGGCCGCCGGCCACGTCGTAGGCGCGGATCGACCGCGGCGCGTCGTCGCCGCCGTCCAGGTAGCCGGTGTCGGCGACGTACAGCACCGACTCGTCGGGCGAGAAGGCCAGTCCGTTGGGGTGCACCATGTCGGTGACGACGGCGCTCAGCTCGCCGCTCGCCTCGTCGTAGCGGAACACGAAGCAGCCGCCGTACTCCTGCTCCCCCGGGTGGCCCTCGCGGCCGCTCTCGTGGATGCCGTACGGCGGGTCGGTGAACCAGATCGAGCCGTCGCCGGCCACGACCACGTCGTTGGGCGAGTTGAAACGTCGTCCCTCGAAGCTGTCGACGATCGGGGTGACCATGCCGCCGACGTCGCGCTCCACCCGGCGCCGCCCGTGCGAGCACTGGACGACGTGGCCGTCGAGGTCGAGGACGCGGCCGTTGGTGTACTCGACGCCGGTGCCGTAGACCGTCGTCTCGCCGGTCGCCGCGTCCCACTCGAGGATGCGATCATTCGGGATGTCGCTCCAGCGCAAGCGCTGCGTCCGGGGCAGCCAGACCGGCCCCTCGGCCCAGACCGTCCCGGTGAACAGACGTTCCAGCGCCGCCCCGGCGGCCAGTGGGCTCGTCACGCGATCAGGATGCCAGAGCCGGCCGGCCATCGGACGCACCGGCGGCTCGAATGACCGTCGACGGCGGCAGAGGAGGAACACAGGTGCGCAAGATCGGCATTCGAGACGTGGCGCTGCTCGCCGACGTCTCCAACGGCACCGTCTCGCACTACCTGAACCACCCCGACCGCGTGTCGGCCGAGAAGGCCGAGCGCATCCAGCGCGCCATCGACACGCTCGGGTTCGTGCCGAACAGCGCCGGCCGGCAGCTGCGGCTGGGGCGCAGCAACGCCATCGCCTATCTCGCCCCCGACGTCAGCAACCCGTTCTTCTCCAGCATCGCCGAGGGCGTCGAGAAGCGCGCCGCCGAGTCCGGGTTGTCGGTGTTCATCGCGAACACCCACGCCGACCGCGCACGCGAGGACGCCTACCTGCAGATGTTCGAGCAGCACCGGGTGCGCGGCATGCTCATCGCGTCGTACGAGCCCATCGAGGATCGGCTGGCCCAGGTCCGCTCGCGCGGGACGCCCGCGGTGCTGTTCGGGCGCCCGGTCGAGGGCACCGACCTGCCCTACGTCGCCGTCGATGAGGTGCTGGGCGGACGGCTGGCCGCGCAGCACCTGATCGACCTCGGCCGGCAGCGGCTGGCGTTCATCGGCGGGCCGCTCGGCATCAAGCAGGTCGGCGACCGCTTGCAGGGCGCCAGTGACGCCGTGCGCGAGAGCGGGTCGGCGACGCTCGAGGTCCTCAACATCCCCGACCGGACCATCGCCGGGGGCAAGGCCGTCGCGCGCGAACTGCTCGCGCGACCCGTGCCGCTCCGCCCCGACGGCATCTTCGCGGTCAACGACCTGCTGGCCATCGGCATCCTGCAGACGCTGATCCGCGGCGGTGTGCGGGTGCCCGACGACGTCGCCCTCATCGGCTACGACGACATCGAGTTCGCGGCCTCGTCGATCATCCCGATCAGCTCGATCCGCTCGCCGCACGAGGTCTTCGGCATCGCGGCGGTCGACCTGCTGCTCGGCGTCATCGCGGGCGACGCCGAGGACATCGAGGTGGTCTACGAGCCCGAGCTCGTGGTGCGCGACAGCACCGCCCCCTGATCCGGCCCCGCGTGCGAACGGCTCCGGCCGTTCCGCGGCTCGGATTGACACGTTCCAATACCCCTTCAGGAGCAGCACATGAGCGAGAACCTCACCATCGCGGTCATCGGCGCCGGCGGCAAGATGGGCATGCGAGTGTCCGACAACCTGCAGCGCACGCCGCACACCGTCCGCTACGCGGAGACGTCGCCGGCCGGCATCGAGCGGGTGACGGCGGCCGGGCGGACCGTGACGGCGACGGACGAGGCGGTGACCGGCGCCGACGTGGTGATCCTGGCGGTGCCGGACCTCGCGCTCGCTGCCGTGTCCGGCGCCGTCGTGCCGCGGCTGGAGCCCGGCGCGATCGTGCTGACGCTCGACCCGGCCGCTGTGTACGCCGGCCTGCTCGCCCGCCGCGACGACGTCGTCCAGGCGGTCGCGCACCCCTGCCACCCGTCGGTCTTCCTCGAACGGCACACCCCCGAGGAGTACGCCGACACCTTCGGCGGGATCGCGGCGCCGCAGGACGTGGTGGCGGCCATCGACGTGCCCGGCGCCTCGACCGACGGTGACGGCGCGCGCGAGCGGGCCGAGACGGTGATCCGGGCCATGTACGCGCCGGTGCTGGACGTGCACTGGGTGACTGTCAAGCAGCTCGCCCAGCTGGAGCCGACCCTGGTCGAGACGATCGCCTGCATGATCGGCGCACTGCTGAAGGAGGCGCTCGACGAGGCGGTGTCGACCATGGGCGTCCCCGAGCCGGCCGCCCGGGCGATGCTGCTCGGCCACACCCAGGTCGCGCTGGCGAACTCGCTGCGCGGGTCGAACCCGTTCTCCGACGCCTGCCTGATCGCCATGGACTACGGTCGCGAGTCGATCGTCCGCGATGACTGGAAGAAGATCTTCCGCGACGACGAGCTCGACCGCGTGCTGGCCCGGATGCTGCACCTGGAGCGGATCGAGCGCTGACGCCCGCGACACCGGCGCCGGGCCGAGATGTAGAACGTTTCATCGATCTCGGGCACGCCGGCCCCGGCCACCCCGCAGAACACCCGCCGGGGACGACCATGCTGGTGAAGGCACTCTCGACCGCCTCACCGGGCATGCCTTGACACAGCTTCGACCCCACACTAGCGTGCCCATCGCTGAAACGCTTCAATTCCGCGTCTGACGGAACCTCGTCGCCGCGGACACCATCTCCAGAGGGAGGCACAGGTGTACACAGCTGTCACCCGGCGCCGACGTGGCGCCGCCCTGCTGGCGTCGGCCAGTGTGGTCGCCGTCCTGGCCGCGTGCGGCGGCGACGATTCGGCCTCGGGCTCCGGCGGGGGCGGCGGCGACGGCGCCTCCGAGTTGTCCGCGCTGTTCACCACCGAGAACGCTCAGGTGCCGGCCGCGCTGAACGACCTCGCCGCCGGCGCCTGCAAGGCCGAGAACGACGCCCTGCCGCTGGCCATCGAGCAGACGCCCGGCACGAACATGCAGCAGAAGGTGCAGCTGCTCGCCGGCCAGGACGCCCTGCCGGTGTTCTTCGCCGCGAACAATCCGTTCATCGTCCCGGGCGGAGCGCTGCAAGAGGCCGGTCAGGTCGCCGACTTCGACGAGGTCCTCACCGACCTCGGCGTCATCGACCAGGTGACGCCGGCCGCGCGCTCCACCGTCGACAAGCTGTTCGACGGCGCGTTCCCGTCGCTGCCGTTCCAGTTCAATATCGAGGGCATCTTCTACAACAAGCAGCTCTTCGCCGACAACGGCCTCGAGGTCCCCACGACCTGGGACGGCCTGCTCGACTCGGCTCAGACGCTGAAGGACGCCGGAATCACCCCGTTCACCGCGTCGGGCAAGACCGGCTGGACCATCAGCCGCTGGATCGGCGCCTATCTGTTCCGCGCCATCGGTCCGGAGGCGATGGACGCGATCCAGGCCGGCGACGCGAAGCTCACCGACCCCGAGTACGTCGAGGCCGCCCAGGCGGTCGCCGGCCTCGGCGAGTCGGGCTTCTTCACCGAGGGCATCACGAACCTCGACTTCGACACCGCGCAGCAGCAGCTGCTCGACGGCGACGTCGCGATGATGTACGGGCTGACGTCCATGCTGTCGAAGATCAACGACCCGGAGCTCAACAACGTCGGCGCCGAGAACATCGGCTTCATGCCGTTCCCGGAGGTCGAGGGCGGCGCCGGCACCATCGCGCAGCTCCCGGCCAACGTCGGCTCCCCCACCGCCATGTCCTCGAAGCTGTACGACGACGCCGTCGGCGACTGGCTGACCTGCATCGCGAACAACTTCGCCGACAACGTCATGGAGAACCAGGGCACGTTCTCCGGGTTCAAGCTCAGCGCGCCGCCCGAGAACGTCCCGCCGCTGACCGCGGAGCTGCAGACGCTCATCGACAACACCGACGAGACCGTCCTGTGGTTCGAGGCGCTGTTCCCGCAGAAGGCCGTCACCGACGCCAGCAACAACGCCGCGCCGCTGGTCACGGGCGCGATGTCGGCCGACCAGTACATGCAGATCCTGCAGGCCGACGTCGACGCCGGCTGAGCAGGGAAGGGACAGCATGCGTCAGGTACTCGGCAGCAAACGGGCCGTCGCGCTCCTGCTCGGCCCCGCGCTGCTCGTCTACATCGGGGTGATGATCGTCCCGGTGGTGTGGTCGCTGGTGTACTCGTTCTTCACCGGCAACGTCATCCAGGGCTTCGACTACGTGGGCGTCGACAACTTCACCCGGCTGTTCGACGACCCCGTGATCCACTCGGCGCTCTGGTTCACCGTGAAGTACGCGCTGGTCCGCACTGCCGGGCAGATCGTGCTCGGGTACCTGCTCGCGCTGTTGTACGTGTTCGTGCTGCGCCGGAGCTCGTCGCTGATCAGGACGCTGGTGTTCTTCCCGGTGGTCCTGCCGTCGGTCGCGATCGGGCTGTTGTTCAGCAAGTTCTTCGGGACCGTGCCGCAGGAGGGTCCGATCAACGCCTTTCTCGGCCTGTTCGGCGTGAGCCAGTTCGACTGGTTCGCCTCCGGCGGCACGGCCTTCTGGGTGATCATCATCATGGACCTCTGGACGACCATGGGGTTCTACGCCGTCCTCCTCTACGCCGGACTGATCGAGATCCCGCAGGAGGTCATCGAGTCCGCCCGCATGGACGGCGTCCGCTCGTTCTCGATGTTCCGCTACATCGTGCTGCCGATGTCGCTGCCGGTGCTGCTCTCGTCGATCATCTTCAGCCTGAACTCGTCGCTGAAGGTGTTCGACTCGATCGTCGCGCTGACGAACGGCGGCCCGGGCACGGCGACGACACCCCTGAACCTCTACATGTTCCAGACGTCGTTCCTGTACAGCGACTACGGCTACGGCAGCACCATCGCCCTGCTCATCACCGTCCTCTGTCTCGCGGTCACGCTGCTGATCTTCCGGTCGTCCCGGCGAGACCTGACGCAGAGCTAGAGAGGAGGACGACGTGAGTACCCAGACCTTGACGACGGCGACGGCGGACGCCCCGCCCCCGCGCCACCCCGGCCCGCCACGCCCGGGCCTGCCGGCGACCACCCGCAAGTGGCTGGTCCGCGGGCTGATCGCGGTGATCCTGGTGATCGAGATCTACCCGATCTTCTGGATCCTGAGCGGCTCGTTCAAGACGCAGGAGCAGTTCCTCAACGAGCCGCTCTGGTCGTTGCCGACCAGCTTCGGCTTCGACAACTTCGTCACCGCGATGACGACGGGCAACCTCGGCACCAACCTGCTCAACAGCCTGATGGTGACGGTCCCGTCGCTGCTGCTGATCCTGGCGCTCGGCGCGGGCGCGGCGTTCGCGCTCGAGGTGATGCTCTGGCCTGGCCGCACGAAGGTGCTGCTGTTCGTGGTCGCCGGCATCATGGTGCCGGCGCAGATCATCCTGCTGCCGCTGTTCACCATCTACTACCGGCTCGGGCTGACCGACTCGCTCTGGCCATTGATCATCACCTACGTCGGGCATGGCCTGCCGCTGACGGTGTTCCTGCTGGCCACGTACTTCCGAGCGGTCCCACGCGAGCTGTTCGAGGCGTGCGCGCTGGACGGCGGCGGGACGCTGCGCTGCTTCCTGTCGGTCGGACTGCCGATGATCCGCAACGGGCTGTTCACCGTCGCGCTGCTGATGTTCTTCTCGGTGTGGAACGACCTGCTCATCGCGCTGACCTTCAACACCCGCTCCGACCTCGCAACGGTTCAAGTGGGGCTGCTGAACTTCAACGGCGAGTACGGCTCGGTGGCGTACGGCCCGCTCTTCGCCGCCATCAGCACGACCATCCTGGGCACGCTCGTCGTCTACCTGTCGATCAACCAGCAGGTGATGAAGGGCGTCGCCGCCGGATCGCTGAAGGGATAGCCACCGTGATCATCGACTCGCACACGCACGTCTGGCCGCGCTGGCCGTACGAGCCGCGGGTGCCCGACGACACCGGCCGCGGCAGCTACCAGAACCTGCTGTTCCAGATGGACCAGCACGGCGTCGACCAGGCGCTGCTGGTGAACGCCCGCATCGAGCGCGCCGACGACAACAACGACTACGGTGCCGAGGCGGTCCGCGCCCATCCGGACCGCTTCCACCACATCGTCGACGTCGACAGCCGCTGGGGCGCCGACTACCACCGCTCGGGCGCCGCCGACCGGTTGCGCAAGCTCGTTGACACGTATCAGCCAGCGGGCGTCTCGCACTACCTCCGGCCGGAGAACGACGGCTGGCTGCTCTCCGACGAGGGCCGCGCCTTCTTCGCCGTCGCCGCGGCGCACCGGCTGACGGTCAGCCTGGCGGCCCCGCCCGTCTGGCTCGACGACCTGCGCGACGTCGCCCGCCGCTTCCCCGAGGTTCCGCTGCTGGTCAACCACCTGGCCGTGGTCATGCTGCACCCAGGCGGCATCGAGGACGGGCTCCGGCTCGCGCTGGACTCGGAGGACCTGCCGAACCTGCTGGTCAAGGTGTCCGGCTACTACTACGGCTCGGACCGCCCGTGGGACTACCCGTACACCGAGCGGCTGCGCATCGTCCGCGCGTTCCACGAGACCTGGGGACCGCGGCGCATGGTCTGGGCGTCGGACCACCCGTCGCTGCTGGCGCACGTGAGCTACCGGCAATCGCTCGAGGTGCTGCGCGAGCACGCCGGCTTCCTGCCCGCCGACGACCTCGCGCTGATCCTCGGCGGAAACCTGGCGGCCCTGCTGGCGGAACGGAGCGTGCGCCCATGACGGACGGATCCGGGCGCCGTCCGGTCGTCGGCATCGCCGTCACGGCGGCCGCGCGTGCCCGCTACGTCGACGCCGCCACCGTCGAACGACTGGAACGTTTCGCCGACGTGCGCTGGCTGGAGTACGACGGCCCCGACCGCACCGCCGGCCCGCCGCCGGACGACGCGGAGTCGGTGCGCAGGCTCCGCGAGTTCGTGCCCGGCCTCGACGCGCTGATCGTCAGCTATGGCTCGCCGCGGGTGACCGGCGAGATCCTGGCGCACGCGGACCGGCTGGTCATGATCGGCGACACCCACGGCGACCGGTTCGCGGCCCGGGTCGACGTCGAGGTGGCAGGGCGCCGCGGCATCACCGTCGTCGACACCACGAACGCATCGTCGCCGCCGGTCGCCGAGTGGGCGCTGGCGCTGTCGATGATCGGGCTGCGCAATGCGGGCGCGCTGTTCCGGAGGCTGGTCGCCGGCGAGCTGCTCTGGCCCGACCGCACGGCGTTCCTCGCCGATCTCGGCTACCTGAACGGCGAGCTGACCGGCAGGACCGTCGGCGTCATCGCGCTCGGTGTCATCGGGCGCCGGTTGTTGGAGCTGCTCGAACCGTTCCATGTCGACGTGCTCGCGTACGACCCCGGCGTGCCTGACCAGCTCGCCGACGCCTACGACATCACGTTGACGTCGCTGGACAACGTGCTGAAACGTTCCGACGTCGTGATCAGCCTGGTGCCGCTGACCGAGCGCAGCCGCGGGCTGATCGGCGAGCGCGAGATCGGGCTCATGCGGCCCGGCACGGTGTTCGTCAACGTGTCGCGCGGCCCGGTCGTCGACACCGAGGCGCTGATCGCCCGGCTGCGGCACGGCGATCTGATCGCCTGCCTCGACGTGGTGGACCCGGAGCCGCTGCCGGTCGACTCGCCGCTGCGGTCGCTGCCGAACGTCTTCCTCAGCCCGCACATCGCCGGCGTGACGGCGGCCGCCGAGCCGCGGTTCTTCGGGCTGATGGTCGAGGAGACCGAACGGGTTCTGGCCGGCGACCGGCCGCGGTTCCCGCTGATCCCCCGCGAGCAGCCACCCACCTAGGGCGTCAGTAGGCGCGGGTGCGAGTCGGCGTGATGCGGACGACGGCGGAGTAGCCGGCCAGGAACTCGTCGGCGGTGACGCCGACCAGGTCCATGGTCGCGCGGTACTTGGCGACGTAGCGGGCGGCCTCGTCGCCGGTGAGCGGCCCGGCCTCGACGACGGCCGCGCCCTCGACGGTCAGCACGCCGCCGCCGTCGCCGTCGGCCCGGTCGATGTCGAGGTGCAGCGAGACGCGCGCGTTGGCGCCGAGGTTGCGCACCTTCGCGCTGTCCGGCTGCGTGAGGACGAGGAACCGCTCGCCGTCCCAGAGGAAGCCGACCGGCGACGTCTGCGGCTGGCCGTCAGAGCGCACCGTCGTCAGCCAGATCTCCTCTTCGTCTCGCAGGCGGCGCTGCACTGCTTCCGTCGTCGCGTCCATGTCGATCAGCAGCGCCGCCGCGAGCGGCCCTATTCCGGGGCCGTCACACCGGATGCGGGACGACGGCGAACGGACGGCCGGCGCCGGACGCGGCCAGCTCGAAACGTTCCAGCGCGACGGGGCCGAGCGGGACCTCGTCGCCGAGGGTGCGGTGGAACGGCGTCGACGCGACGGTGCGGACGGCCCGGTCCCACGCGGGCGCCGAGTACGACCGCACGCCGAGGATCCGCTGCTCGGCCATGATCAGCGGCATCAGGTCGGCGTCGACCCGGCCGGGCAGGTTGCCGATCAGCACGACGGGGCCGCGGTGCACCAGGGCCCGGGCCTGCTCGAGCACGACGGCACCCGCCCCGGCCGCGTCGAACAGCGCGTCGACGGAGCGCGGGGGCAGCACGTCGGCCGGGGCGGTCTCGCGCGGGTCGAACGCCGGGATGCCCAGCGCCCGAGCCTCGGCCACGCGCCCGGGGTTGAGGTCGAAGCCGGCGACGGCGCTCGCCCCGGTGAGCGTCGCGGCCAGGACGACGGCGAGCCCGACCGGCCCGAGGCCCCAGACGGCGAACGTTTCACCCGGAGCCAAGCCGGCCTTGGCGACGGCGTGCGTGGCGATGGCGAACGGCTGCAGCGCGGCGGCCAGGTGCAGGTCGAACCCGTCGTCGAGCACCGTGCAGTTGGCCGCCGGGACGACGGCGTACTCGGCGTAGCCGCCGTCGGTGTGCACGCCGATGGTGCGCCGCTTCGTGCACGTGCTCGCGTAGCCGACGACGCAGGACCGGCACCGGCCGCAGCCCAGGATGTTGCGGATCGCGACCCGGGCGCCGTCGGGCACACCGTCGGCGCCCGTCTCCACCGTCCCGGAGAACTCGTGGCCGAGGATCCGCGGCAGGTCGCGGGTCATGTCCTTCGCCGCGCCGGCCTCGTAGTTGCGGCTCCAGCGGTACCGGGCGACGTCGGAGCCGCAGACGGCGGCGACGGCGACCCGGACGAGCACCTCCCCGGGGCCGGGCCGTGGCACGGGCACCTCGGCGAGCTCCAGGCCGGGGCCGGGACGGGTCTTCACCAACGCCTGCATCACCGCAGTTCCTCCCTGGCGCGACTGCCGTGGAACCACTAATGTGTCCGTTGTATACGAAGCACACACTGAGTGTAGGGCAGGGTTCATGGGAACGGTGCGGGACGGTCACCAGGCAGCGGACGTCGTGGTCGTCGGGACGGGCAACGCGGCGCTGACCGCGGCCCTGTCGGCGGCGAAGGAGGGCCGGCGCACCGTCGTGCTCGAGAAGGCGCCGCACGACCGCATGGGCGGCAACTCCTTCTACACCGCCGGCGCCTACCGCATCGGCGTCGACTCCGTCGAGACGCTGGCCGACATCCTCGGCGAGGACGGCATGCGCGAGCGCGTCCGGCCGAACACCGACCTGCCGACGTACTCCGCGAAGGAGTTCGAGCGCGACCTCGACCGCATCACCGGCGGGCGCACCGACCCCGTCCTGGCGCAGCAGATCATCGACGGGTCGGCCGAGACCGCCCGCTGGCTGCGCGACCAGGGCGTGCCGTGGACGCTCATGTACGACCGCCAGTCCCACCACGTCGACGGGCGCTGGCAGTTCTGGGGCGGCCTCTTCCTCGGCGTCGACGGCCAGGGCCCGGTGCTGGTCGACCGGCTCTACCAGGCCTGCCTGCAGGCCGGCGTGACGTTCCGGTTCGAGACCCCCGTCGTCGACCTCGGCTTCGACGAGCGCCTGCGCCGCGTCGACCACGTCCTCGCCTACGACCTGCGCGAGCAGCAGCCCGTCCGCATCGACGCCCACGCCGTCGTCCTCGGGTCCGGCGGGTTCGAGGCCAACCCGCGGCTGCGCGCCGCCTACCTCGGCCCCGGCTGGGACCTCGCGCACGTGCGCGGCACCCCGTTCAACACCGGCGAGCTGCTCGAGACCGCCGTCACCTCGTGGGCCGGCTCGGCCGGCGAGTGGAGCGGCGCGCACGCCACCGCCTGGGACGCCTCGACCAACCCGCACGCCGGCGACCCCGAGCTCAGCAACCGGGCCACCAAGCAGGGCTACTGGCTGGGCATCGTCGTCAACCTGCACGGCGAGCGCTTCCTCGACGAGGGGGCAGACTTCCGCAACTTCACCTACGCCAAGTACGGCCGCGAGATTCTCGCCCAGCCGTCGCGCCGCGCGTTCCAGGTCTTCGACAGCCAGACCATCGGCCTCGTCGACCCGGCCGAGTACGACCCCGCCGTCGCGCCGCGCGTCATGGCCGACACCATCGAGGAGCTCGCCAACGGTGCCGGCATCGACGCGCCGAGCCTGCGCCGCACCGTCGACCGTTTCAACGCCGCCGCCTCGGACGCCCCGTTCGACCCCACGTCGCGCGACGGCAAGGCCGCGGCCGACCTGTGGCCGCCGAAGAGCAACTGGGCGGTCCCTCTCGAGCAGCCGCCGTTCTACGCCTTCGAGGTCACCTGCGGCATCACGTTCACCTTCGGCGGCCTGCGGGTCGACGGCGAGGCGGGGGTGATCGGACGGACGGGGCAGCGGATCGCCGGACTCTACGCCGCCGGCGAGACCGTCGGCGGCATCTTCTACGGCAACTACCCGGGCGGCTCCGGCCTCTCGGCGGGCGCGGTGTTGGGCCGCCGCGCGGGGCTGGCCGCCGCCTCCGAGTAGCCCGCCTCTCGGGGCGGCGCCTGCGGGTCAGGCGAGGAGGGTGTCGTCGTAGGGGTGGACGGTCAGGAGCTCGGCGCCCGACGAGGAGACGGCGACGACGTCCTCGAGCCGCACGCCGGCTCCACCAGGGACGCCCTCGACCAGCACCGTCGGCACGATCGCCAGCATCATGCCCTCCTCGAGCACCAGTTTCGGGGTGGGCCGGCCGGGCGGCGCGATGTACGGGGACTCCGCGTAGCCGACGCCGATGCCGTGCGCGATGATCATCTTCTGCAGGTTGCCGCCGAACCGGTGACCACCGAGCACCTCACCCGCCACCGCCTGCAGGTCCTCCCCCGTGACCCCCGGCCGGACGGCGGAGATCAACGCGGAATGCAGCGTGTGCACCAGCCGGTATACCTCGCGCTGCGTCTCGTTCGGCGTGCCGACGACGACGGTGCGGGTCTCTTCGGAGAACATCCCGTTGAAGCAGGCGCCGATGTCCATGAAGACGAGGTCGCCGTAGCGGATCATCTGGTCGCCGGCGAAGCGCTGCATCGGCGCGGTGTTGTCGCCCGTGCACACGATGAGGTTGCACTGCGGCACCTCGGCGTTGTGCGTGTAGAACTCGTGCATCACCTCGGCCAGCACGTCGCACTCGCGCACGCCCGGCGCCAGCGTGGCGACCGCCCGCCGCATGGCGGAGTCGACGATGGCCGACGCGTGCCGCATGAGGACCACCTCGCCCGGCGACTTCACCATGCGGGCCTGGTTGAGCAGACCGTTGGCATCGACCAGCGTCGATCCGGCGGCGACGCCCTCGATCAGCGCGCCCAGGTTCGCCAGGCTGGCCGGCGTCCCGATGTCGGTCCCGACCCGCCCGGACGTGAACCCGAGCTGCCGCAGCGCGTCGCCGATCGGCGCAAGCCCCGCCGCTCCGCCGCCCTCCAGCACGACGCCGGTCGGGAACTCGCGGATGTCGGCGGGGTCCATCCAGTGCATGGTGGCGCGACGGTGCGGGGTGTCGTCCTGGTGCACGAACACGACGGCGCCGGGGTCGTCCGCCGTCACGACGACGGCCTGGCGGACCTGGAAGTTCGGCGCGTACAGCGGCCGCAGCCCGGCGGCGAAGCGGACGTTCGCGTTCTCGAACAGCACCAGCGCGTCGACGCCGGCGGCCGCCATCGCGGCCGACAGCCGGGCCCGTCGCGTCCGCCGGATCTCGTCGTAGTCGACGTCGCGGCGCCAGTCGGCCACCAGGGGCATGGGATCTCCTCGATCCGGTCAGTCGTCCAGAGTCGCGATGCGCACGTCGCGCGAGCGGTTCATGTGCGCCCGGGCCAGCCGCGCGCTCGCCTCGGCGTCTCGCGAGCGCAGCGCCGCCAGCAGCGCGTCGTGCTCCTCGACCGCCTCGCGCCACCGGTCGCCGTGCGCGAACGTCGTGCCGGGGAAGCGGCGGACGCGGTCGTGGACGGCGACGAGCATCTGCAGCAGGAAGCCGTTGCCCGACGCCGTCGCCAGCTGCTCGTGGAACTCGAGGTTGAGCCGGGCCATGGTGACGAAGTCGCCCTGCTCGCCGGCCTCGCGCATCTGCTGGTTGGTCCACTCCAGGCCACTCAGCGCGGGCGGCTCGATGCGGGTGGCGGCCAGCTCCGCCGACAGGCCGTCGATGGCGCCGCGAACCTCGTAGATCTCGACGATCTCGCGCGGGCTGATCTCGGTGACGTACGCGGTGCGGCCGGAGCTGCGCTCGGCCAGCCCCTCGGCCTCGAGCCGCAGGATCGCCTCGCGGACCGGGGTGCGGCTGATGCCGAAGCCGCCGGCGAGGTCCTCTTCGGCCAGCCGGGTGCCGGGGCCGAGGACCTGCGTGAGGATCGCCTCGCGCAGCGTCTTGTGGACGCTCTCGGACGTCGCCAGGGACCGGCCCTGCCGCCGCCACAGATCGGTGAGGGCGCGCGACGCGAACGGGGACGCCGCCTCCGCCTGGCCGGTGCCGTCCTGCATGGTCATGTCCGCCACTCCGTCCCTGCCGGCGGCCCGGGCCGGCCGATCGACTCGAAGCATGAATCACACCACGCCCCCCGGACCCGAACGTCACGCATCGCCCGTACCCCCTGCGTCGCCCGCCAGCGCGCACGCCGGATGCGCCAGCACCGACGGGTCGGCCAGGTGTCGCGGGGCCCGTCCGGCCAGCCCGTCGAGGACGGCGCGGACCACCTCGTCGCGCAGCTGCCGCCCGGACCGCCGGCCCTTCGCCGCGGTGTGCCCGGTCAGGACGATGCCCGGCTCCTTCAGCAGCGGGTCGCCCGCGGCCAGCGGCTCGCGCGCGGTGACGTCGAGGGCGGCGACGGCGACCCGCCCGGCCCGCACGGCCTCGACCAGGGCGGCCTCGTCGACCAGCTCGCCGCGGGCGGTGTTGACGACGACGGCGCCCGGCTGCAGCAGCGCGAGCCGCTCGGCCGAGACCAGCCCGCGGGTCGCGTCGGTCAGCGGCGCGTGCAGCGTGACGGCGTGGCTGGCGGCGAACAGCTCGTCCAGCTCGACCAGCTCGACGCCCAGCTCTTCGGCGGCCGACGGCGACCCGTACGGGTCCGCGGCCACGACCCGCCGCACCAACGGCGCCAGCTTGCGCGCCGCGGCCTGCCCGATGCGGCCGAACCCGACGACACCGACGACGAGGTCGGCGAAGCGGCGGGCCGTCCCGACGGCGGCACCGGCGGCCGGGGTGTCGCCGTCGCGCACGGCGTCGACCGCGGCGAACAGCCGGCGCTCGGCCGCCAGCAGCAGCGCGACGGCGTGGTCGGAGACCTCCTCGACGCTGGCGTCGGGCACGTAGGCGACCGGCAGCCCCCGCCCGGTGGCCGCCGCGACGTCGACGTTGTCGACCCCGATGCCGCGCCGGACCAGCAGCGTCGTCCGGGTCAGCGCCTCGACCACGCGCGCCGTCACCGGCTCGACCGCGCCGAGCACCAGCACGTCGGCCCGGCCGCCGGCGTCGATCAGCTGCTCCTCGGTCCACAGCGGCTCGACGACGAGCTCGGCTCCGGTCTCCGCGGCGATCCGCTGCTCCGGCTCGCCCAGGGCGCCGAGCCGCTCGCTGAAGACGACGACGGCGTTCATGCGCGGACGCCCACGGCAGCGCGGACCGGCAGCCGCAACGGCGGCAGCCCTGTGACGCTCACCGACACCTCGTCGCCGTCGTGCAGCGGCCCCACCCCGGCGGGCGTGCCGGTGAGGATGACGTCGCCGGGGCGCAGATCGACGACGGCCGATGCCATGGCGACCAGCTCGGGGATGTCGCAGATCAGCTGGTCGAGCGTGCCGTGCTGGCGCGGCTCGCCGTTGAGCGTCAGCGCTACTTCCACCTCGGACAAGGCGCTGACCTGCGACAACGGCAGCAGCGCCGGCCCGAGCGGGGTGAAGGTACGGTACGACTTGCGCAGCGACCGCTCCTCGCGCTTCCCCTCCTCGAGCCGCAGCGTGATGTCCAGCGCCGCCGTCAGCCCGGCGACGTGCTCGAGCGCGCGCTCCGCGGGGATCGACCCGCCGCCGCGGCCGATGACGACGGCGACCTCGCCCTCGTAGTGGCTCTCGCGGCCGGGCAGCGCGGGCAGCTCGATGGCGTCGTCGGGCCCGCAGACGCTGCCGACCGCCTTGACGAACAGGCCGAGCTCGCGCGTCGTCGCGTCGCCCGACGGGCTGCGCGCGCCCAGCTCGCCCTTGTGGGCGTAGTAGTTGACCGGCGCGCCGAACACCTGCACCGGGGCGGGCGACGGCGGCAGCCTGCGGCCCGGCTCGACCGGCGGCAGCTCGCCCGCGTCGATCAGACGGCGCAGCTCCTCGGCACGTGCCGCGGCCGCGACCACCCGGCCCGTGGTGTCGCCGTCGCCGCCGGGGTCGAACCAGCCCAGCTCGTCGTTCCCGACGGCGACTCGGCCGCCGTCGGGCCTGTCGAACACGACGACCAGCAGCGGCGCCGTCGTCACCGGAACCGCCCCATGACGTCCTCGCCGAGCCGGCGCAGCGTCGCACGCGTCAGCTCGTGGTCGTCGATCGGGACGACGGCCAGGCTGATGTGCTCGAGGCCCTGCTTGGCGTACTCGCCGATGGCGTCGGCGACGGTGTCGGCGCTGCCGGCCAGCGCGATGGCGCGGTCGCGGAAGTCGTCGACGGTGTAGTCGGCCCAGTCGGCGCGGCGGCGCAGGATGGAGAGCGCGGCCTCGACGCGCGCGGGGTCGTCGTCGACGACGGTGTAGAACAGCGCGCCGCCGGTAACGTGCCGGCCGTCGGTGACCCGCGACCGGATGGAGCGCAGCGCGTCGCCGAACACCGCGGGCGTGATGCCCTTGCCCTGCGGCGCTGCCGGGCTCCAGCCGTCGGCCAGCTCGGCGACGAGGTCGAGGATGCGCGCCGACGCGCCGCCCAGCCAGATGGGCGGGCGCTCCTGCACTGGCTTCGGGAAGAACGGGACCTCGTCGAGCAGGTAGTGCTCGCCGCGGTAGCTGGCCGGGCCGTCGGTCTCCCAGAGCGCGCGGATGACCTCGATGCCCTCGCGCAGCCGGGTGATGCGGTCGTCCAGGGTTGGGAACTCGAACCCGTAGGAGGCGTACTCGACGCGCTGGTGGCCGGCGCCGAGCTGGAGCAGCAGCCGGCCGCCGGAGACCTGGTCGAGCGTCGCGGCGGCGCGGGCGACCAGCGCCGGGTGCCGCAGCCCGATGGGCGTCACCTGCGGGCCGACCTTCACCCGGTGCGTCGCCTGCGCGATGGCGGCGAGCGCGACCCAGGCGTCGAGGAAGTAGGGCTGGTCGGCCGGGGCGTTGGTGTAGCCGGACAGCCGCGAGCCGGGCAGCAGCAGGTGGTCGATGACGTAGACGCCGTCGAAACCGACCTCCTCGGCGAACACCGCGAGGTCGACCAGGTCGCGGAAGTCCGTGCCCGGATGCTGCCCGTGAATGCTGAGCTTGAACGCGAACTCCACCTGGTCTCCTCCGGCGCGAACACGACGTGTGTGCTTTGTATGCAGCGTATTCCCCGGCCGGACGACGGGTCAACGGAAAGACCGTCGTCGCTGGATACAGCCTGGTTACGGGTCCTTGACGGCCCCTGGGCTCGGGTCTATCGTGCACGTTGTATGCAGAGAATACGACTGCAATGGCGCAGGTCTCACGCCCGTTTTCACCGGACTGAGGCCGGGGAGGAAACAGGCATGCGACTCGCGAGCTGTGTGAGAGCCACCGCCCTGGCCGGCGTGGCGGCGCTGGCCCTTGCGGCCTGCGTGAGCGAGGGCGGCGGTGACGACGACACGGCCGCCGCGGGCGGCGGCGCGTCCGAGGACGCCGACTGGGAACCCGAGTACGTGGACGGTGTCCTGCAGCCGCTGCCCAGCGGCTTCCCGGACGGCGACCTCACCATCCTGAACGCCGACGAGCCGGGCTCGGACGACGGGCTCTATGCCCGCACCATGCAGAGCCTGCTCGACGAGATCTCGCCGGTACCGGTGCAGGTGCTGGACCGGCCGAGCCCGACGCACGGCACCTGGGAGGCCATCCAGTTCGTCGAGGGCCAGCAGGGCGGCGACGAGGGCCGCACCCTGGTCGTCGGCGCCATGACCGGCAGCGCGCTGGACCTGCTGACGGTGCCGATCACCGACGAGCTGGGCATGACGATCGACGACTGGAACCCGGTCATCGTCACCGAGACCTCGCCGTTCGTCCTGGCCACCCGCAAGGACGCGCCCTGGACGGACTACGAGGGCTTCGTCGAGTGGGCGAAGGCCAACCCGGGCCAGGCGCGGTTCGCCTCGCGTGTCGGCAGCCAGCTGGAGATCGCGATGATGCGGCTCATCCAGGAGGGCGGCTACGAGGTCGAGGTGCTGCCGGTCGAGGACCTCGAGGTCGCGGCCACCACCGTCGGCGCCGGCGAGGCCGACATCACCATGCTGCTGCCCGGCACGGCACAGAGCCACTACCAGGCCGGGCGCATCGACGTCATGCTCACCATCGGCAACGAGCCGGCCGACGCGTTCCCGGACGCCCAGACCACCGCTGACATCGGGCTCGCCGACGAGCCATGGGGCTCCGTGCGCGGCCTGCTGATTCCGGCGTCGGTCCCCGACGAGCACCGCGAGTGGCTGTACGAGCTGTTCAAGACGGCCGCCGAGACCGACGAGTACGCCCAGCGCATCTCCGACCTGCCCGGCGCCATCGGCGTCACCTACACGCACGACGAGGTCATGGAGATCGTGAACAACACCCTCGAGTTCGCCGAACCGGTGGTGCGCGAGCTCGGGCTCCACTACGACCAGCAGTGACGACGTTCCTCTCGGGAGAGTGACGATGGCAGAGCGGCCGACCGGCATCGACGTCCACGCCCACCTGTTCCCGCAGTCGGCGGTGTCCGCCGCGGAACACGGACAGGACTGGTTCGGAGTCCCGATGTCCCTGAACGAGCAGGGGCGGCCGGTCGCGTCGCTGAACGGCAAGTCGGTGGCGTTCGGGTCGCCGGTGCACCTCGAGCCACCGGAGCGCCGGGTCGAGCGGATGACCGCGATGGGCGTGGCTCGTCAGCTCGTCTCCGTCCTGCCGCCGCTGTACCAGTACGGTCGCGACGGGGCGCAGCGCTCGGCTGCGCTGCGCTCCGTCAACGACGAGATCACGGCCATGACGGCGGCGTTCCCGGACCGCTTCGGCGGGCTGGCCGCACTGCCGCTGCCCGACGTCGACCTGGCGCTGGCGGAGCTGAAACGCACGCACGACCTCGGCTTCGCCGGCATCGCCGTCGGCACGCACGTCAACGGCGTGAACTGGGACGCCGAGGCGCTGTTCCCCGTGCTGGAGGCCGCCGAGGCGCTGCGGTCGCTCGTGCTGATCCACCCGGTCTTCCCGCGCTGCGGCGACGCCGTGCGCGGGCACTACCTGCACAACCTCATCGGCAACCCGTACGAGACGGCGGTCGCGGTGGCGTCCCTGGTGCTCGGCGGCGTGCTGGACCGGCTGCCTGACCTGCGGATCGTGCTGGCGCACGGCGGCGGGTACACCGCGTTCGGCATCGGGCGCATCGACCACGGGCGGCGGGTGCGCGCCGAGATCACGCAGCCGGCGGGGGTGCCGAGCGACTACCTGAAGGCGCTGTACTTCGACACGCTGACGCACTCGGAGCCGGCGCTGCGGTACCTGGTCGACGAGGTCGGTGCGTCGCAGGTGGTGCTCGGCACCGACTACCCCTCCGACATGGGCGACGACGACCCCGTGCGGCGGCTGGAGTCGTACGCGTGGTTGTCCGGCGAGGACCGCGCGCTCATCGTGTCAGGCAACGCCCAGCGCCTCCTGGGGGACGGATGAGCTCGGCCCAGCGCAAGGACGCGAGGCCGGCGGAAGGTGAGCTGACGCCGTCGTCGACGGAGGAACCGGTGGAGCCGGAGCTGCCGCCGACGGTGGAGGACCCGGACCCGACCGTCGACCGGCGCATCGACATGGCGGTCGCGGCCGCCGGCGGCGGGATCGGCGTGCTGCTGATCGTGTCGTCGCGCGACATCCACCGCGGCAGCGTCAGCGACCCGATCGGCTCTGACGGGCTGGCGATCGTGCTCGGCGCGTGGCTGATCGTCGGCGCACTGCTGCTGATCGGACGGCGGCTGCTGGCGTGGCGGCGGTCGGGGAACCAGGTGCCGTCGGACGGCGCGGGCGACGAGTTCGGGCTGCCGGCGTCGCCGCTGCGCTCGTTCGTCATGTGGGCGGCCGGGTTCGGCTGGGTGTTCCTGCTCCCCCGCGTCGGCTTCATGGTGTCGTCGCTGCTGCTGTCGGTCTTCGGGCTGGTCGCCATGGGCGTGCGCTCCTGGATGAAGCTGACCGTCGTCCCGGTGGTCTTCACGATCGTGATGTGGGTGCTGTTCAACCGGGTGTTCGGCGTGCAGTACCCGGCCGGCCCCGTCGACCTCTTCTTCGCCGACCTCATCCCCAGGGTGCGGCTGTGACGGACGCTGTGACGGACTGGGAGCGGGCATGGACCTCGCGCTGAACTCGCTCGGCCACGCGGTCGAGCTGCTCACGCACCCGGCGGTGCTGTTCGCCATCGCCGTCGCCGTGGTGTGGGGCGCCTGCTGCGGCGTCCTGCCCGGCGTCGGGTCGGGCCTGGGCATCGGCGTCGTCGTGCCGCTCACCTTCAGCATGGACGCCGTCACGGCGGTCGCGTTCCTGGTGACGATCAGCGTCGCCGTCTCGTTCTCGAACAGTCTGCCGGCCGTGCTGCTGGGCGTGCCCGCGTCGCCGGCCGCGTTCCTGACGGCGATCGACGGCTACGCGCTGCACAAGCAGGGCAAGAGCGGGCTGGCGCTGGGCAGCACCCTGTTCGGCGCCGTGCTGGGGCAACTGGTGAGCATCCCGTTCTTCGTGCTGCTGGTGGTGCCGCTGTCGACGCTGACCTACACGTTCCTCTCCCCCGAGCTGTTCGCGTTGTACTGCCTGGGGTTGGTCGCTGTGGTGTCGTTGACGGGCAAGAACGTCATCAAGGGGCTGATGGCGGCGGCGCTCGGCGTGGCGATCTCACTCGTCGGCCCCGACCCGGTCAACGCCGTCGCCCGGTTCTCGTTCGACGTGCCCGAACTGCGCGGCGGCTTCCAGACGATCCCCGCCGTCCTCGGCCTGGTGACGATCAGCGAGATCATCCGCAGCATGCGCCAGAACTACAACTGGGAGGACATCCTCCCGACCTCGAAGTCCATGGCGCGCTTCCCCGGCTTCCGCGCGTTGAAGCCGATCTACCGGCCGGTCGCGACCGGCGCGCTCATCGGGACGCTCATCGGCGCGATCCCCGGCATGAGCGGCACGGCGTCGGCGGTGATGTCGTACCAGCAGGCGAAACTGACGTCGAAGACGCCGGAGAAGTTCGGCAAGGGCAGCATCGAGGGCGTCGCCGCCAACGAGTCCGCCGCCAACGCGTCGCAGGCCGGCGAGATGGTGCCGACGCTCGGCCTCGGCATCCCCGGCAGCGACTCGATGGTCCTGGTGCTCGGCGCGCTGATGCTGCAGGGCTTCGTGCCCGGCCCCATGCTCATGCAGGAGTCGCCGGAATTGCTGCACGCGACGGTGGCGGGGCTCTTGGGCGGGTCGCTGCTGCTGCTCGCGTTCGGCTGGCCGCTGGCCCGGCTGCTGCTGCGGGTCATCCACCTGGACCGGCGGGTGATCCTGCCGCTGGTCTTCGTCGTGACCCACGTCGGCATCTACTCGCTGCGCCAGTCGCTGTTCGACGTGATCGTGCTGCTGGGCTTCGGGATCATCGGCTACTTCATGATCCGCTACGGGTACTCCACGGCGGCCGCGGCGATCGGCTTGCTGCTCGGCGCCGGGTTCGAGTCCAACCTCCGGCAGGGCATGCTGCTGGCGGACTCGTCGTTCTGGCAGTTCGTGTCGCGCCCCTGGACGGCGTCGATCCTGCTGGCCGCGCTGGCGCTGCTGGCGTACGGCATCTACGGCACGGTGAAGACCACGCGGCGCGAGCGCGCCCAGCTCGCCGCTGCGCAGAACCAGCCGCCCGTGTAGCCGGACCCGAGTTGATCATGGAGAAAGTCGGCCCTGGCCTGACCGGAGAGCCGACCTTCTCCATGATCAACTCTGTCGGGGCGTGGGTTGTCTCACATTTCAAGCGCGTTCTGCTCATCATGTGAGATTCAGTTTGGAGACCACTGGTCCAAACGGGAAGATGGACGCATGTCTCGCGCTTCGTCCGACACCGCCCGCTTCGTGACCACGGCCCCGTCCGGCCGCGGCATGTGCATGCGCCCGTGTCCGATGCGAATGCGCCGCTGCCACTGACGCCGTCCGTGCGTCGCTGAGGCACCACCCGTCACCACCCACCCCACCGGGACCGGCCGGCGACCCCGTCGCGCCCGGAACCGGGGACCTTCCGCGCCCATCCCGCGCACCCGTCACCCTCATCAAGGAGTACGCACGCCATGAACCGCCGCCTCACCCTGACCCTCGCCACCACCGCCGCTGCCGCCACCCTGCTGGCCGCGTGCGGCGGGGGCGACACCGAGACCGCGTCCGGCGAGTCCGGCGACCCGATCCGCATCGGCGTGGTCGGCGCCAGCGAGGACTACTGGTCCGCCTTCACCGAGCTCGCCGACGAGGAGGGGATCGACGTCGAGCTGGTGAACTTCACCGACTACACGCAGCCCAACCCGGCGCTGTCGCAGGGCCAGCTCGACCTCAACCAGTTCCAGCACCTGCAGTATCTGGCCGCCTACAACGTGTCGAACGACGACGACCTGACGCCCATCGGCGCGACGGCGATCTACCCGCTTGGGCTGTACTCGCAGAAGCACCAGTCGATCGAGGACATCCCGGACGGTGGCCAGGTCGCGATCCCGAACGACGAGACCAACCAGGCCCGCGCGCTGCTCGTCCTGCAGGACGCCGGCCTGATCACCCTCGAGGGCGGCGGCAGCTCGACGTCGCTGCCGTCGGACGTCGTCGAGGCGGAGTCGAAGGTGACCGTCACCCCCGTCGCCGCCGAGCAGACGGCGGCGGCGCTCAGCAGCGTCGACGCGTCGGTGATCAACAACGACTTCGTCGCCGATGCCGGGCTGGAGCCCAAGGACGCGCTGTACCAGGACCAGGCCGACAGCCCCGGCGCCCGCCCGTACATCAACGTGTGGGTCGCCCGGTCCGACGACGTCGACAATGACACGTTCCAAAGGCTGGTCGAGCTGTACCACTCGCCGGAGGTCGAGGACGCGTCCTCGCAGGCGTCCGGCGGCACTGCGGTGTTCACGGACAACCCGGCCGGCGAGCTGAGCGACATCCTCGACGGCATCCAGACGGACCTCGCCGCGCACTGATGGCTCCCCTGATCAGCTTCCAGGACGTCAGTAAGGTCTTCGGGTCCGGAGCCGCCGCCGTCCGCGCGGTCGACGGCGTCAGCCTCGACATCGAGGCGGGCGAGATCTTCGGCGTCATCGGCTACTCCGGTGCCGGCAAGAGCACGCTGGTCCGGCTGGTCAACGCGCTCGAGGCGGTGACGTCCGGCCGGCTGCTCGTCGACGGTCAGGACGTCACCGCCCTGCGGGAGACCGAGCTGCGCCGCGTGCGGGCGGGCATCGGCATGGTGTTCCAGCAGTTCAACCTGCTGAACTCGCGCACCGTCGCCGGCAATGTGGCGTACCCGCTGAAGGTCGCCGGCTGGCCGCGGGAGAAGCGGGCCGCGCGGGTCGCCGAGCTGCTCGACTACGTCGGCATCGCGGACAAGGCGAAGGCCTACCCGCGGCAGCTGTCGGGCGGGCAGAAGCAGCGGGTCGGCATCGCCCGGGCGCTGGCGACGTCACCGCGGATCCTGCTCGCCGACGAGGCCACCAGCGCGCTGGACCCGGACACCACGCAGGACGTGCTGGCGCTGTTGAGACGTGTCAACCGCGAGCTCGGCGTCACGATCGTCGTCATCACGCACGAGATGGACGTCATCCGCTCGATCGCCCACCGGGTCGCCGTCATGGAGGCCGGAAGGGTGGTCGAGCACGGCCCCGTCTACGACGTGTTCGCCGCGCCGCGCGAGCGGGCCACCCGCCGGTTCGTCGCGACGACGCTGAAGGACCGGCCGACGCCCGAGGCGCTGGACCGCCTGCGACACCGTCACCCCGGCCGGATGATCACCGTCACCATCAGGGAGGCGGGCGTCGATGTGACGGCGTCCCTGCGGTCGCACGGCGTCGACGGCACGATCGTGTTCGGCGGCATCACCGAGATCGACGAGCGCCCGTTCGGCTCCCTGACGCTGGAGCTGAGCGGTTCCGACGAGGCGATCTCCGCGTTGATCGCGGACCTGCGCGGTCGCACCGAGGTCGACGACCTCGGGACGGCGGCGGTCGCGGGGGTGCGCTCGTGAACCGCGACTGGTCGGAGCTGTCGCCGATCCTGTGGGAGTCGGTCCGCGAGACCCTCTACATCGTCGGCGTGACGGTGGGCGCCGGCGGCCTGCTGGGGCTGGTGCTGGGCGTGCTGCTGTACGCGACCCGGCGCGGCAACCTGCTCGAGAACGCCGTCGTCTTCACCATCCTGAACGTCGCCGTCAACGTCGTCCGGCCGATCCCGTTCATCATCTTCATCACCGCGGTCGGGCCGGTGACGCTCGCCGTCGTCGGCACCACGATCGGCAACGACGCGGTCATCTTCGCCATGTCGATCATGGCGACGTTCGTGACCGCCCGCATCGTCGAGCAGAACCTCGTCGCCACCGACCCCGGCGTCGTCGAGGCGGCCCGCGCGATGGGCGCGTCGCGGCTGCGGATCCTGGTGACGGTGCTCGTGCCGGAGGCGCTCGCGCCGCTCATCCTCGGCTACACGTTCCTGCTCATCGGCATCGTGGACATGTCCGCGCTGGCCGGCTACGTGGGCGGCGGCGGGCTGGGCAACTTCGCCATCGTGTACGGCTACCAGCGGTTCAACTGGGAGGTCACGCTGGTCACCGTGCTGGTGATCATCGGGATGGTCCAACTGGCGCAGCTGCTGGGAAACTGGCTGGCGCGTAAGGCACTGCACCGCTGACTCGTCGGGTGCCCGCCGCCTAGGGTGGGGCGATGCCGCTGCGGAACGGACCGTCCGGGTACGGCCTCGTCACCAAGTCGCTGCACTGACTGACGGTGGCCGCGCTGGTCCTGCAGTTCACCATCGGCTACGGCATCGACGCGGTGTCCGCGTGGGTGACGGGCACCGACGACAGCGACTCCGACGAGGCGGCCGTGTTCGTGCACGGCTGGCTCGGCGGGGTGATCGTGGTGCTGACGCTGGTGCGGCTGGCCTGGCGGGCCGGCACTCCCCTGCCGCCGTGGTCCTCGCGGCTGACCGACGGCGACCGCCGGGTCGAGGCGTGGGTCGAGCGGCTCATGTATGCGGCGCTGTTCGTGGTCCCGGCGTCCGGGTTCGCGCTGCTGTACCTCTCCGGCGAGGAGCGCGACGTCGCCGAGGACCGCGAGTGGCAGCCGCCCTTCGACGTGGTCTCGGACGACACCGCCCTCGCCGTCCACGTCGGCGGGCACGTGGTGTTGTACGCGGCGCTCGCCGTCCACGTCGGCCTCGCCCTCCGCCGTCGCACCCTGACCCGCATGTTCTGACGGCGCCCGCCCTCGCCCATGATCATCAACCTTTTGTGCTGTCCTGACGACGCAAAAGGTTGATGATCATGAGCGGCGCGGAGGGACGGGGCGGCCGTCGGGGGTGAAGCGGCGGCGGACGCCGAAGGACTGCGGCGCCGGGCCGTACCGGCGCAAGTGGTCGAGGCGGCGCAGCGCGTCGCCCATCGTGGGCTCGGCGCCGTCGGCCACCCACCAGAGCGCCACGTACGGCGACGGCGTCGGCTCGAACCACGAGGCCCGCCGCCGGACCAGGCCGCCGTGCCGGCTCCGGTACACGAACGCGTGCAGGTGCTCGTAGGTCTGCCACACCGACACGTTCACCACCAGCCGCGCATCGCCGTCGGCGACGGGCACCGGGCCGTGCGCCGCGCGCAGCCGCCACACGAACCCGGGGCTCGCCTCGGCCAGCAGGTTCACGCCGTCGACGGCAGCCTCGAACCCGGCCAGGTGCGGCGAGCCGAGGTCCCACCGCAGCCGGGCGACGTTCACCTGCGCCAGCCGCACCCACCGACCCTACCGCCCACACCACGCGTATCACCGCAGTTCAACTGCTGTTCGCGCGGCGCCACTCCCGGACGTCACGAGACGAGAACGAGTCTTGACGCGACACTGTCGCACATGCGACCGTATCGCCACACGGCTCGCTGTATCCGATATCCATTACAGGTGGTTGCCATGATCCGACCAGGCCTCGTCGGCCTCTTCGCCCTCGTGCTCACCGTCGCCGCCTGTGGCGCGCCCGACCCCGACGGCGGTGAGAACAGCAGCGGCGACGGCGACAGCCCCGGTCCGAGCGCCGAGATCTCGCTGCTCACCGCGTCGATCCCGGAGTCGCTCAACCCGATCGCCGGGTTCGGCAACACCGGCATGGGGACGGTCAACGAGGGCCTGCTGACCCTCGAGGGCGGCCCGACCGAGCTGCCCGAGCTGGTCCCGAACCTCGCCGCCGCCGACCCGGAGGTCTCCGCCGACGCCCGCGTCTGGACGGTCACCCTCCAGGACGGCGTCACCTTCTCCGACGGCTCGACGCTGGATGCCGCGGACGTCGTCGCCACGTACGAGGCGGTCGCCGACCCCGCCAGCGCCTCGCCCATCGCCGGCGACCTGGTGAACCTCGAGTCCGTCGAGGCCGTCGACGACACCACCGTCCGGTTCACCCTGAAGGAGTCGCAGGTCTCGTTCCGGACCGCGCTGCTCATCGGCATTGCGCCATCGGAGTCGATCACGGCCGGCCAGCAGGTCGCGGAGTCGCCGCTGAACCAGGAGCCCGTCGGCACCGGGCCCTACGTGATCGAATCGTTCAGCACCGACCGCCTCGTCCTGGTCGCCAACGACGACTACCGCGACGGCGCACCGGAGCTGGGCCGCATCACCTATGTCCTCGCCGCCGACGACAACACCCGCGCCCAGCGGATGACCGCCGGCGAGTTCGACGGCTCCGTCCTCCCGCCGCGGCTCACCGAGACGTTCGAGAACGACGAGCAGTTCGAGATCTTCCACGCGACGTCGGCCGACTGGCGCGGCCTGTCGCTGCCCGCCGACAACCCCGTCACGTCCGACCCGGCCGTGCGGATGGCGCTCAACATCGGCATCGACCGGCAGGCGATCATCGACGGCGTCCTCGTCGGCACCGGCCGCCCGGCGCACACGTTCATCCCGCCGGAGTACGGCGAGTACCACAACGCCGACGCCGTCTTCCCTTACGACGTCGAGCAGGCGGCGCGGCTCCTCGACGCGGCCGGCTGGGTCATGGGCGCCGACGGCATCCGGGTCAAGGACGGCCGGCGGGCGGAGTTCACGCTGATGTACCGGCCCAGCGACCTGGTCCGCCGCGACCTCTCCGCCGCGTTCGCCTCCGAGGTGCTGCCGCTCGGGTTCGACGTCACCATCGAAGGCGTCGACTTCGACCAGGCCGAGCCGCGGGCCGGCCAGGACGCGATCCTGCTCGGCGGCGGCGACACCCCGTACGACGTCGACTCGCAGATCTACAAGGCGCTGCACTCGTCCTACCCGGCGGCCGGAGCGTTCTACGACAATCCGAGCCAGTACGCGGACCCCGAGATGGACGCCGCCCTGCACACCGGGCGCACCTCCGTCGACCCGGCCGCGCGGGTCGAGGCCTACCAGCACGTCCAGGAGCTCTACGTCGCCGACCCGTCCATGGTGCTGCTGGTCTTCCTCGACCACACCTACGTCCAGAAGGCGTCCGTCGGCCAGGAGTGGGACGGCCTCGACACCATGCTGGAGCCGCACGAGCACGGCACCGCCTGGGGCCCGTGGGTGAACATCGCCGACTGGACCCGCAGGTCCTGATGGCCGTCACCACCCCCGCAACCGAAGCCCCCGCGCCACCGCACCACCGGTGGCGCGCGGCCGGGCGGCTGGTCCGCACCCGGCTGCTGATCGCGCTGCCCGTCACAGCCGTCGTCTCGATGGTGACGTTCTGGCTGGCCTCGATCTCGCCGTTCAACCCGCTGGTCGCCTACCTCGGCGCCCGGTACGAGCGGACCAGCGTCGCCGAGCGAGAGGCCCTGGCCGACGAGCTGGGGCTGAACGACTCGTGGATCGCGATCTGGGGGCGGTGGGCGCGCGACGTCGTCCTGCACTGGGACTGGGGACAGTCGCGGTCGATGGCCCGGCCGGTCTCCGAGGTGCTGGCCGACCGGCTGCCGTACACGCTGATGCTGGCCGGCACCGGGCTGCTGCTCGCCGTCGTGCTGTCGCTGGTCCTGGGCGTCCGCGCGGCCCGCTACCCCGGCTCGCTCACCGACCGCGTTGCGACGGGGCTCGGCTACGCCCTGCAGGGCATCCCGCCGTTCGTCGTCGCGCTGGTGGTCATCGGCGTGTTCTCGCTCGGCCTGGGGATGCCGGTCGGCGGGGCGTCGGAGGGCGGCGCCGACCCGACCTGGGGCTCGATCGCCCGGCACATCGTGCTCCCCGCGTCCGTGCTCGCGCTGTCGCAGCTGCCCTGGCTGATGCTCAACGTCCGCTCGTCGGTGCTGGCCGCGTTGACGGAGGACCACGTGACGGCCGCGCGCGGCCGTGGCCTGAAGGACCGGACGGTGGTGTGGCGGCACGCGCTGCCCGGCGCGCTGCTGCCGTTCGTGACGGTCATCGGCGCCCGGCTGCCGGAACTGGTCACGGGCGCGCTGCTGGTCGAGACGGTGTTCTCGTGGCCGGGCCTGGCGTCCGCCACCGTCGACGCCGCCGTCAGCGGCGACTTCCCGCTGCTGGCCGCCGTCACCACCCTGACCTGCCTGGCCGTGCTGATCGGCTCGATGCTCGCCGACGCGCTCTACCTCTTCGTGGATCCGAGGGTCGAGGATGCCTGAACCCACCCTGGTCGACGCGCCGCCGCGTGACCCCGCAACGGCGGGCGAGCGCGCCTGGCGGACCGTCCCCCGCTGGCCGGCCGGACGGTGGCAGCGCACCCGCCGCCCGGCGGGCCGGCGCACCGTCGTCGTGTCCGTCGCCGTGCTCGTCGCGGTCGCGCTCTATGCCACCGTCGTGCCGCTGTTCTCCGACGTCGACCCGCGCGTCGTGGACCTCGACGGCTACCTGCGCCCGCCGTCGGGCGAGCACCTCCTGGGCACCGACCTGCTCGGCCGCGACCTGTTCGTCCGGTGCGCCCAGGCGCTGCGGGTGTCGCTGCTGCTCGCCGCACTGGCGGCGGTGGTCTCCACCGTCGTCGGCGTGCTGGTGGGGACGGTGGCAGCCGCGGCCGGTGGGCGCGTCGACAAGGTCGTCATGCGGCTCGTCGACGCCACCAACGCGCTGCCGCACCTGCTGCTCGGCGTGGTCATCGCCTCGCTGTGGCGGGGTCAGTGGTGGGCGATCGTCGTCTCGATCGGGCTGACGCACTGGACCCAAGTGGCCCGCATCGTCCGCTCCGAGATCCTGTCCGTGCGCACCCGAGAACACGTCGCCGTGTCGATCGTGTCCGGTGCCTCACGGGTGCAGGTCTGGTCGACGCACCTGCTGCCGGCGGTCGTGCCGCAGGCGCTGATCGCCGTCGTGCTGCTACTGCCGCACGCCGTCTGGCACGAGAGCGCGCTCTCGTTCCTCGGCGTTGGCCTGCCGCCCAACGACCCGTCGCTCGGCACGCTGCTCGAGGACGCCCGCTCGGCGATCCTGGCCGGCGGCTGGTGGCTGCTGGTCTTCCCGGCCGGCCTGCTCACCGCGACCTGCCTGGCCATCGCCGGCATCGGCGGCCGGCTGCGCGACGCCGCCATGCCCAAGCGGGCCGTCGAGGCGCAGGTGACGCGATGACCGGCCTGCTGCTCGACGACGTGTCGATCCGGATCCCGCTACCGGGCACGCCGCGGCGCTGGGTCCATGCCGCCGACGGCGTGAACCTGCGGGTGGCGCCGGGCGAGGTGACGGCGATCGTGGGCGAGTCCGGCTGCGGCAAGTCGGTGCTGGCCCAGGCGATCGCCGGGCTGCTGCCGGCCGGCACCCGGACGTCGGGGTCCATCCGGCTCGGCTCGCTGGACCTGCTCGCGTTGTCCGACGCGACGTTTCAACCGCTGCGCGGGAAGCGGGTCGGGCTGATCCCGCAGTCGGCCGCGACGCACCTCACGCCGGTGCGCACCGTCGGGTCGACCATGGCTGAAACGTTGCGACTCCATGGCGTCCGCACGGGCGTCGACGAGGTGCTCGCCGACGTCGGGCTGCCGCCCGGCACGGCGCACCGGTACCCGCACGAGCTCTCCGGCGGCATGGCCCAGCGGGTGCTCGTCGCCCTGACGCTGGCGCTGCACCCGGACGTGCTGGTGGCCGACGAGCCGACATCGGCGCTGGACCCGGAGACGACGGACCTGGTGCTGGCCCGGCTGGCCGAGGAGGCCCGCAACGGCAGCGCCGTCGTCCTCATCACGCACGACCTCGTGGCCGCCCGGACGGTCGCCGACACCGTCGGCGTCATGTACGCGGGCCGGCTGCTCGAGGTCGGCCCGGCCGCGACCGTCCTGCACGAGCCGCGCCACGACTACGCGGCGACGCTGCTGGCGGCGCTGCCCGAGAACGGGCTGCGGCCCGCGCCGGGGACGCCGTCGTCGCTGGTCGATCCGGAGCCCGGGGTGTGCGCCTGGCACACGCGGGTCGGGCTGGCCTGCGCTCCTGGACCGGTCGCGACCGCCGCCGACCTGGTCGCCTGTGTTCCCGCGGGGAGGTCCTGATGCTGAGCCTTCGGAACGTTTCAGCGAGCTACCCCGGCGCCGGCCGGCCGGTGCTGGACGGGGTCACGCTCGACGTGCCGGGCGGTGTCGCCGTCGGACTGCTGTCGCCGTCGGGCTCGGGGAAGACGACGTTGCTGCGCGTCGCGGCGCTGCTGCTGGCGCCGTCGTCGGGAACGGTCGTGATTGACGGGACGGAGCTGCGCGGCACCCGGTTCGCGGTGCCGGCGGCGGTGCGCCGGTCCATCGGGTACGTCGTGCAGTCGCCGAGATCGTCGGCGAACCCGCGGCTGACGCTGCGCCGGATCATCGCCGAGCCGCTCTCGTTCGCCGCCGGGCTGCGCACGCCGAAGGCCGAGGCGCACGCCGAGCAGATCGCCGAGCTCGCCGACCTCGTGCAGCTCTCCCCCGACCTGCTCGACCGGCTGCCGCACCAGGTGTCCGACGGGCAGCTGCAGCGCGCCTGCCTGGCCCGCGCGCTGGCGGGGTCGCCGCGGGTGCTGCTCTGCGACGAACCGACGGCGATGCTGGACGCCCCGACGACCGCGGTGGTGATGCGGGTGATCGCCCGGCACGTCGAGACCGGCGCGGCCGCGCTCATCGCGTCGCACGACCGCGCGCTGCTCGAGGCCACCTGTCCGGTCCGGCACACGCTGGGTGAGCTCAGCGGGGCCGCGGCCTGAGCGCGTCGAGCCGTGGACCCTTGCTGGCGGTCTGACCCGGAGTCGCCTACTTTGTGACGCCACTGGTCAAAGTTCGTCAGCAACTTGCCAAAGGCGGCAGAGAGCGAGGGCGCATGAGCAGCTCGTGGTTCGACGGGGCGGCGTTCCGGCAGGACCTGCGGGCCGCCTGGCTCGACGCGAGCGCCGCGCTGGTCGTCACGCTGCTGCTGTTCGCCTGGCTGTACCAGCGCGTCGACGCCGGCACGTCGGCGACGGTGGACGTCATGCCGTTCCTGCTGGGCGGCGCCGACACCTACTGGATGTACTGGCTGTGCCAGGCGTTCGGCTGGTCCGGGCTGCTGTGGGCGTGGATCACCGTGATGCTCGGGATGATCCGGTCGAGCAGCCCGCCGTCCTGGCTGCCGGTGTCGCCCGCACGGCTGGAGAAGTGGCACCGCACGACCAGCCTCACCACCGTCGTGCTGATGTTCATGCACGCGTTCTGGTTCTTCGCCGAGGAGGTCCGCGGCAACGCCGAGGGGCTGGGGGTGGCGGGCCGCACGTGGTCGGCGTTCGTGAACACCTTCGTCCCGGGCGCGTACGGCAGCGGCACCGGGCTGATCGCGATCCTCATCGGGCTGCTGGCGCTGTACCTGGCGGTCCCGCTCGGGCTGGCCTTCTACGCGCGCCGCGCCCTCGGGCCGCGGGTGTGGCGCACGCTGCACGCGTCGATCATCGTCGTCTACGTGCTGAGCGTCTGGCACACCCTGCTCTACGGCACCAACGTCTGGTACGACGGCTGGTTCCGCACGACGGTCTGGCTGCTGCAGCTGCCGGTCGCGGCGCTGCTCCTGATCCGGCTGCTGGCGCCGGCGCACCGCCCGCACCGCGGCCGCCTCGACCTGGCCGGACGGTGGACGGCGCGGGCCGCCGTCGCCGCGACCGTGGTGACGCTGCTGGTGGTGGCCGCGTCGGGCCGCGACGGCGGGCGCACCCGCGGCGTCGACGGCGCTCCGCTCAACACGACGCAGGCGATGGTGTGGACCGGGTTCGTCGTGTTCGCGCTGGTCGTGGCTGTCGCCGTGGTGCGTGCACACCGGGCCGCCGTCGGCCGCGCCGGCGTTGGCCGTACCCCGCCCCGTGAGGGAGGGTCCCCACCCTACGGGCAGGCACCGACACCCTCCGATCGCGACCGCGACACCGTCGGCGACCTCGGCTCCGATCGCGACCGCGAGCGGAGTGATCAGCCCGAGCCGACGTCGTCGGCGTAGTCGGCCAGCTCCTCGGCCGTCGGCGCGGCGTCCTGGGCGAGGTGCGTGCGCCAGTAGCCCGCGAACGTCACCGCCGTCCGGTCCAGGCCGCGCTCCCCGACCAGGTGCCGGCGGATCTCGCGCACGACGGACGCCTCGCCGGCCACCCAGGCGAACACGTCGCCGCCGGGCCATGACATCGCGCGGACGGCGCCGAGCAGCAGCCCGGACCGGCCGGCCGGGACGCCGTCGCGGTGCAGCCACGTGACCGAGACCGACGCCGCGGAGTCCAGCGCCTGCTCCTCCGACGCGCCGGCGACCTCGGCG
Organism: Jiangella mangrovi; assembly: GCF_014204975.1. Classification (NCBI taxonomy): domain Bacteria; kingdom Bacillati; phylum Actinomycetota; class Actinomycetes; order Jiangellales; family Jiangellaceae; genus Jiangella; species Jiangella mangrovi. The sequence continues at coordinate 5,072,462 of NZ_JACHMM010000001.1, forward strand.
ACGACGACGGCGTGATCGTCCGGCCCGAGCGACTCCAGCCAGGCGCTGATCGCGGGCAGCGCCGTCTCGTCGCCGACGAAGAGCTTCCAGTCGTGCGCGCCGGGCGTGCGGACGTGGCTCACCGACGGTCCGTACAGCCCGATGACGTCACCCGGCCGGGCGCCGGCCGCCCACGCCGTCGCCGGTCCGTCGTGCCCGCCATGCCCGCCGTCACCGTCGCCGTGCAGCACGAAGTCGACGACCACGCGCCGCTCGTCCGGCAGGTGCCGGCGGATCGGGTAGGTGCGCATCCACGGCCGCCGGTCGTCGGGCAAGGCGAGGTAGCGCTGGTACCAGCCGGCGACGTCGTCGAGCGCGGCCGGCGGATCGGGCACCTCGGGCGCGCCGCCGTCGCGAGCGAAGAACAGCTTGACCTGCTGGTCCGGCGCCACCGGCGTGAACGCGGCCAGGCCGTCGCCGTCGAACACGATGCGGCGCATCCGCGGCGTCACCAGCTCGCAGCCGGCCACCCGCAGCTCGCTGTAGCTCAGCCGGACGCCGCGCACCCGCGGCGCCGGGCGCGCGCCGTCACCCCGCACCGGGACCGCCGGACGCCTCCTCGAGGTACGGCCGCAGCTGCTCGAGCGAGTACGGCAGCGACAGCGGCGACGGCGTGTTCAGCCCGACGATCGTCGGGTAGTCGAGCACCGCGACCGTGCCGGGCAGCTGGTCGAAGCCGGGGATGTCGGCGAGGTCGCTCTCGTCGCCGCCGTTGACGAGGAACGCCAGCAGGTCGGCCTGCAGCAGGTCCGACCGCTCGGTGCTGACGATGATCCGGGTGTCGCCGGACGACTCGCCCTCGTCCTTGACCGGCCCGTACATCGTCATGCCGAGCTGCTGGAAGAACACGCTCGAGCCGTCCTGCTCGTCGGCGACGGCGTAGATCGAGTCGCCGACGATGTACTGCGCCAGCGTGAACGTCTTGCCCTCGAGGCCCGGCAGGTCCGCGGCGACGGCGTCGACCTCGCCGTCGACGTCGGCGATGATCTCCTCGGCGCGGTCCGGCTCGCCGAGGATCTCCCCCGCCGTCCGGAGCAGGTCCTGCCACGGCGTCACCTGCTGCGCGTCGAGCCCCGCGATGGTCGGCGCGATACCGGAGAGCTGGTCGTACACGCCCTCGTCGGCGATCGAGTAGCTGCCGACGATGAGGTCGGGCTGCAGCTCGGCGATCTGCTCGATGGGCGGGCCGTCGTCGAGCGGCAGGCCGACAGCGTCGGCCGGCAGGTCCTGCCACGGCACCCCGGTCTCGGGCATGAACGAGTCGACGGAGTACCCGACCGGCTCGACGCCCATGGCCAGCATGACGTCGGTCCACTGCAGGTCGATGGTGACGACCCGCTGTGGGACGCCGGTGACCTCGGTGCTGCCGAACATGTGGTCGACGGTGATCGCCTGGGCGCCGTCGCCGGTCTCGCCTGCAATCTCGCTTCCGGACGCGGGCGCGGAGTCGTCGCCGCCACAGGCGGTCAGACCGGCGGCCAGCGCCAGGGCCAGCGCGACGGTGACGAACCGGGACGAACGCGCGGTCAGTCTCATGCAGGCGACCCTAACTCAGGCCAGCCTAACCATAGCTTGCGGGGGTTCCTCACGGCGGTCGCAGCAAATTCACCACCCTGCTAGGGTGACCAATTGTCTCGACGGCGGATCGCGCCGTCCCGTCCCACGGGGGGAACACACCATGACGCACGGACTGCCCACCATCGCCCCGGCCGCGGCGCCGGCCCGGTCGCCGCTGCGCGAGCGCGCCTGGCTGGTCTGGGGCATCGCCGCCGGAGTGCTCGGCTTCGCGGCGACCGCCCTGCTCGACGTCCGGCCGCAGGGCGAGAAGGACGCCATGGCCGACGGCCGCGACTACCTCGTCTCGCCCGCCGACATGGCCGACATCGACCGCTTCGGCAACTACGCCGGCTTCCTGGTCGGCTTCGCCGCCGTCGCCGCGCTGCTGGTGTTCCACGCCGCGTGGCGCACCCACGTCGAGCCGGCACTGCCGCGCTCGGTCGCCGCGCGCGTGGTCAGCGCCGGCCTGGTCGTCGCGGCCGCCGGCCTGACCTTCGGCTACGCGTGGAAGGGCGCGCTCGGCAACTACGGCCCCGGCGGGAACGAGGCCGACTACTTCGACGAGAACGGCCTGTACGTGTACTTCATGCTGACCGACTTCGGCCCGTACATCCCCTGGTACGGCGTGCTGGTCTCGCTGGCCGGCATCGGCTGGCTCGCCTGGGCCGACCGCGCCGTCTCGCGGATCCCCGGCACGATCGCGCTGGTCCTGGTCGTTCTCGTGGCGGTCGCCTACGTGCTGACGGGGGTCGTCGGGCTGGCCGCCATCGCGGCCGGGCCGGGACTGGTCATCGTCTGCACGTGGATCCTGCTCGGCCGCACCCCGATCGGCGGGCGGGCTGGTCTCACGTCGTGACGTGGGCGGTGGCGGCGCAGGCCGTGGGCATCCTCGATGGCAAGAATCGTCCTCGAGACTCGCAGAGGCCGGCTCTCGACATCGAGGACGACCCTGCCCACCGAGGCCGGCGGCGGCCAATGATCATCGACCTCTTCGTACGTGTGGGGAAAGGGCTCCTCGACCCGACGCGAGGGCGCGTGCCTGCCGCGTGCTCCGCGATCCGGCGGTGCGGGCGAGGCGTCGACGGTGTGGCGGTGCTGCCGGACGTGGGTGGCGGTGCTGTTGCCAGGGCGACAGTTCGCCCACCCACCGGGTGCAGCGTCGCCACACCGTGGCCGAGCCGACGACACGCCGGCGCGACGGGCCGTTCCGGGTCACCATGCAGCGATCGCCGTGGCATCGCTGCTGAAACGCTGCGCCATCACTGTCGCGTCCGCGACAGTGATCTCACATCGTCGGCGCAGCGATCCCACACCGTTCACCCGCTCACCCGAGCCACACGACGGGACTGATCACGGAACTCGAGAGGCGACCGGGCCGATGACGGAGAGCAGCCGCAGGCGGTCGTGGCTCTCGCTGCCCGGCGCGGCCGTGTAGACGAGCAGGCGGTGCGACTGGTCGGGGTCGAGCAGCGTCTGGCAGTGCAGTTCCAGCAGGCCCACCTCGGGGTGGAGGAAGCGCTTGAACTCGCCGGGGCGGATGCCGACCTCGTGCCCGTCCCACAGAGTGCGGAACTCCTCGCTCCGCGGCAGCAGCAGCTCGGCGAGCTGGGCCGCGCGCGACGCCGGGCCGCGGAGGGTGACGATCTCGCGCAGGCCGGAGGCGTAGACCCGGGAGAGGTGCCGGCGGTCCTCCTCGGGGTAGGCCGCCCGGGCGCCGGGGTCGGTGAACCAGCGGTAGCCGAGGCTGCGGGCCGGGCCGGTGAACCGGGTCGAGTCGCCGGTGAGGGCGATGCCGAGCGGGCTCTGGCGCAGCGTCTCGCCGAGCTCGGTGATGATCTCGGCGGGCGTGTCGTCGAGGCGGTCGAGGATGCGCAGCAGGCCGGGGCTGATGTGCTCGCTGACGGCGCCCCGGGCCGGCGGATTGTGGCCGGCGAGGCGGAACAGGTGGTCGCGCTCGTCGAGGGAGAGGTGCAGGCCCTGCGCGATCGAGGCGATCATCTGCTCCGACGGCTGCGGGCCGCGCTCGCGCTCGAGCCGCGAGTAGTAGTCGGTCGACATGTGGCAGAGGACGGCCACCTCCTCGCGCCGCAGCCCCGCGGTCCGGCGGCGCCGCCCGCGCGGCATGCCGACGTCCTCGGGTTGGAGGACCTCGCGGCGGCGCCGGAGGAACTCGGCCAGCCCGGCCCGATCGATCACGATGTGCGTCTCCCCTCGTCTGGTGCTTCGTTTCTACCGCCGGGCCCGCACCCGTAGCCACGGATCGCCGATCCCCGGATGAGCGGGCCGTGGTAGCCGTCCCGCGACCGCCGCAGTCTCGAGGTGACCCGACCACGAGGAGAACCCCATGCGACGCCGTCACCCCGACATCACCGTCCCCGACCTCACCGGCACCCGCGCCGTCGTCACCGGAGCCAGCGACGGCATCGGGCTGGAGCTCGCGACGCGGCTCGCCGCGGCCGGCGCCGAGGTCGTCCTGCCCGTCCGCAACCCGCGGAAGGGCGCGGCGGCGATCGCGGCGATCCGCGAGCGGCACCCGCGGGCGGACGTCTCGCTCCGCGACCTGGACCTGTCGTCGCTGGCGTCCGTGGCCGCGCTGGGCGAGACCCTGCGCGCCGAGGGCCGCCCGATCCACGTCCTCGTCAACAACGCCGGCGTCATGACCCCGCCCACCCGCCAGTCCACGGCCGACGGGTTCGAGCTGCAGTTCGGCACCAACCATCTGGGCCACTTCGCCCTCGCCGGCCACCTGCTGTCGCTGCTGCGCGCCGGCCGTGCCCGGGTGACGTCGCAGATCAGCATCGCGGCGAACCGCAACGCCATCAACTGGGACGACCTCGACTGGGAGCGCTCGTACCACCCGGCGCGCGCCTACAGCCAGTCCAAGATCGCCTTCGGGTACTTCGGCCTCGAGCTCGACCGGCGCAGCCGGGCCCGCGGATGGGGCATCACCAGCAACCTCTCCCACCCGGGCGTCGCCCCGACGAACCTGCTCGCCGCCCGCCCCGAGCTCGGCCGCGACCAGGACACCCGGGACGTGCGGCTCATCCGCTGGCTGTCCCGGCACGGCATCCTGCTCGGCACCCCCGAGACGGCGCTGCTGCCCGCGCTGCACGCCGCGACCTCACCGGACGCCGAGGGCGGGCGCTTCTACGGACCCAGCGGGCTCGGTCACCTCAGCGGACCGCCCGCGGAGCAGCGCCTCTACAGCCGACTGCGCGACACCGAGACCGCGGCCCGCGTCTGGCAGATCTCGGAGGACCTGACGAAGGTGACCTTCGACTAGGCCTTGGCGACGCGAGCCGCAATCTAGTGCGGCGGAGGGAAGGCGGCGAGGAAGATCCGGACCGCCTCCTCGACGTGGCGGCGCAGGTCGTCCTCGGGTGGGACGGCGTCGTCGCCGAGCATCATGGCGCGGTTCAGCGGCGCCGCCATGACCAGCCAGTTGAACCACTCGGCCGCCGCCGCGGGGTCGTCGACGGCCAGGCGGCCGGCGTCGCGGAGTCGCTCGAACATCGCCCGGATCTCGTCCATGGCCCGCTGCGGGCCGCGCTCGTAGAGCACCCTGGCCAGCTCGGGGAACCGGCCGACCTCGCCGATGACGAGCCGGCGCAGCTGCAGCAGGTCGGGTGTCATGACGACGAGCAGCTGGCGCTGGGCGAACGCGACCAGGAACGCCTCGAGGTCCTCGTCGGCGCCGAGCTCGGGGCGGTCGTGGTGGACGAGGTCGCCGGCGTCGCCCGTCATGGAGCCGACGATCTCGAGGAACAGCGCCTCCTTGTTGCCGAAGTGCGTGTAGACCGTCTGCTTCGACACCCCGGACCGGGACGCGATGAGGTCCATGTTCGTGCCGAGGTACCCGTTGCTCAGGAACACCTCGCGGGCCGCGCGGACGATCGCCAGGTGCTTCTCGTCGGACCGCGCCCAAGGCCGGGCGCCCGCCTCCGCCATCGCTCTCCCCTTCCGACGCCACCTGTTGACGTCATCATACTGGACAGTCTAGTCTGGCCATACTGGACGGTCCAGTATGAGCGTAAGCCGAGGTGAGATCCATGTCCTCCACTGCTACAGAATTCACCGCCACCCTCACGCAGGGCGACGTCGAGCCGGGCGGCTGGGTGGTGGTCGTCGTGGCGAACTCGGCCGAGATCTTCGGCACCCGCAAGCCGGTGAAGGTCGCCGGGCACATGGACGGCGAGCCGTTCGAGACGACCATCCTGCCGATGGGCGACGGGACGCACATCCTCCCCGTCAAGGCCGCACTGCGGAAGGCGATCGGCAAGGGCCCCGGCGACGACGTCGCCATCTCGCTGCGGCAGCGCTGACGACACGCACACGAAGGAGCACCCCGTCATGACCGAGTTCCTCACCACCGACCTGGGCGACCGCATCGCCTTCGACCGCTACGGCGACGGCCCCGGCCTGATCTTCGTCGCCGGCGCCGGCCCGTTCCGCGCCATCGACCCCATCACCACCGAGACCGCCGAGCTGGCCGCCAAGCAGGGAGTCGCCACCGTCGTCTACGACCGCATCGGCCGCGGCGAGAGCATCCCCGGCGACGACGGCGGCACCGCACCCATCGGCCTCGACCGCGAGCTCGCCGCCCTCCGCGCCCTCATGGACGTCCTCGGCGGCAGCGCCGCGCTGTGCGGGCACTCGTCGGGCTGCTCCATCTCGCTGGCCGCCGCCGCACAGGGCCTCCCCGTCACCGCGCTCGCACTGTGGGAGGCGCCCATCGCTCCCGTCGGCACCGTCGCGGAGTGGATCGGCGAGGTCGAGCGCCGCATGGACGCCGGCGACCTCGAGGGCGCGCTGGCGCACTACATGAAGGACATGCCGCCGGTCTGGCTCGAGGAGTCGCGCAAGGACCCCATGTACCCGCAGTTCGTCGCCATGGTCGTGAGCTACCGCGCCGACGGCGAGTCGCTGGTGTGGGCCGACTCCGGCCCGCACGCCGAGGTGTTCGCCGACGTCAGGGTGCCGGTCGAGTACCTGCTGGGCACCGAGACGTTCGACGAGATGCACGTCGCCGCCGCCTCCGTGCTGGCCGCCGTTCCGGGTAGCGTCAAGAAGGAGATGCCCGGCGCGTTCCACAGCTGGGAGCCGGCCCCCATGGCCGCGGAGCTGGCGAGCTTCGTCCGGACGGCGACCCAGGCAGACCAGCAAGGCTGACGACGGGAGGCGCGATGCGGATCGGCGACCTCGAACTGCTGCCGATGTCCGACGGCACCTTCGTCGCCCGGCCCGCGTACTTCACCCGCGGCCCGGTCCCCGATCCGCCGCCCGCCCCTTTCGGCCCCGACGGCGTCGCCTGGCTGCCGATCGGCTGTTTCCTCGTCCGCACCGGCGACCGCGTGGTGCTGGTCGACGCGGGCCTCGGCCCGGCGCGGACGGAGCTGCCCGACGGCATGGCGCTGGTCGGCGGCCAGCTGCCGACGGCGCTGCTGGCGTCGGGCACGCGACCCGAGGACGTCACCGACGTCGTCTGCACGCACCTGCACTCCGACCACGTCGGGTGGCTGTTCGACCACGACGGCCGGACGGTGTTCCCGGCCGCGACGGTGTGGTTCGGCGCCGGCGAGGACGACGGTGAGCTGGCCGATCACGTCCGGGCCGGCCTCCGCGCCGGCACGACCGACGCCGAGACCGTCGACGGCGACCACACCATCGCGCCGGGGGTCGACGTCGTCGCGACGCCGGGGCACACGCCCGGCCACCTCGCGGTCGTCGTCTCCGGCGGCGGCGACCGCGCGATCCTCGTCGGCGACGCCATCACCTGCCCGGTCCAGCTGGCCGAGCCGACGTGGCACTCGTTCGGCGACGCCGACCCCGATCAGGCCGACCGCAGCCGCGAGCTCCTCTGGGCCGAGCTGGCCCGCCCGCGCACCGTCGGCACCGGCGCTCACTTCCCCGAGTTGCGCTTCGGGCGGGTCGCTTCCTCGAGCAGCTCGAGGACGTGGCGGTAGGGCCTGCCCGTCGCCCGCGTCATCCCCAGCTCGCACGTGCGGTTGCAGGAGGCGTACTGGTCGGCCTCCCCGGCGGCGGCGACGGTGCCGGCTTCGGCCTCCGTGGCGGCGCGGGTGAGCTCGGGGTGCAGCAGTCCGCGGTCGCCGGCGAAGCCGCAGCAGCCCCAGTTCGAGGGCACGACGGCCTCGCGCGCGACGGCGCTGCCCAGCGCCACGAGGTCGTCGACCTCACCGAGGTGGACGCTGGCGCACGTCGGGTGCAGCACCAGCCGATCGATCAGCCGGTCCGGAGCCACCGGCCCGAGCCGCGGCAGCACCTCCGCCCGCACGAACGAGACCACGTCCACCACGCGCACCCGCGCCCACCGTTCCGCGTCCGGCGACGGCAGGAGCGACGCCAGCCCGGCCAGTCCGTGCGAGCAGGACGAGGCGTCGGCGACGACCGGCAGCGAGCCGCCGGCGGTCAGCGGCCAGAGCGCGTCGAACACCTGCTGCGCCATGACCGCCGCGCCTGCCTTCAGCCCTTTCGACGACCACGGGGTGCCGCAGCACAGCGACGGCGTCCGGGCGGCGATGGCCACCGCCACGCCGGCCCGCTTCGCCAACGCCAGGAACGCCGCGGTCGCGCCCTCGCCGTCGCCCTCGGGCGCGAACAGCGCCCCGATGCAGGCCGGGAAGAACACCACCTCGGCCGCCGACGACGGGCCGGCGCCCACGGACACCGACGGTCGGGGCCGGCCCGGCCCCGGCAGCCCACCGTCCGCCGACGGGATCCACTCCGTCCCCAGCACGGCCCTGGCCAGCGACGACGCCCCGGACACCACGGAGTCGGGCAGCGCCGAGGCGACCCGAAGCCCGGCCCGCGCCGCACCCACGCCGACACCCCAGTGCCGAGCGGCGACGGAGCCGGCCTTCTGCGCCACCGGCCCCAACCCGTCGGCCCGCCGGGCCTTCATCGCCTGCCCGGTGTCGATCTTCACGGGGCACGCGGTGACGCAGAGCGAGTCCGCCGCGCAGGTCTGCACGGCGAGGTACTCGTACTCCTTCTCCAGCTCCGCGCGCACCGCGGGCGGCGCCACCGCGATCTCGCGCAGCAGCGCGATCCGCTGTCGCGGCGTCGTCGTGACCCCGCGCGACGGGCACACCGGCTCGCAGTAGCCGCAGTCGACACAGGTGTCGAGCGCGGGGTCGACCGGCGGCACGGTCTTGAGGTGGCGCAGGTGCGCCTGCGAGTCCTCGTCGAGCACGACCCCGGGCGCCAGCACGCCGCGCGGGTCGCACAGCGCCTTCACCTCGCGCATGACGGCGTACAGCTCCTCGCCGTACTGCCGGCGGACGTACGGCGCCATGATGCGCCCGGTGCCGTGCTCGGCCTTGAGCGAGCCGTCGGCGCCGAGTACGAGGTCGACGAGGTCCTCGGTGAAGGCGGCGTAGGCGTCCAGCTCGCGCGGGTCGTCGAGCCGCGGCGTGATCATGAAGTGCAGGTTCGCGTCGCGCGCGTGCCCGAAGATGACGGCGTCGCCGTAGGCGTACCGGTCGAACAGCGTCTGCAGGTCGCGCACGGCCGGCCCCAGGGACGCAGCCGGCACGACGATGTCCTCGAGCAGCGCCGTCGTCCCCTGCGGCCTGGCACCGGCCACCGTCGCGTACAGGTCCTTGCGCACGTGCCAGGCGGCGGCCCGCTCGCCCGCGTCGGAGGACAGGCCGCCCGGCACGCTGAGCGGCAGCCGGTCGACGACGGCGCCGACGCCGGCCGCCATCGCCGCCAGCTCCACATCGGACGCCGCCGCCACCTCGACCAGCAGCGCCGTGTGCTGCTCGATGCGCAGCGACCGGATGACCGCGGGCGCACCCGGGTCGGCGGCGGCCACCCGCAGCGACGTCGCGTCCATCAGCTCGACGGCGACCGCTCCGGCCCCGACCAGCGCGGGCAGCGCGTCGACGGCGGCGTCGATGCCGTCGAACACCAGCAGTGCCGTCGCGACGTGCGGCAGCACCGGCAGCGTGTCGAACGTCGCCGACGCGACGAACGCCAGCGTCCCCTCGGACCCGACCACCAGGTGGGCCAGGATGTCGGCCGGGGTGTCGTGGTCGAGGAAGGCGTTGAGGCCGTAGCCCATGGTGTTCTTCATCGAGAACTGGTGCTCGATGCGCCCGCGCAGCACGGTGTCGGCACGCAGCCGGTCACGCAACCGCGCCAGTCCCGCGTGCAGCGCCGGTTCCAGCGCCGCCAGGCGCCCGTCGGCCTCGGGCGCTGCGGTGTCGAGGTAGGTCCCGCTGGGCAGCACCAGCTCGAGCCCGGCCAGCGTGCGGTACGCCGTCGCCGTCGTCGAGCTGGTCATGCCGGAGGAGTTGTTCGCGACCACGCCGCCCACCGTGCAGGCGGCCTCGCTGGCCGGGTCGGGCCCGAGCCGGCGGCGATACGGCGCCAGCGCGGCGTTGACCCGGCGCACGACGGCGCCCGGCTCGGCCCGCACCCGCGCGCCGTCGTCGAGCACCGTCACGCCACCGAAGTGCCGGCGGGTGTCGACGAGGACGGCGTCGGTGCCGGCCTGCCCGGACAGGCTGGTCCCGCCCGAGCGGAACGTCAGCGGCACACCGTCGCGGTGCGCGGTCGCGAGCAGCGCGGCCACCTCGGGCACGGACGACGGCGTCACCACCGCGGCCGGCGTGAGCAGATAGTGCGAGGCGTCGTGGGCCATCCGCGCTCGGTCGGCGATGCGCTCGCTGACCTGGGCGGATCCCACCGCGGCACGCAGTGCGTCGAGGTCGATGACGGAGGTCACGAGAGCGAACCTACTCCTATGGTCTGACCACTTGCGCGAGCCCTGGCCCGACTGTATGGTCACTGCACGAACATGCGCTTGCGCATAGATATGCACCATCTGAGATGTGCCAATGGAGGCAGCGTGACGGTGAACGTCCTGGCGACGTACGAGATCGCGACCGCGCTCCCCCTGGAGAAGGCGGCCGCCGTCATCGCCGGCGAGCAGTCCAGCGGCACGTTCGTCGCCGTGGCGCGCGAGACCGGTGAGCTGAAGGCCCGGCACGCCGCCACCGTCCGGTCCATCGAGGAGCTGCCGCTCAGCGGCCGCCCGCCGCTCCCCGGCGCCGTCGGCGACTGGTCCGCGGCCCGCCGCTCCCGCATCGTCGTCGAGTTCCCGGTCGTCAACTTCGGCCCGTCGGTGCCCAACCTGCTCGCCGCCGTCGCCGGCAACCTGTTCGAGCTGCGCGAGCTGGGCGAGCTGCGGCTGGTCGACCTCGACGTCCCCGACGTCTTCGGCTCCGTCTACGCCGGCCCGGCCTTCGGTGTCGACGGCACCAAGCGGCTCGTCGGCAAGAGCGGCGACCGGGGTCCGCTCATCGGCACCATCGTCAAGCCGAGCATCGGCCTCGGCCCCGAGGAACTGGCCGAGCTGGTCGAGGAGCTGGCGCTGGCCGGCATCGACTTCATCAAGGACGATGAGCTGCAGGGCAACCCGCCGGGGTTCCCGCTGGCCGAGCGGGTCAGCGTCGTCATGGACGTGCTCAAGCGCACCGCCGACCGCACCGGCGTCATGCCGATGTACGCGTTCAACATCACCGACGACATCTCGAACCTCGCCCGCAACCACGACCTCGTCCGGGCCGCGGGCGGTAGCTGCGTCATGATCGTCATCAACTCCGTCGGCTTCGCCGGGGTGCAGTACCTGCGCGAGCGGTCCGAGCTGCCCATCCACGGGCACCGGGCGATGTTCGGCGCGTTCGCCCGGTCGCCGCAGCTGGGCATCGCGTTCCGAGTGTTCCAGAAGCTGGCCCGCCTCGTCGGCGTCGACCACCTGCACACCAACGGCATCGCGAACAAGTTCTACGAGACCGACGACGAGGTCGTCGCGTCCATCACCGACGTGCGCGCCCCACTGCTCGGCGGCTACCACGTCGTGCCGGTGCTCTCGTCGGGCCAGACGCCGGCCATCGCCGACGTCACGTACGCGCGGGTCGGCGACCCCGGCGACCTGCTGGTGCTGGCCGGCGGCGGCATCCACGCGCACCCGGGCGGCTCCGGCGCCGGGGTCACGGCCATGCGCGACGCGTGGGACGCCGCGGTCACCGGCGAGGCGCTGGCCGACCGGGCCGAGCGCTCCCCCGCGCTGGCGGCGTCGCTCGCCCAGTTCGGGGCGAGGCCATGACCGCGGCCGGCTTCTACGGCGACGACTTCACCGGCTCTGTCGACGCGCTGGTCCAGTTCCGCCGGGCCGGGTGCGACGGCGTCCTGGTGACCTCGGCCGACGGCGTGAAAGGCGCGCTGGGCGGGGACCCGGACGTGGTGGGCATCGCAGGTGTCGCGCGGTCTCTGCCGACGGCTGAGCTGGAGGCCGAGGTGCGGCCCGCGCTCGTGCTGCTGCGCGACCTGCGCGTCCCGGTCGTGCAGTACAAGGCCTGCTCGACGGCGGACTCCTCGCCGTCCGTGGGGAGCCTGGGCCGGGTCCTCGAGATCGCCCGCGACGTGTTCGGCCCGGCGACCGTCCCGGCGCTGTTCGCCCAGCCCGACTTCGGCCGCTACACCGTCTTCGGCCACCACTTCGCCCGCGACGGCGAGCGGGTATACCGGCTGGACCGGCAGCCGACCATGTCGACCCATCCGGTGACGCCGATGACGGAGTCCGACCTCGCCCGGCACCTCGGCGCGCAGACGGCGCTGCCGGTCGGGTCGCTGCCCTGGACCGCGTACGAGGCCGGAGCGGACGCCGTCGCCCGCTTCTGGCAGGAGAGCGACGATGCCGCCGTCGTCTGCGACGGGTTCACCGACGAGCATCTCGAGCTGATCGGCCGGGCCGTCCTCGCGGGCGACTCCCCGTTCGTGCTCGGCGCCGGCGGACTGAGCCTCGGCATCGGCCGGGCGCTCGGCCGCGCGGCCACGCCCCCACCCACGAGCACGACGCCGTCGCCCGGTCCCACGCTGGTGCTGAGCGGCAGCGGCTCGCCGCGCACGGCCGCGCAGGTGGTGGCGGCCGAGCGGGCCGGCTGGACGACCGTCCACCTGCTCACGCCCGGCGCCGTCGACGAGGCCGTCGCCCTGCACGCCGCCGGAGACGACGTCGTCGTGCACACCACCCGGCCCGCGACGCCCGGCACGGGAACGGCCACCAGCAGCGAGATCGAGGAGCGGCTGGCCCGCATCGGCGCCGCCTGCCTGGCCCGCGACCCGCGCACCCGGCTGATCGTCTGCGGCGGCGACACCTCCGGCAACGTGCTGCGCCGGCTCGGCGCCGACTCCCTGGCGGTCGCCGCGCTGCCCTGGGGCAACGTCGCCCTCTGCCACGCGAGCGGAGCCCCGTTCGACCGGCCCGTCGAGGTCGTCCTCAAGGGCGGCCAGCAGGGCCACGACGACCTGTTCGACGACGTCCGCACCGCCCGGCCCCGACGACTCTGAAGGACACGGATGCTCACCGACACCAGCAGCAGTCCCTTCGCGACGATGACCTCGCTCCGGCCGCGGTCGGCGGCGATCACCGGCGGCGGCCCGCTCGCCCGGCTGCGCGACCAGGCGCTCGCCGTCACGATCCCGACCATGGGCGAGATCATGTTCGACGCGGACATCGCCCACGCCTACGAGAACTTCCTCGTGGCCGCGGGCGAGGTCGAGGGCACGCACGTCGGCCCGCCGTTCATGGACGGCGACCTCTACAAGTGGCTCGAGGCGGCGGTCGTGGTCGACGGCGAGGCCGGCGGCGAGTCGCCGTTCTCGGACTGGATCCGCCGGGCCGCGAAGGCGATCGCCGCCGCCCAGCAGGACGACGGCTACGTCCATACGAAGACCACGATCTCCGAGCGCACCGGCGGCGACCTGCGCCCGCTGCAGCGGCGGATGGACTTCGAGACCTACAACTTCGGCCACCTCATGACGCTGGCCTGCGTCCACCACCGGATGACCGGCGACGACGCCTACCTGACGCTGGCGACCAACGTGGCCGGCTACCTGCGCTCGGTGCTCGACGCCGACCCCGCGACGCTCGCCGACTGCAACATCTGCCCGTCGCACTACATGGGCCTGGTCGAGGTCTACCGCGCCACCGGTGACCGGCAGTACCTCGACCTCGCCGGTGCGCTGCTGGACCTGCACGGCGGCAAGGGCCGCGAGGGCAGCGACGACAACCAGGACGTGCTGCCGGTGCGCGACCAGCGCAAGGCCGTCGGCCACTCCGTCCGGGCCAACTACCTGTACGCGGGCATGGCCGACTACGTCCTCGAGACCGGCGACGCCGAGATGCGCACCGCCCTGGAAAGCATGTGGGACGACCTCGTCGGCACGAAGATCTACCTCACGGGCGGGTGCGGGGCGCTGTACGACGGCGCCTCCCCCGACGGCGCGCAGGACTTCTGGTCCGTCACCCGCGTGCACCAGGCCTACGGCCGCGCCTACCAGCTGCCGCACACGACGGCGTACAACGAGTCGTGCGCGTCGCTGGGCCTCATCATGTGGGCCTGGCGGATGCTCGCGCTCACCGGCGACGCGAAGTACGCCGACGAGATCGAGCGGGTCCTCTACAACGCCCTGCCGGCCATGATCGGCCTGGACGGCAAGACGTACTTCTACACCAACCCGCTGCGCCAGGTCCGCGCGCTGCCGTACGCGCTGCGCCGGGCCGGCAACCCCACCGACAGCACGCCGCCGCCGTCGGAGCAGCGGGTCCGCCAGGAGTTCATGACGGCATGCTTCTGCTGTCCGCCGAACGTGGCCCGGTTCATCGCCGAGCTGCCCTACTACGTCGCCTCGCAGGGCGAGCGGGACCTGTGGGTGCACCAATACGTCGCCGGCACCGTCACCGCGCGGCTCGACGGCGTCGACGTGACCGTCGAGCAGACCACGGAGTACCCGGCCGAGGGGACGGTGCGCCTCGACGTCCGCGCGTCGGCGCCGGTGAGCGGGGCGATCCGGGTGCGGATCCCCGGCTGGGCGCCCGGCGCCCGGGTGAGCGTCGACGGCGAGCCCGCCGACGCCGTCGAGCACGGGTACGCCGTCATCGACCGCACGTGGACCGCGAACACCATCGTGGTCGAGCTGCCGATCCGGCCCCGCCTGGTCGCGGCGCACCACTTCGTGGAAGAGGCGACCAACCAGGTCGCCGTCGCCCGCGGGCCGGTCGTCTACTGCGTCGAGACCGCCGACCTTCCCGCCGGCACCGGCATCGAGACGGTGTACCTGCCCCGCGACGCCGTTCTGACCGAGCGGGCCGGCGACGGGCAGTTCGCCGGGCACGTGCTGCTCGAGGGCCGGGCGGCGACGATCCCGGTCTCCGTCCCCGACGGGCGGCTCTTCGCCGACCTCGGCGACACCGCGCCTCGACCCGTCGACGTCACGCTCGTCCCGTACGCCGTCTGGGGGAACCGCGGCCCCGGCGAGATGTCCGTCTGGCTCCCGCTCCTGCACTGACCCAGCTCACCCACTTCCGGAGGAAGCAGCCATGACGCGGATCTCGTTCCTGCACACCGGGGCCGTCGTGATCCCGGTGTTCGCCGAGCTGGCGGCCACCCACCTGCCCGGCGTCGAGGTCCAGCACCTGCTGGACGACAAGATCGTCGCGGACCTCGGCGCCGATCCCGAGGGCCGCGACGTCGCCGGCCGGCTGAGCGCGCTCGGGCGGACGGCGGTCGCCGCCGGCTCCGAGGCGCTGGTGTTCTCGTGCTCCTCGATCTCCGGCTTCGCCGTGGCGCTCCAGCAGGAGCTGGGCATCCCGGTGCTGCGGATCGACGAGGCCATGGCCGACCGCGCCGTCGAGGCCGGCCGGTCCGTCGCCGTCGTCGCGACCCTGCCGACCACCCTCGCCCCGACCGCCGCGCTGCTGCGCGAGCGGGCGGCGCTCCTGGGCGTGGAGATCGACCTCGACGAGGTCCTGGTCGAGGGCGCGTTCGCGGCCGTCAGCTCGGGCGACCGCGCGACGCACGACTCCCTCGTCGCCGCGGCCGTCCTCGCGCAGACCGCACGTCACGACGTCGTCGTCCTCGCCCAGGCGTCCATGGCCGGTGCGGCCGCGGGCCTGGACACCGGCGGCGTCCCCGTCCTGACGAGTCCGGAGCTCGGTGTCCGGCGCGTCGCGGAAACCCTGCATCTCGCCCCCCGCGCCTGACCCCGGCGCCCCACACGCCACCCGACCCCCGTCGAGTCAAGGGAGACTCCCCATGACCAGCACCCACCTCTCGCGGCGCTCCTTCCTCGGCGCCACCGTGGCCGGCGGCCTCGGCCTCGCCCTCAGCGGCTGCGGCTTCGGCCGGCAGGAGCAGGCCGCCGAAGGCGAGTCGACGCTGTCCGTCTGGGACTCGTTCACCACCGAGCCCGTGAACACCTCGTTCGACGCGATCAACGAGGCCTTCTCGGCGGCCAACGACGGCGTCACCGTCGACCGCAACATCGTCCAGTACGACCAGCTCACCGCGCTGGCGAAGACGGCCATGGCGTCCGGCGACGGCCCCGACCTCGTCTACTACTCCGTCGGCAAGGGCAACGCCGGCATCCTCGTCGACGCCGGGCTGCTGGCGCCGCTCGACGACATCGCGGAGCAGGCCGGCTGGACATCGTCGATCGCGCCGTTCGCGCTGCGCGAGGCCACGTTCGACGGCGTCCTCTACGGCCTGCCGAACGAGTCCGAGGTCAGCGGCTGGTGGTACAACAAGTCGCTGCTCGACCAGCACGGCCTGACGATCCCCGAGACCCTCGACGACCTACTGGCGCTGACCGAGACCGCGAAGGGCCTGGGCATCGTCCCCGTGGCCTACGGGCAGGGCGACTTCTACACGTCGTTCTGGCTGTTCTCGCAGGTCGCGTGCAACATCATGCAGAGCGACGCGCTGGGCAAGCTGGTCTATGAGAACGACGGCGCCTGGAACAGCCCCGAGATGGTCCAGGCCATCCAGACCGTGTTCGTCGACTGGAACCAGGCCGGCGTGTTCGGCGAGAACGTCAACGCGCTGAAGGCCCAGGACGCCACCGACCTGTGGACCGGCGAGCAGGCGTTCCTGCTGGTCAACGGCTCGTGGGCGACGGGGACGCATGCGGAGGCGCTGCCCGACCGCGAGCTCGGCATGATGCCGCTGCCGTCGCTGAACGGCGAGCACCGCGTCTACTCCGCCGGCAGCGGCGGCGCGTTCTGGCTGTCGGCCAGCGCCAACGAGCCGGAGGTCGCGCAGGACTTCCTCGAGTACGTGTTCAGCGACGACGCGCTGGCGATCTGGGTCGAGCAGGCCCAGCTGGTGCCGCCGGTGCAGTTCGACTCGTCGGCCTACGACACCAACGAGCTGCAGCAGCGCATCGCCACCGCCGCGTCGGGCGACGGCGACCCCGAGAAGAACCTCGGCTACCAGGTCAACCACGGCCTCGCCGCGGCGCCGTTCCTCAACATGATGACCGAGGGCTTCCAGGCCATCATCGCCGGCGACAAGACGCCGCAGCAGCAGGCCGACGACCTCCAGGCGGCCTGGGAGGAGGGCTTGTGAGCAGGACCGCCGCGCCACCGGCGGCCCCGCCCGCGGCGCGTCCACCGGCCGCGGGCGGGCGGCCCGGGCGACGCCGCTGGTCGCCGCGGGCGTGGAGCCCGGCGGCCCGGCTGGCCGCGGCGTTCCTCATCCCGGCGGTCGTGCTGTACCTGGTGTTCGTGCTGGTCCCGCTCGTGCAGTCGGTCTGGCTGTCGCTGCACGAGTGGGACGGCGTCAACCCGGTCAAGACGTTCGTCGGGCTGGCCAATTACGCCGACCTGCTCGACGACCGGCTGTTCGGCGTCAGCGTCCGCAACACCCTGCTCTGGGTGGGGCTGGGGACGGCGGCGTCGCTGGCGGTCTCGCTGGGGCTGGCGCTGCTGGCCTGGGGCACGGGCCGCGGGTTCGCCGTGTTCCGGACGCTCTACTTCATGCCGCAGGTGCTGCCGACCGTCGTCGTCGGCATCGTGTGGGGCTGGATCTACCATCCCAGCTTCGGCGTGCTCAACCGGATCCTCGACGCCGTCGGGCTGGACTCGCTGCAGCGCGGCTGGCTGGGCGACCCGGACGTCGCCGTGTACGCGATCCTGGCCGCGTCGGTGTGGGCGTCGATCGGGCTCTCGTTCGTCATCTTCTCCGCGGCGCTCAACAACGTGTCGGCGGAGCTGCTCGACGCCGCGAAGGTCGACGGCGCCAACGCGGTCCAGCGCTTCCGCCACGTCATCGTGCCGCAGCTGTCGCACGCCGTGACGCTGGTGACGTCGCTGCTGCTCATCCACAACTTCCAGGCCTTCGACATGGTGTGGGTGATGACCCGCGGCGGGCCGCAGAACAGCACCCAGCTGATCGCGACGTACACGTACCAGAACGCGTTCGCCGACAACCAGGTCGGCTACGGCGCCGCGCTGTCGGTGGTGCTGACGATGATCTGCCTGATCGTGACCGTGGTCTTCGTGCGGCTGCGCGAGCGAACGAGCGAGGTGTGACGATGGCCGTCCCGACACTCACCGCACCACCCGCGGACCGCGAGCTGACGCCGTCGCCCCATCGGCCTCGGCGCGGCGGCTGGACCGCGCTGCGCTACGCCGCGCTCATCGGGGCCGCGCTGGTCTTCGTCGGCCCGTTCGTGTGGATCTGGATCTCCTCGCTGCGCAACTCCGCCGACATCGGCCGCGACCCGTTCGGCCTGCCGACGGAGCTGAACTGGGACAACTACTACAACGCGTTCGTGACCGGCCGGTTCGGCGCCTACCTCGGCAACACGTTCCTGTACGTGGCCTTCGTGGTGCCGCTGGTGGTGCTGCTGGCGTCGATGGCGGCGTACGCGCTGACGCTGGTGCGCACGAAGATCACGACCCTGCTGTTCGTGCTGATGCTGCTGGGCGTCATGGTCCCGTTCCAGTCGATCATGATCCCCCAGTACTACGTGGTGCGCGACCTCGGGCTGCTGGGCAGCTACTGGGGCATCATCGTGCCGTCGCTGGCGCTGGGGCTGCCGTTCGGCGTCTTCCTCATGCGGGCGTTCTTCCTGGGCCTGCCCGGCGAACTGCGCGACGCCGCTCGTGTGGACGGGGCCAGCGAACTGCGGGTGTTCTGGCACGTCATGCTGCCGCTGGCCCGGCCCGGCATCCTGTCGCTGGCGGTGTTCCAGTTCATGTTCACGTGGAACGCGTTCCTCATCCCGCTGCTCTACGGCCAGCACGAGAACCTGCGGCCGGTGGCGTCGGGGATCATGTTCTTCGTCGGCGAGTACAACACCGACCGCGCCGCCATCGCCGCCGCCGTCACGCTGACCTGCCTGCCGGTCATCGTCACGTACCTGTTCCTGCAGCGGTACTTCATCGCCGGCATGACGGCGGGAGCGCTCAAGTGATTGAATCCGCCGTCGTCGGTAGAGTCGCCGCGGTGCCGAGCATCCCGTCCGAGCGCCTCGCCCTGCTGTTCAAGGTCGCGCACATGTACCACGTCGAGGGCCTGCGCCAGCCCGACATCGCGACCCGCCTGCACGTCACCCAGTCCAAGGTGTCGCGACTGCTCAAAGAGGCCGTCAGCCTCGGCGTCGTCCGCACCGTCGTCGTCACCCCGCCCGGCGTGTTCGCCGAGCTCGAGTACGCGCTGCGCGAGCGGTACGGCCTGCGCGACGTCGTCATCGCCGGCACCCAGTCCGACGACGAGGCGTCGGTGCTGGGGGCCGTCGGCGCGGCCGGCGCGGCGTACGTCGAGAGCACGCTGCTGCCCGGCGACCGCATCGGCATCTCGTCGCGGTCGCTCTCGCTGCTCGCCGTCGTCGAGGCCATGGCGCCGGTCCCCGCCCGCTCGGCCGAGGTGGTGGTGCAGATACTGGGCGCCATCGGCAACCCGGCCGTGCAGGTGCAGGCGACCCGGCTCACCGACCGGCTGGCCGAGCTGACCGGCGCCGAGCCCGTCTACCTGGTCGCGCCCGGCGTCGTGGCGTCCCTGGAGGTGCGCGACGGGCTGCTGGCGGACCCGCACATCTCCCGCGCGGTCGCGGCGTGGGACTCGTTGACGACGGTGCTGCTCGGCATCGGCAGCATGAGCACGTCACCGCTGCGCCGTCCGTCCGGCCCGGCGTTCCCGGCGCTGGACCTGGATGCGCTGTCCGCCGGCGGCGCCGTCGGCGACGTCTGCCTGAACTTCTTCGACGGCGACGGCGCCCCCGTCCACTCCGGGCTGCACGACCGCGTGCTCGGCATCAGCGCCGACGCGCTGCGGCAGGTGCCGCGGCGCATCGGGGTCGGCGGCGGGCCGCTCAAGGTCGACGCCATCCGCGGGGCGATCCGCGGCGGCTGGATCGACGTTCTGGTCACCGACCAGCACACCGCGCGGCGGCTGCTCGCCTAGGTCGTCCGGCTCTGGCGGTGCCGGGCGTTCTTGACGCGGTTCTGACAGGTGAGGCCACAGAAGCTGCGGGTGCCGTTCTTCGACCGGTCGACATAGACGCGATCACAGACCGGTGCGGAGCAGACGCCGAGCCGTCCGACTCCCGCGCTGCCCAGGGCCATGGTGAGCGCGGCCGCGCAACCCGCGGCCCAGCCGTCGCCGAGCCGGTCGGACGGGCCGTGGAAGTGCATGTCCCAGGTGTCGTCGTGCGGGTCCAGCCTCGGCATCGGGCGAGCCCAGGACAGCAGGGCGTTGGTCGCGACCGCCGCCGAGCCGAGGTCCTCGTCGGCCGCCGCCTCGAAGATCCGCCGTGCGTCGTGCGCGAAGCGGGCGAGCACCCGCACGTCACGGTCCTCGACGACGGGCCGCCCTTCGTCCCGCACGAGGATCCGGCCCAGCTCGTCGCGGAGGCCAGGACCCGTCGGAGCATGCGCCGGCCGGCCGCCGGCATGGTCGCAGGTCTGGGCGTTGACGAGCTCGGCGGCGATCGTCAGCAGGTCCACCACGTGACTGTCAAAACGCATTTGAACAGTCTAGTCACCGGCTCTACGGTCGATGCCCATGACGTTGCCGAGGACCGTGAAGGTGCTGCTGGCCGCCCGATTCGTCAACCGTCTCGGCGCCTTCTCGATGCCGTTCCTCGCGGTTCTCCTGGTACAGGACCACGGCGCATCCGTGGGTGTCGCCGGCCTCGCCGTCGGCGCCTTCGGGGCGGCGACCATCGTGTCGCGTCTGCTCGGCGGACGCCTCGTCGCGGTGGCCGGGTCGAAGGCAGCCGTGGTGATCGGCCTGTGCGGGACCGCGGGCGCCCAGCTCGTCGTCGCCGTCGCACCCAGCCTGGCCGTCGCCCTGGCCGGGGCGGTCCTGCTGGGACTGTGCTTCGAGATCTACGAGCCGGCGAGCCAGGGCCTGATCGCCGACGTCACACCCGACCCGCTCCTTCCTGCCGCCTACGGGCTGCTCGCCGTCACGCTGTCGGCGGCCGGCCTGGTCGCAGGGCTGATCGCGGCGGCGGTGGGCAGCGCCGGGCTCTCCTGGCTGTTCGCCGTCGACGCGGCCACGGCGCTCGCGTGCGCCGTGCTCATCGCCACCGCGATGCCGTCGACACCGCGCCACCCCCGTGACCCGTCGACGCGGGCGCGCCCCTGGACGGACCGGCGCCTCCTCGCGCTCACGGTCACCGGCACTGCCTTCGCCACCGTTTACCTGGCCGTCCCCATGGCGCTGCCGTTCGCCCTCGCGGCCGCGGGTCGCGAACCCGCCGAGGCGGGCCTGCTCGCGGCGCTGGGAGCCCTGGTCATCCTGGCCGGCCAGCCAGTGCTGCGCCGTCACGCCGACCCGGACCGGCGCATGGTCTGCGGGTACCTGCTCGTCGCGGCCGGCCTGGCCGTCGCCGGGACCTTCCCGGACCTCACCGGCTACACGATCTCGGCGGTCGTCATCGCCCTGGGCGAGTGCCTGCTGCTCGGGTACGCCTCCACGCTCGTGGCGCGGCTGGCGCCGGCGGATGCCAAGGCCGCCTACTTCTCGGTCTACGGCATCACCTGGGGCATCGCCCTCACCGTCGGGCCGCCGCTCATGGGCGCAGCTCTCGCGCACGGCCCTCGCACCTTCTGGCTCGTCGCGGCGGGCACCATGCTCGCGACGGCGGCGGCCCATCGACTGCTGGCCGGGGCCAGGTGGCCGGCTAGGGAGACGTCGTCGCGGCGCCCTGGGCGCTGGGGGCCAGCCGGCCGACGATGGCCGGCGCCTCGCGGATCAGGGAGTCGTCGGTGAGCGCCTCGATCATGAACAGCGCGAAGTCGACCCGCCGGGTCAGGTTGCTGGCGAGCACCGGGTCGCCGACGTGGCGGCGCCAGACCGGCAGCCCCTGGCTCTCGCCCTCCTCCAGGTCGCTGGCGCGGACGAGGGTCCAGCGCCGGTCGCTCGCGTAGATGCGCCGGGCGGCCTCGACCTGGTCGTCGACGTCGATGACGCGGGCGAGCCTGGCCAGCCGCGAGGTGATGCGGACCGTCGCCCGGAACCGTCGGGTGTAGTGGTCGTTCTCGTCGCGCGGGACGTGCCAGCCGCACGAGAAGACCAGCCGCGCGCCCGGGTCGGCGTGGTCGAGCACCGCCTGCGCCGTGCCCGAGGAGTACTGGTGCACGCCCCACGGCACGAGCACCGTCAGCACGCCGTCGCACCCCGCCACGGCCTTTCCGATCACGGCGGGGTCGTTGGTGGGGCCGGGCACGACGGTGATGCGGCCGGCGAACGCGTCGAGCTTCGCGACGCTGCGCTCACGGCAGACCCCGACGACCTCGTAACCGCGGTCCAGCGCCTGCCGGACCAGGTACTGCCCGAGCTTGCCCGAAGCGCCGACGACGCAGACCCTGCGGATGCCGTCACTGCTCATGTCCCTGCTCCCTCGTCGGACTTACTTAGTAAGTAACGCTAGACTTACAAAGTAAGTAGGTCAAGCCGTGGGGGTCTCACCATGAGGGAGCGCATCCCGCTGAACCGGGAGCGGGTGGTCACGGCCGCCGTCGCGGTGGCCGACCAGAAGGGCGCGGCCGGGGTCACCATGCGCGCCGTGGCCGGGCAGCTGGGCGTCGAGGCGATGTCGCTCTACAACCACGTCGCCGGGCGCGAGGACATCCTCGACGGCATGGTCGACGCGGTCTTCGCCGAGATCGACCTGCCGGTTGCGTCGCCGGGCGCGGGGGGCGACTGGGCGGCGGCGATGCGCTCGCGGGCCGGTTCGGCACGGGCCGCTCTGCGGCGGCACCCCTGGGCCGTCGGCCTCATGGACTCCCGCAGCACGCCGGGCCCGTCGACGCTGCGCCACCACGACGCCGTCCTGGGCGCACTGCGGGCCGGCGGCTTCTCCCCCGTGCTGGCGGCGCGCGCCATCTCACTGATCGACAGCTACGTCTACGGGTTCGTGCTGCAGGAGCTGAGCCTGCCGTACACCGGCGCCGCCGAGCTCGACCAGATCGCCGGTCAGCTGCTGCGCGACCTGCCGGCCGCCGAGTACCCGCACCTCGCCGAGGTCACTGTCGCGTACGCCGGGCGGCCGGACTTCGACCAGGCGGCCGAGTTCGAGTACGGCCTCGCGCTGGTCCTCGGCGCCCTGCACCCCGACGAGGCCAGGACCTGAAGGGCGCTCAGCCGTGGACGAGGTCGCGGCTGCGTGCGGGGCGGTCGGAGAGGTCGTCGCGCTCGTGGATGACGTGGCGGACGCCGCGCAGCCGGGCCAGCTCGCGACCCATGCGCGCCGCCGTCTCCTTGGTGCCGGCGCTGACGATCAGTCGCTCGCCGTCCTCGAAGACGTTCGCCCAGCGATCACCGCGCGGCACCGTGTGAATGTCCCCTGCAGCCATTCGGCCCCACCCCTTCATCACCGACACAACACCCCACGCGCACATACCCATCCCGGATGCGGGCATGCGGATTCGGCCGGTGAATGTCGCGCTCGGAACCATCGTCGTCCGGCCACGCTGCCCGCGCTGCCGTTTCGTCGATCTTTGCCGAGCCGTTCGGCAATCTTGGCCGCGACCAGTGTGACGTGTGTGCATTACGGTTTGTGGGTATCGCGGCGTAACGTCCAGGAAAATTCCGCCGGGCGCCGCGGAGAACGGGGACCGCATGCCGACGTCGCAACAAGTGGATCCGTCCGAGCCCGACTGGGACGGCCACAACCTCGACCTCGACGCCATCGGCCTGGCCACCGAGTTCGCCGAGCACGTCCGCCGCGAGGGCATCCCGCCCGCCGAGCGCCCACAGGCCCTCGGCGCCTGGCTCGACTCGATGATCGCCGACCTCGAGGCCGACCTCGACGACGAGCGCCCGCGCCCATGATCATCAAGGATCGACCCCACCATGACGTGGTCGATCCTTGTTGATCATGGAGAAGGGCGCCTTAAACGGGCCTCGGAAGCCGCTCTTCTCCATGATCAACAGTGAGCGGCCGGCGGAACTGGACCACAGCGAGACCAATGGCCGAACACCACAGCGCAACCGTCAGCGGCCAGCGGAACAGAACACCAGCGGGTCTGAGGGCCGGGTCCATTCCGGGAGGGGGCCCTGGTGCTGTGAAAGGCGAGGGCGCGGCGGCGCGGGTCAAGTCCAGCGCCCCCACCACAGCGGCGACCCCACCACGGCGCGCGCAGACTTGAGGCGCGTCGCCGCGCCCTCGACAATGAAGAACAGCAGGGCCCGACCCACGTCAGGACCCCACCGCAGAACCTCAGGACCGACCAGCGGCACGAGAGAGCAGCCCGGCCAACTCGGCCACCCGCGACACCAGCTCCGGCGGCTCGAGCACCTCGAACTCGAAGCCGAACAGCGCGACCCACACCGCGATCTCGTCCAGCGAGTTGGACCCCGCGACCAGGACGCAGCTGTCGCCGTCACCACCCTCCGCCGACAGCGTCCCGACGGACGGCGCCACCCTGTCGGCGGCCACGGCAAGCGGCACGTGCAACACGATGCGCGCCACGTACCGATAACCCCCCGCAGCGATCCCCGCCGCGCTCACCTCCACATCAGGTGGTGAGCGCGGCGTGAAGCGAGGCCCGGTCGGGATCCGCGGCCGCAGCCGGTCGACCCGGAACGTCCGCCAGTCGGCCCGGTCGAGGTCCCACGCCACCAGGTACCAGCGCCGGCCGGTGTGCAACAGCCGGTGCGGCTCCGTCCGCCGCACCGCGGACGCACCGTCGGCCGCCACGTAGTCGAAGCGGAGCTGCTCGTGCGCCCGGCAGGCCGCGGCCACCGCCGTCAGCACGTCGGGGTCGACCGGCGTGGCCCCGGCGGGCAGCGGCACGGTGACGGCGTGCAGCGTGCCGACCCGGTGCCGCAGCCGCGACGGCAGCATCCGCTCCAGTTTGGTGAGCGCCCGCAGCGAGCTCTCCTCGATGCCGGCGACGGTGCCACCGGCGGCCGTGCGCAGCCCGACGGCGACGGCGACCGCCTCGTCGTCGTCGAGGAGCAACGGCGGCAGCTGGGCGCCGGAGCCCAGGCGGTAGCCGGCCAGGCCCGCCGTCGCCTCGACCGGGTAGCCGAGCGACCGGAGCTTCTCGACGTCGCGGCGGACGGTGCGCGCGTCGACGCCGAGGCGTTCGGCCAGGTCGGCGCCGCTGCGGTCGGGGGCGGACTGCAGCAGCGCCAGCAGCCGGAGCAGGCGCGCGGACGTCTCCTTCATGCTCGGAATTCTCGCACGCGGCTAGGGCCATAGCTGTCCTAACCGGCCCGTAGCGTGCAGGTATGACGACAACGAGCGACACGACCATCACCCCGTTCCGCCTCGAGATCACCGACGCGGAGCTCGCCGACCTGCACGCCCGCCTCGACGCCACCCGCTGGCCGGCGCCGCTGCCGGGCGACGGCTGGGACACCGGCGTGCCGACCGGCTGGCTACGCGACCTGGCGCGGTACTGGCGCCACGAGTACGACTGGCGCGTCGCGGAGCGTGAGCTGAACTCGTACCCGCAGTTCACGACCGAGATCGACGGTCAGACCATCCACTTCCTGCACGTCCGGTCGCCCCACGACGACGCGCTGCCGCTGGTCCTCACCCACGGCTGGCCGGGCTCGATCGTCGAGTTCCTCGACCTCATCGGCCCGCTGACCGACCCCGTCGCGCACGGCGGCGACGCGGCCGACGCCTTCCACGTCGTCATCCCCTCGCTGCCCGGGTACGGGCTGTCCGGCCCGCTGAACGAGCCCGGCTGGACCATGGAGCGCATCGGCGCCGCCTGGGCCGAGCTGATGAGCCGGCTCGGCTACGAGCGCTACGGCACGCAGGGCGGCGACATGGGCGGCACGGTCTCGCCCGCCGTCGCCCGGGTGGCGCCCGACCGCGTCGTCGGCGTGCACACCAACGGCGGACCCGGCCCGATCGCGCCGTTCCCGATGCCCGACGACGAGCGCGCCACCCTGACCGATCTGGAGAAGGACCGTGTCGCCCGGATCGAGGCGTTCATGCAGGAGGAGTTCGGCTACATCGCCATCCAGTCGACCCGGCCGCAGACCCTCGCGTACGGGCTCGTCGACTCCCCCGTCGCGCAGCTGGCCTGGATCATGGACAAGTTCCGCGAGTGGACCCACCCCCGCGAGGCCGACCCGCTCACCGTCGTCGACCGGGACCGCCTGCTCACCAACGTCATGCTCTACTGGCTGACCGGCACCGGAGGGTCGGCGGCCTACGCCGGGTACGCGCAGGCGCCGGCTTGGGGCGTCACGAAGGAGATCTCCGGGGTGCCGACGGCGGCACTGGTCTTCGCGCACGACGTCGCCATCCGCCGGTACGCCGAGACGGAGAACCGGATCACGCGCTGGAACGACGTCGACCGCGGCGGCCATTTCGCGGCGCTCGAGGAGCCGGAGCTGCTGCTCGCCGACGTGCGCGAATTCTTCCGCGACCTGCGCTGACGCGCCACGGCGCAAACTCACCCGAATGGCCCCGTGAGCGATGGGAACGAACGGGCATACTCAGAGGATGCCGCAGGAGCTGCCGACCATCGTCGTCATCGACGATTCCACCGAGGTTCGGGCCGTGGTCACGGCCCGGCTTCGGCTGTCGGGCCTCCTCGAGGTCGTGGGCGAGGGCGGCGACGGCACCGAGGCGGTCGGCCTGGCGTTCCAGCACCAGCCGTCGCTGCTGCTCCTCGACCTCTCGATGCCGGTCATGGACGGCCTCGAGGCGCTGCCCGGCATCCTCGCCGTCTCGCCCTCGACCCAAGTGGTGGTCTACAGCGGGTTCGAGGAGGGCGGGCTGGCCCAGAGCGCCGAAGAGCTGGGCGCCGCCGGCTTCATCGAGAAGTCGCTGCCCATCGACCGCCTCGCCGGCGAGCTGCTGGCCCGGCTCCCCGAGCGCCACGTCGTGCCCGGCCCGCGCGACCGGCCGGCCCGCATGACCGTCGTCCCGGACCCGTCGGCCGACCCGTCCGCCCGCCCGCCCACTCCCGGCCACGACCAGCGCGTCCTCGACGAGCACCTCGAGCGGTTCCGCGAGGTGTTCGAGCAGGCCGCCATCGGCATGGCGACCATGACGCTGACCGGCAGCATCGTGCGCGCCAACCGCGCGCTCAGCGACCTCATGGGCTGCAAGCCGCACGAGCTGGTCGGCCTCGACTACGGCCGGCTGACCAGTGGCCGCGGCGACCTCCTCGACGCCGCGCTGTTCGACATCACCCGCATGTCCGCCGACGTCGTCCACCTCGAGCACGACGTCAGCGGCACCGCCGAGCACCGGAAGGTGCTGGCCACCCTGGCGCCTGTCCGCGACTCCCGCGGCCAGGCGCTCTACGTCTTCCTGCAGGTACAGGACATCACCCAGCAGCGCGCCGCCGAAGAGGAGCTGCGCCGCAGCGAAGAGCGGTTCCGGCTGCTGGTCGACGCCGTCCGCGACTACGCGATCTTCATGCTCGACCCGTTCGGCCACGTCACCAGCTGGAACGCCGGCGCCGAGCGCATCAAGGGCTACTCGGCCACGGAGATCATCGGCCAGCACTTCCGCATCTTCTACCCGCAGGACAAGCGCGACGAGGAGCACCCCGAGTACGAGCTCCAGCAGGCGCTGCGCACGGGCTCGTACGGCGAAGAGGGCTGGCGGATCCGCAAGGACGGCACCACGTTCTGGGCGAACGTGCTGATCACGGCCGTGTTCAACGAGATGGGCGAGCACATCGGGTTCGCGAAGGTCACCCGCGACATGACCGAGGCCCGCCGCACCATGGAAGAGCGCGACGCCTCGGCGGCCGCCCTCGCCGACGCCAACGAGCAGCTCCAGCGGGCCGCCGACGAGCAGAAGCAGTTCCTCGCCGTCACCGTGCACGAGCTGCGCACCCCCGCGTCGGTCCTCAGCGGCACGGCCGACACCCTCAGCCGGCACTGGGCCGAGCTCAGCAGCGCCGACCGCGACCGGCTGCTGCACAGCATGTCCAGCAGCGCCATCCGGCTGCAGCGCCTGGTCACCGACCTGCTCACCACGTCGCGGCTCGACGCCGACGCCCTGCAGCTGCGCCCGGCCCCCACCTCGCTGGCGGTGCTGGTGGCGACGGCCATCGAGACCGTCCGCTCGACCCGTCCGGGCGCCGTCATCGCCGCGCACCTCGACCCCGACGTCGAGGTGCTCGCCGACCCCGGGCGTCTGGTGCAGGCGGTCGAGAACCTCATCGCCAACGCCGCGCACCACGGCGCGCCGCCGGTCGAGGTCGGCATCGGCGTCGGTGGCGGCGTCGCCCGGGTCGAGGTCACCGACGCCGGCCTGGGCGTGCCGGCCGAGGTCCGCGAGCGACTGTTCGAGCGGTTCAGCACCGGCGACGGCGCCCGCGGCACCGGTCTCGGGCTCTACATCGCCCGCGCGCTCGCCCGCGCCCACGACGGCGACGTCGTCTACGAGCCCGGCACCTCCGACCAGCCGTCCGGGACGTTCGTCCTGACGATCCCCCTGGTGCCCGGGCCCGATGCCTGACGGCGGTGTGTCCCGGCGACGCCCGGGTATGGGGTCGGCATGTCGTACTGGCTGGACAGCACCGGTGACCCACCGCTCGCACCGCCGCCGTCGCCACTGCCCGACGCGGACGTCGTGGTGCTCGGGGCGGGGATCGCGGGCATCACGACGGCGTATCTGCTGAAGCAGGCAGGGCTGACCGTGACGCTGATCGAGGCCGGCGACCGGCTGGCGGCCGGCGTCACCGGCCACACGACGGCGAAGGTCAGCAGCCAGCACGGTGCCATCTACGCGTCGCTGACCAGCGGATTCGGCGCCGATACGGCCCGCGCGTACGGCGCCGGCCAGCAGCTCGCGATCGACTGGATCGAGACCGAGGCGGCCGCCGTCGGCGGCGAGGCGGACTGGTCGCGTCGTGACTCCTACGTGTTCGCCGAGCGATCGTCGTCGGTGGACGACCTGCACCGCGAGGCCGAGGCGGCCGCGGCCGCCGGGCTGCCCGCTTCGTTCACGACCGAGACAGGGCTTCCGTTCGAGGTGGCCGGCGCCGTCCGGTTCACCGGCCAGGCACAGTTCCATCCGCGCCGGTGGCTGCTCGAGCTGGCGACCCGGATCCCGGGTGACGGTGGCACCGTCGTCACCGGGACCCGGGCCGTCGGGCTGACCGAAGGCGACCCGTGCGTCGTGACGACCACCGCGGGCGAGATCCGCGCCCGGCACGTCGTCGTCGCCACCCATTACCCGGTCTTCGACCGCGGCCTCTTCTTCGCCCGGCTGGAGCCGCGGCGTGACCTGGTGGTCGCGGGGTACACGGACGACGGCGCCGGCCTGCCGGCGGGGATGTACATCAGCAGCGAGGACCGGCACTCCGTCCGCACCACACCGGCGGAGGACGGACGCACCCTGCTGATCGTCGGCGGCGAGCCGCACCGCGTCGGCGCCCGGACCAGCGTCGCGCGGCACTACGTCCAACTGGCGGCGTGGGCGCGGGAACGGCTCGGGCTCGAGCAGCCGGCCTACCGCTGGCTCGCCCACGACCTCACCACCGTCGACTCCGTCCCGTACATCGGCCGGTTCCACCCGCGCTCCAGGAACGTCTGGGTGGCGACCGGGTTCGGCCACTGGGGCATGACGAACGGGACGCTGGCCGGGCTGCTGCTCCGCGACCTCGTCACGGGCGTCGAGAACCCGCTGACCGGGGTGTTCGACCCGCAGCGGGTCACCGTCCGGCAGTCGGCGGCGGAGTTCGTCAAGGCCAACGCCTACGTCGCGTCCCGCTTCCTCGGCGACCGCGTCGACGCCCTGGTCGCCCGGCGCGGCGTCGACTCACTGCCGCCGGGTGCCGGCCGCGTGGTCACCGACGGCGCCCGCGCGATCGCCGCTTACCGCGACGACGAGGGCGGCCTGCAGTGCGTGTCGGCGCGCTGCACCCACCTGGGCTGCCTGGTCGTCTTCAACGACGCGGAACGGACCTGGGACTGTCCCTGCCACGCGTCCCGGTTCGGCACCGACGGCCGCGTCCTGGCCGGTCCCGCCGTCCGCCCGCTTCCCGCCGTCGCTCCCCCGGCCTGATGGCGCTCCTTCTGCTGCTCCGGCCGTAGAAGGAGCGCCATCGCGTCAGCGGGCTGGGTGCAGCGGCGTCACCGTCGACGGGGCCGGACGGTGTTCGTCGAGGTGACGGACGGGCTGCAGCGGGACGTCGGCCACGTGGCCGGTGATCGCCTCGAGGTGGCTGAGCATGATGCCCTCGCGCAGCGCCCACGGGCAGATCTCCGCGCGCGACACGTTGAGCGCCGTCAGGGTCGTGTCGGCGACGACGGCGCCCGCGAGCAGCTGGCCGGCCCGGGCGGCCGAGACGCCGCGGAGCTTGCCGCGCTCGGTGGCCGGCATGGCGGCGAGGCGGGGCAGCCAGTGGCGGACGTCGCGGCGGCTCAGCTCGCGGCGGACGAACGGGCCCTTGCGCTGCCGGGCGGCGCCGGCCAGCCGGGCGAGCTGCTTGAACGTCTTCGAAGTGGCGATGACGCGGCGCGGCTGGCCCTCCCAGCGCAGCCGGTCGGCGACCTCGCCGACGGTGTCGCGGACATAGCGGCGCAGCGCCCGCAGCTGGTCGCGGCTGGGCGGATCGTCCGGGAGCAGCAGCTGCGTGAGCCGGCGGGCGCCGAGCGGCAGCGAGATGGCGAGGTCCGGCTCGGCGTCGCGGCCCAGCGCGATCTCCATGGAGCCGCCGCCGATGTCCAGCAACAGCAGCCGCCCGGCCGACCACCCGTACCAGCGGTGCACGGCCAGGTAGGTGAGCCGGGCCTCCTGATCGCCGGTGAGGAACTGCGGCCGCACCCCGGCCAGGGCCTCGATGCGGTCGATGACCTCGTCGCGGTTCCGGGCGTCGCGCACCACGGAGGTGACGTACGGGTACAGGTAGTCCACGCGCTGGTCGGCGGCGTCGCGGACAGCGGTGGCCACGGCCTCGGCCAGCCGCTCGACCCCCTCGGCGCCGATGCCGCCGTCGTCGTCGATGGCATCCTGCAGCAGCGTCGGGATCTTCACCCCGTGGGCCGGCAGCGGGGGCGCGCCGGAGGTCGCCTCGACCACCTGGAGCTGGGCCGAGTTGGAGCCGATGTCGAGCACGCCGAGACGCATGGGCGAGCCATACCCAGGCACCGCGGAGAAATTCAGTGGGCCGGACCGCCCGAGATCTCTACGGTGGACCGCGATGACGGATCCGCAGCCGCCGGCCATCGACGCCGGCCTCGTCGCCCGGCTGGTCGCCGGGCAGTTCCCGCGCTGGTCGGGGTTGCCGGTCCGGCCGGTCGAGGTCCAGGGGGTCGACAACCGGACCTTCCGGCTCGGCGACGAGCTCGCCGTCCGGCTGCCCAGCGCCGCGCACTACCGCGAGCAGGTCGCCAAGGAGCAGCGCTGGCTGCCGCGGCTGGCCCCGCACCTGCCGGTCCCGATCCCGGCCCCGGTCGCCGTCGGGGCGCCCGGGCTCGGGTATCCCTGGTCGTGGTCGGTGAACCGCTGGCTCCCCGGGACGACGGCTGCGGCCGCCGCCGTGGGCGGGTCCGCCGCTTTCGCGCGCGACGTGGCCGGCTTCCTGCGGGCGCTGTGGTCGGCCGACGCCGGCGGCGGGCCGCCGCCGGGCACGCACAACTTCCGTCGCGGCGCCCCGGTGACGGTGTACGAGGCCGAGACCCTGCGGGCGCTGGACTCGCTCGCGGGGCGCGTCGACGTCGCCGCCGCCCGGAAGGTGTGGGACGCGGCCGTGGCGTCGACGTGGACGGGCGCGCCGGCCTGGTTCCACGGCGACTGTGCGCCGGGCAACCTGCTGGTCGACGACGACGGCCGGCTGAGCGCCGTCATCGACTTCGGCACCTGCGGCGTCGGCGACCCGGCCTGCGACCTCGTCCTGAGCTGGACGTTCCTCGACGGACCGGCCCGCTCGGCGTTCCGGGCCGCGATGGGCCCCATCGCCGACGACGGCATGTGGGCGCGGGCGCGCGGTTGGGCGCTGTGGAAGGCGCTCATCACCTACGACAGCGACGGGCCGCGGTGGCGGGCCGAGGCGCGGCGGACGCTCGACGCCGTGCTGGCGGATGCCTGAGGTTGGCCGGGGTGGTGAGGTGGGCTCCGCCTCGCCTTTCCGTGCCCGTTTCGTTCTGTTCGGCGGGCTGTGGACAGCGATGATCATCAAGGATCGCGCACATCACGAGGCTTACCCGAGCCTCAACACGATTGCAGGCGTGTTGAGGCTCGGGTAAGCCTGGTGGGCGGCCCAGAAAACACCCCGAAATCCCACATCGCGGACGCCAGCGGCCCGCCGACCACCCACCCGTCGCCAGGCTCCCCCAACCCCACGACGGACCAGCCGGATGTCCGTTCTCAGGCAGGTGTGGCCAGCAGCGACCGCACGGATGCCGTCACCACGGGCGCGATGTCGACAGCGTCGAGCCGGCCGGCCCGCTCCTCTTCCGCGGCCCCCTTGAGCAGGTAGTGCACCGCGCTCACCAGCCAGGCCATGGGCAGATCGGTGCGGAACACGCCGTCGCCCTGGCCGCGGCGGATCAGGTCCTCGAGCCGGGTCGCCGGCGCGCCGTGCAGCTCTCGCACGCGCCCGGCCGGCAGTACCTCCTGGGCGGCCGCGAGCAGCGACGACGACTCCGCGACCAGTGACCAGCTGGACGCCAGCAGCCGGTCCAGCGCCTCGCGGGCGTCGCCGCTGAGGTCGACGGCGGACAGCACCTCCTCGCCGTCGCGCAGGGCGTCGACCAGGGCGGACTCGACCAGCTCGGCGCGGTTCGGGAAGTGCCCGTAGAGCGTCATGCGCCCGACGCCGGCGGCCGCGGCGATCTCGTCGATGGTCGCGTCCGGGTCGCGTCCGAGCAGCTCACGGGCCGCGGCGACGATGCGGGCGATGCTGCGCTCGGCGTCGGCCCGGCGGCGCGGTCGAGTCGGTCGGGTCGTCGTCATGAAGAAAAGTTTAGCTCGTACGGGAATATACGAGTTAGCCGTCCTCGTTCCTCAACTCGTACGCACGCATACGAGTTGAGGAGTGGATCATGAACGAGGCGACGGTGGCGCCGCACCCCTGGCGCTGGCGCATCCTGGGCTTCCTCGGCGTCGCCCAGCTGATGCTGATCCTGGACGTGACGGTGGTCGCGATCGCGCTGCCGCAGATCGAGGGCGACCTCGGTGCCAGCCGCGAGGCCCTGACCTGGACCGTCAGTGCCTACGCGCTCGCCTTCGGCGGGCTGATGCTGCTCGGCGGCCGGCTCGCGGACCTCGTCGGCGCCAAGCGCGTCGTGCTGGCCGGCCTGCTGGTCTTCACCGCGGCGTCGCTGTTCACCGGACTGGCGGACTCGTCCGAGCTGCTCATCGCCGGGCGCGTCGCCCAGGGCGTCGGGGCCGCACTGCTGTCGCCGTCGGCGCTCTCCTGGGTCGTCACCCTGTTCGACGGCGACGAGCGCAACCGTGCGCTGGGCGTATGGTCGGCGCTGGGCGGCGGCGGGGCGGCGCTCGGCGTGCTGCTCGGCGGCGCGCTGACGGCGGGACCCGGCTGGCCGTGGGTGTTCTACGTGAACGTGCCGATCGGCCTGGTCATCGCGGTGGCGCTGGCTCGGCTGCTGCCCGGCGGGTCCGGTGCGGCCGCGGCGCGCGCGGGGACCCGGCCGCGGCTCGACGTCCTGGGCGCGCTGCTGGTCACGGCCTCGACCGGCACGCTGATCTACGCCCTCATCCAGGCCGGCGACGACGGCTGGCTGACGGCGACGACGGGGCTGCTCGTCGTGGTGGCGCTGGTCGGTTACGTGGCGTTCGTGACCTGGCAGCGGCGGGCCGGCTCGCCGCTGATGGACGTGCGGCTGCTCGCCCGGCGGCCGGTCGCGACCGGGACGTTCCTCATCCTGCTGGCGACGGCGCTGATGATCGCGGTCTTCTTCCTGGGGACGTTCTACTTCCAGCACGCGCACACGTACGGCCCGCTGCGCACCGGCCTGCTGTTCCTGCCGGTCGCGCTCGCCACGATGATCGGCGCCCACCTCACCGGCACGTCGATGGCCCGGTTCGGCGCCCGGCGGCTCGCGGTGGCCGGCCTCGTCGTGGCGGCGCTCGGGATGACCGTGCCCGCCCTCTGGCTGAACACGGCCGCCGTCGTCGCCGGGGTCTCCGTCGCCGCAGCCGGCACCGGCGCCATCTTCGTGGTCGCCTCCGCGACCGCGCTCGGCCAGGTCGCCCCGCACGAGGCCGGGGTCGCGTCGGGCATCGTCAGCACCTTCCACGAGTTCGGCGCCGCCGGCGGCGCGGCGGTCACGTCCAGCGTGGCCGCGGCCAGCATCGTCGGCGACACCCTGGGCGGCTTCACCGACGCCTTCGTCGTCGCGGTCGTCGCCGCCGCGGTGTCGGCCGTCATCGCCGCCGTCCTCACCCCTCGCCCGCAGGCCTGATGCCGTGCGTCACACGAGCGGGTGCGGTCTTCGGGCCGCACCCGCCTTTGCGCGGCGTCCTCGGAGTGAGGACGGCTCAGGCGAGCAGACGACGAAGTTCGCGTCCGAAACGCTGAACGTACTGGCCACCGACAAGAGCGTCGGCGATCTGAAGTGGCGTCTGCCTGGGTCTGGTCTGCCGTGCGGACATCGACTCGATCGCTTCGATCACGAGTGCCGGGTCTTCCTCGAGCCGTTCCCGGAGGAAGCGGTCAGCGGTCACCACCTTCACGCCCGGCGGACGAGATCGGGCCGGGAAGTCGCTCGTGTTCGTCGTGATGAGGTGAGTAGCTCCGGCGCCGGCGGCTACCGCGAGAACGTGCCGATCCTCCTGGGCGCACATCATGGCCGGCACCAGCGGCACCCACAGCTCGGTCGGTGCGCACGCATCGGGGAACGCGGTGTTCATCCTCGCCAACACGGCGCCGATGCGGCGCGCGGCCTCGTCCTCATCGATTCCGTGCCGCTTGGCGAGCAGAGAGGCTCCGTTGCGGCGCACCTCGTCCTCGATCTGCGACTGCCACACCGGCCGGAAGACAGCAACGTCGGCCGCCGACAGGAGCAGGTCACGAAGACCCGGCGGAATGAGGACGTTCGCGTCGAGAACGGCGATCGGGCGCACCGGAGCCGTTCGGTGAACCACGCTCAGAAGTCCTCGGCGGTGTAGCCGTCTTCCGGCACGATCGCCGCAAGGGCTCGGTCGCGCACCTCACGCTGCCGGCGCTCGTACTCGAGAACATCCTCGAGGTCGAAGCGGTGCCGGTTCCCCACCATCCGGTGCGGCAGCTCGCCGGTCCGAGCGAGCTTCACGACGTGCGGTCGCGAGACGTTGAGGAGGTCGGCAGCCTGCTGGCTGGTGAGCTCAACGGGAACAGCCGGTTCGATCTCCAGCTCGTCCGGATCATCGGCGGAGGCGAAGATCAGGAACGCGGGCCTGCCGTCACTCGCCAGATCCACGATCCTGCGCAGTGCATCGTGGAACGCGGGGGGCAGCTTCAGGTCCGGGCCCCCGCTTGCTGAGATGAACACATCTCCTCGACTCAGAAGGCTGTCCAGGGCCTGTGCCGCCGCCTGGCCATCTGGCCCGAGCTGATGGGACACGTCAGGCAGCCGCTGGATGCCTGCGATGGTCTTGCGCAGGTCCTGGCGCCGTTCAGGATCCTGAAACCTGCCGACGTCATCGCGCACAGACGTGCCGGAGATCGGCGCGGAATCGGGGCGGTCAGCGGGCGCCGAGCGGGGCGCTGGCTTGCCGGCGAGCCGACTACCAGCCACGCTCTTGCCGGCCTTGGCCACCACCGACCGACTGGCGGGCGTCTTCTTGGCCACGATTCCGGCCCGTGCGGTCGCCCCGACGATTCGGCCGGCGGAGGCATGACCACGAGCACTCTTCGCCACCTTGCCCCCTTCCCTCGCCTCGAGTCTATCCGAAACATCCGAAACGATCCGGGTCGTGCGGAGCCGTGGCCGGGCGACCCCTCAGAGATTGTGGGCGAGCAGCTCCAGGCCGATGACCACCAGACCGAGCACGACCTCGCCGAACAGGACGATGACGCGCTGCCACGGGGAGAGCCGTGCCCGGCGGGCGGCGGCGTAGCCGATGGCGGCGAGGGCGGCGACCAGGGCGATGCTGGACGCCCGCAGGGCGCCCTCGATCGTCCAGACGTCGGCGACGGCGAGGCCGATGAAGATGCCGGGCAGCACCAGCGCCCCCAGGGCCCCGATGCTGACCCGGGACATGTGCCGCAGCTCCCCACCCTCCGGCAGCGTCTCGTGGACGGCGATGTGCGAGACGACGTCGGCGACGAAGACGGCGAGGACGGTGCCGATGACGACGACGGACAGCGAGAGGGCCGCCTCACCGGCGGAGACGGCGTGGGCCCGCAGCGCCAGCACGACGGCGAGCGCCGTGAACGTGATGTAGATGCGCTCCTTCAGGATCGCCGCGCGCTCGTCCGGCGGCAGGTCGTCGCGCTCCCGTTTGCGCTCCATCGCGCCAGCGTATCGATGTTTCCGCCGCTCAGGACCGCGCCGAAGCCACTTCGAGTCCGCGGGTCGACGACGGGAAGCGGTCCAGCATGGCGCGCACCTCGTCGGCGGAGACGTTGGCGCCGAACAGCTCGGTGAACGGCTCCATGCGGATCCCCTCGGCCAGCGGACCGGCGACGACGGGGTCGAAGCCGAGCGCGTCGACGATCGCGGTCACCTCGGCCAGGTCGGCGGCGGAGTCTCCGGCGACGGCGATCGCCTTGCGGCCGGGCGAACCCGGCGGAAGGGCGCCGTCCTCGAGGTCGTGGTAGCCCATGTGGTTGAACGCCTTCACGACGCGCGACTCCGGCAGGAACGCCTGGACGGTCTCGCTCGACGACGTGCGCGGGTCGGTGAGGTCGTCGCGGACGCCGTCGATCTCCCACCAGTAGTTCATCGCGTCGATGACGAGCTTGCCGCGCAGCTCCTCGGCCGGGACGGTCCGGTACTTCCCCAGCGGCAGGGCGAGCACGACGGCGTCGGCTCGCGCGGCCGCCTCGGCGCCCGAGACGGCGACCGCTCCCGGCGTGACGACCTCGACGATCAGCGCGATCCTCTCGGCGGCGCCGGAGCCGGCGATCAGCACCTCGTAGCCGGCGGCGACGGCGAGCCGGGCCAGCACGGTGCCGACCTTGCCGGCGCCGAGGATCCCGATCGTCCGCACGTCCCCGCGGACCGGCCCGCTCACGAGCCCACCCCCACGCCGTCGGCAACGCCGTCGGCGACCAGTTCGCGGACCATGGGGACGACCTTGGAGCCGTAGAGCTCGACCGCCTTCAGCCGGGCCGAGACGGGCTGCGAGCCGGCCGTGTAGATGAGGTCGAACCGGCCGACGCCGAGGGCCTGGACCGCGCGGGCGATCTTGCGCGCCACCGTCTCGGGCGAGCCGACGTAGAGCGAGCCGTGCTCGATCTCGTGCTCGAACTCGCGCGGCGTGATCGGCGGCCAGCCGCGCTCGCGGCCGATGCGGTCGCGGTTGACCTTGTACCGCTCGTAGTAGACGGAGCGCGCCTCCTCGTCGGTGTCGGCGACGAAGCCGGGCGAGTGCATGCCGACGGGGTGCGCGACGGTGCCGAACTGGCCGGCCGCGCGGCGGTAGAGGTCGAGGTACGGCGCGAACCGGTCCGGCGCGCCGCCGATGATCGCCAGCATGAGCGGCAGCCCGTAGTACGCCGTCCGCACCACCGACTGCGGGGTGCCGCCGACGCCGACCCACGCCGTCAGCCGGCCGCCGTCGGTCTTCGGAAACACGTCGGCATTGTCCAGCGCGGCCCGCGTCGCGCCCTGCCAGGTCACCGGCTTCTCGTCGAGGAGCTGCGTGAACAGCTGCAGCTTCTCTTCGAACAGCGTGTCGTAGTCGGCGAGGTCGTAGCCGAACAGCGGGAAGGACTCGGTGAACGAGCCGCGGCCCAGGATCACCTCGGCGCGGCCCTCGGAGACGGCGTCCACCGTCGCGAACCGCTGGAACACCCGGACCGGGTCGTCCGAGCTCAGGACCGTGACGCCTGACCCGAGCCGGATCCGCGACGTGCGCGCCGCGATGGCGGCGAGCACCGTCTCGGGTGTGGAGATGGAGTACTCGGGGCGGTGGTGCTCGCCAAGGGCGATGGCGTCGACGCCCAGCGAGTCGGCCAGGACGGCCTCGTCGACGACCTGCCGGATCGCCGCGCCGTACGTCACCAGGCCACCGCCGTCGTCGCTCTCCGGCACGTCGCCGAAGGTGTCGAGGCCGAAGCTGAGGTCGGTCATCACAGTGCTCCTGAGGAAAGAGGGACGGGCGGTACGGCGAGCAGGTCGCGGACGCGCGGGAGGACCTCGCGGCCGAGCAGCTCGATGGTGCGGGCGCGGGCCGCGCGAGGCAGCCGCATGATGTCGTACTCGAGGTCGAAGCGGGTCAGGTGCAGATCGCGGGCAACGGTGGCGATCTTGCGCGCGACGGTCTCGGGCGAGCCGACGAACAGCGCGCCGAGCGTGGAGTATTGGTGGTAGAAGCGGACCCGGCGCCGCACGGTCTCGGCGTCGCTCAACTGGCGGCCGTTCTCATCGGTCGCCACCTCGCCGAACGAGTTGAGCCCGAGCTCGAAACCCCTGGTCATGCCGCCTCCAACATGATTGACATGTCAATTATTCCGAGCTATGGTTGACATGTCAACAAGGAGGCTCGAGATGACGAACGTGACGCGGCGCACCTCCCGGCGGGGCCCGACGACGGAGCAGCTGCGGGTCTGGCGCGCGTTCGTCGAGACGACGGCGGAGCTGCGGTCCGTGCTCGGATCGCGCATGCAGGCCGCGTCCGGCCTCTCCTCCGGCGACTACGCGGTCCTGCTGGCGCTGAGCGAGGCCGGCGGGCGGCGGCTGCGGTCGTCGGAGCTGGCCGACGAGGTCGCCTGGGAGCGCAGCCGGCTCTCGCACCACCTGGGCCGCATGGAGCGGCGCGGCCTCGTGCGCCGCGAGCCGTGTGAGACGGACAACCGCGGCGCCTGGGTCGTGCTGACGCCGTCCGGGGCCGACGCGTTCCGCCGTTCGTCGGTCACCCACCTGCACGACGTGCGCGAGCTGTTCGTCGACGCCCTGACGGTGCAGCAGCTGGCCGCCGTCGCCGATGCGACCGCCGCTCTGCAGGCGAGACTTCCGGACCGCCGCCGGGCTGCAGGTCGTGGGCGGGAGGACGACTGAGGCCCGGCGGCGGGATCCGTGAGCCCCCGGTCGCGCCCCTGGCCCGGCAGACGCCGACCGCGACCGGGGGCCAAACGACCCGAGGCCGCCTCTCGAACGCCTCGGGTCACGTGGCGGCCGGCACAGATCCCCCGAAACCTCGCACCGGCCGCAACCGCAACCTAGCCCCGCCCCGCGCCACGCCGGAACGACGTATGCCCCGAACCTTGCGCATTCCGGGCAGAACGTGCGTACGCTGGGCGGACGGGCCGGCGACCGGTCGGTGACGCGGCGTCCGACCCGGGTCCCCGTGGCCGGACCCTGGAGTGGCTCATGGTGAACGGCTCCGCAACGGTGCCGATCGAGCGCGACGTCGTCGTCGCGCGGACCATGAACGAGTCCGCCGAGGTCATCCGGCAGATCTACATCGGGCACGAGCCGCGCCTCGGCCGCGACCACGCCGGCACGGAGTTCCGGGTGGTGTCCGCGCGCGCCGCGGTCCGTGGCGGCACACTCGGCGCCGACCGCGTCCACGTCACCGTCAACTTCCGCACCGCGACCGAGCCGTTCGGCTACCTGTTCGCGATGTCCGTCCTGCACGGCGTGTTCGCCGTCTCGATCGGCGACGAGGACCATCGCGCCATCGCCGGCGACGTCATCCTGTTCCCGCCGGGCTCCCCCGTGACCGCCCAGTGGCTCGACCTCGACGCCGGCATCCTCCGGCTGCCCATCTCGGCCGCCGCCGACCTCGCCGCCGAACGCTTCGGCATCGACCCCTCCGACCTGCGGTTCGAGTCGATGCTGCCAGTGACCCCGCGGCTCGGCCAGTACTTCCGCAACGTGTGCGCGATGGTCGGCCGCGAGCTCATGGCCGACGACTCCGCCGCGGCCCACCCGCTGATCGCGGAGGAGATGGTGCGGACGGCGGCAGCAGCGGCGCTCGCGACCTTCCCGAATACCGCGATGACGACGGCGTACGTGCCCGGCCCGGGATACGTCGCGCCACGCGCTCTACGGCGGGCGACGGCGTACATCGAGGCTCACGCGGGCACTCCGATCGGCCTCGCCGACATCGCGGCGGCCGCCGGCGTGGGGGCGCGGGCCCTGCAGTACGCGTTCGCCCGGCACCTGAACACGTCGCCGCTCGCCTACCTGCACCGGGTGCGGCTCGAGCACGCCCACCGCGAGCTCCAGGGCGCCGACCCCGGCGCAGGCGCGACGGTCGCGGGGATCGCCGCGACCTGGGGGTTCGCCAAGCCCGGCCGGTTCGCCGCCGAGTACCGCCGGCTCTACGGCCAGCTGCCGAGCCAGACCCTGCGCACCTGACCGCCCACCCCGACTTGGGTAAGGAATCGGCGTCATCATATAGTGAAGTTACTTCATTATGATTGTGGTACCGAAACTGAGGAGGCGCCATGGAAGCGGCGATCGAGGCGGCCGGGCTGCGCAAGCGGTTCGGCGCGGTCACCGCGCTGGACGGGCTCGATCTGGAAGTCGGGCGCGGCACGGGGTACGGGCTGCTGGGGCCGAACGGGGCCGGCAAGACGACGGCGGTCCGGGTCCTCGCCACGCTGGTCACCCCCGACGACGGCGTCGCGCGGGTGCTCGGCCACGACGTCCGCCGCGAGGCCGACGCCGTGCGTCAGCGGATCGCGCTGACCGGCCAGTACGCGTCGGTCGACCAGGACCTGACCGGCCGCGAGAACCTCGTGCTACTGGGGCGGCTGCTCGGGCACCCGGGCCGGTCGGCGCGGGCGCGGGCCGACGAGCTGCTGACGGCGTTCGACCTCACCGAGGCGGCGACGCGGCTGGTCAAGCACTACTCCGGCGGCATGCGGCGGCGCCTCGACATCGCCGCGAGCATCGTCGTCACGCCGGACCTGCTGTTCCTCGACGAGCCGACGACGGGGCTCGACCCGCGCAGCCGCGCCGACGTGTGGCGGACGGTCCGGGCGCTCGCCGCGCACGGCACCACGATCCTGCTCACCACGCAGTACCTCGAAGAGGCCGACGCGCTGGCGGAGCGGGTCGCCGTCGTCGACCACGGCCGTGTCGTCGCCGAGGGCACGCCCGCCGAGTTGAAGGCGTCGGTCGGCGCGGCCCGCCTGCACCTCCGCCTCGACGACGGCGCCGCCGCGACCGTCGCCGCCGGCACGCTCCGGACGGCGTTCGGCCTCGACACCGTCCACGAGCCGGGCAGCGCGAGCCTGACCGCCGCCGTCGACGATCCCGCCCGCGCCACCACCGTCCTCACCGAACTCGCCCGGACCGGTGCGCCGGTCATCGCCTTCTCGCTCGACCAGCCCAGCCTCGACGAGGTCTTCCTCGCCCTGACCAGGAAGGAGGCACGGACATGAGCGCCGACGCCTTCATCGCCGCCGGACCTCGCCCGCCGCGCGCCGGCGCCGTCGCGACCACCGCCACCTACGCCTGGCGCGGCCTGCTCAAGGTCCGCCACGTCCCGGAACAGCTGATCGACGTGACCATCGGGCCGATCCTGCTGCTGGTCATGTTCACCTACGTGTTCGGCGGCGCGATCTCCGGCACGACCGGCGACTACCTGCAATTTCTGCTGCCCGGCATCCTCGTCATGGGCGTGCTCCTGACCTCCGTGGCGAGCGGCGTCATCCTGCAGGCCGACCGTGCGGCCGGCGTCGTCGACCGGTTCCGCTCGCTCCCCAGCTGGCGGGCCGCGCCGCTGGTCGGCGCCGTCGTCGCCGACTCCGTCCGCTACCTCGCGACCGCCGCCGTCATCCTCGTCACCGGACTGCTGCTCGGCTTCGACGCCGGCGGCGGCCTGCTCGGCGTGCTGGCCGCGGCGCTGCTCGTGACGGTGTTCGCCTTCGCGCTGTCCTGGCTGTTCACGACGCTCGGGCTGGTCGTGCGGGGCGCCAGTGCGGTCCAGGGCATCGGGATGATGGCGATCTTCCTGCTGGTCTTCGTCAGCAACGTGTTCGTCGACCCCGCGACCCTGCCCGCCGCCGTCGCCGCGTTCGTCGACGTCAACCCGGTCTCGCACCTGGTGACAGCGGTGCGGACGCTGCTGGCGGGCGACCCGGCCGGCGCCGACGTCGCCCTTGCGTTGGCCGAGGCGGCCGCCGTCACCGCCGTGTTCGCCCCGCTGACGGCCCGGTTGTACGGACGGCCCTAGCCGCGGGTGAGCTCCACCCAGGTGACGAGGTCGCCGTCGACCTCGGCGGGCAGGTCGAGGACCAGGCCGTCCGCCGTCCCGCGTCGCTCCGACTCGGCCCTCTCGCCGCTCAGGGTGTGGACGACGACGGCGACCGGCTCGCCCTCGGCGACGAACGGGAGGACGACGCGGCCGGCGTGCCGGGCGACCACGCCGATCCGCCGCGCCCCCGCGAGGCCGCCGCTGCCGCCGTCGCCCCCGTCGTCGCCCAGGATCCCGACCGCCACGTCGACGTCGGTCGCGACCAGCCCGCCGTGCTCGGGTACGCCTGGCGCTCCGAAGTACGCGTGCGGGCGCAGCACCACCAGCACCGGTACCCCGTCCTCGAGCCGCACCCACGACGACGACCGCGCGCCGGTCACCGGGCCGAGCCCGCCACCCGGCTCGCAGCCGACACCGTCGAGCCGGAAGCGCGTGCTCCGCCGCGACAGCCGGGACAGCCCGGTGTGCAGCGCCACGTGCGACGGCGGGCAGGTGCTGTCGGAGAGGTCGCGGGTGAACGCGCCGAGCATGCCCAGCGGACCGGCGGCGACGGAGTCGAGCCAGATGTCGGGCTGGTGCACCCAGTCGTAGCCGCCGGAGCCGTACGTGACGACGCCGAGGTCGGCGAGCAGGCGGCTGAAGAAGATCCGCCGGCCGGCCTCGGCGTGGTACTCGTGCGCGTTCAGCCACAGGTCGTCGACGCTGTGGACGTCCGTGTAGGGCGCGAACAGCGGCGAGAGCGCGTAGTACATGACGACGACGTCCGGGTCGGCCTCGCGCAGGGCGCCGACGACGACGTCGAGGGCCAGGCCCAGCAGCCGCTCGCCGCCGTAGGCCGGGTCGGCCGGCGCGCAGATCGAGAGGTCCGGGATCTCGTAGCCGAAGTCGAACTTCACCAGCGCCGGGCGGTACCGCGCGACGAACGCGGCGATCCGCTGCCGCAGCACGTCGCGCACGCCGGCGCGGGTGACGTCGAAGAGGAAATAGGGCGCCTCTGCCGGCCCGAGCACGATCGGCTCGCCGTCGCGCCCGCGCAGCAGGTCCGCCGTCGTCAGCCCGTGCGTCGCCGGGTCGTCGCAGCGCAGGAACGCCGCCCACAGCCCCACCAGCTGGCCGCGCCCGCGGATCCGCTCCAGCGTCGCCTCGAACTCCGGGAACCGGTCGGCCGCATGCTCGAGCCGTCCGTACTCGCCCTCCCACTTGTCGTCGACGACGACCATCTCGACGTCCAGGCCCGACGCGACGAGCTGCGCGTCGATGGTGTCGAGCGCCTCCTGGTCGAACCGCTGCGACGCCCGGCCGGCGGCGAGCTGCGCGCCCCACGTGTTGTACTGCGACGCGGTGGCCGCGGCTTCCTTGCGCGGCGACGGCGGCACGACGGCGACCGCTCCGGTCTCGACGAGCGCACGCTGGTAGCCGCGGATCGCCTCCGTGTAGTCGGCGCCGACCGTCCACACCAGCGGCGCGCCCAGCTCGAACGTGCCCGGCCCGCGCAGGTGCCCCCACAGGTCGCCGCGCAGCTGCAGGACCGGCGAGAACCGCT
The DNA here is from genome assembly GCF_014204975.1 of Jiangella mangrovi. Lineage (NCBI taxonomy): Bacteria > Bacillati > Actinomycetota > Actinomycetes > Jiangellales > Jiangellaceae > Jiangella > Jiangella mangrovi. Next base: position 5,116,179 of record NZ_JACHMM010000001.1, read on the forward strand.
CGTCGCGGAAGCGCAGCAGCAGGTCACCGGCCGGCAACGCGCCCAGGCCGAGGCAGAACGCGTCGCTCAGTCCCGTGGTCAGCGCACCGGGCTCGACGGGGTGCGGGGTCGACCCGAGGCCGCAGACGTAGTGCACGGGCAGACCCCACTGCTGCCGCGGCCGGACGATGCCGCCCCCGCCGCGACCCAGCCAGGTCGTCGTGTCGAGCTTCGACTGGGTGTGGATCAGCGGGCTCACCACGCCCGATCCGGACACGCCCGGGTGGACGAGGTAGCGGCAGTGCAGGCCGGGGGCGGGCTCGTCGGTCTCGACTCCGGTGGCGCGCGCGAACCAGTGCAGCGAGACGACGTCGGCCGGCCCGGACAGCGTCACCGTGACCGGGCCCAGCCAGCACCGCTCGGCCTCGAACCGCCAGCGGACGGTGAGTGCGTCGCCGCCGTTGACCTTCGCATAGCCGACGGTGACCCCGTCGGCCCCCGCCTCGACGCCGTCGACCTCACCCGGCGACCAACCTTGGCTTCCGGTGGTGGCGCCGCCGGTGGTGACGACGGCCGGCTGCAGCGGCCCGGTCACGATGGTCCGGCCGCGGGTGTCGGCCAGCGTCACGAGGTCGCTCGCGCGGTCCCACGTCCAGGTGTACGACGCGGCCGCCACCCGGACGCCGTCGTCGTCGAGGTGCAGCGTCGGCTCGCTCATCGCAGCACCCTGACATGGCACTGCGTTCCATGTACAGGCTCAGCGGCCCCAGTGCGCGGACGGTTCGCGCCGGCCGCCGCCGGCGTGCCAGTACTCGCGCAGCTCGCTGCAGCGGCCGTCGTCGGCGAAGCGGAGCAGGAACGACCCTGCGAGCGTGACGTCGCTGCCGGCGTTGGTCAGCGTCGTCCACCACTCGACGGCGACCCGGTTGCCGACGACGAGCGGCGTGCCGTAGCGGACCTCGATGTCGCTCTGCGTCGCGGTGGCCTCGGACCAGTAGCCGGCGATGCCGTCGTGGCCGGCGAACGGCTCGGCGTACGGCTCCTCCTGGTAGGTGGCGTCCTCGGTGAACAGCGCCGCGGCCGCCGCCGGGTCGCGCCGCACCCACGCCTCGCGGTAGCCCTCGAGCCACCCCTCGATGGACATCGTCATCGTCGCCTCCCGTTGCCGTCGGCCCACTGCCCGAGATCGGGGCACCATTCCCCGGATCGGAGGCGTCCGTCCAAGATCGGGTCGAGCATCACGCACACGATGTCATGTCCGCGATCGATGTCGCCATCGAGGCCGACGGCGTCGGCGAGCCGTCGATACGGCGCCTGCCATTGCTCGGGCGGAGATGGCATACGCGGTGGCGGCCGGTGTAGGGCCCGCCCGGAGAACACCGTGTTCACGCCGTGTCGAAGAGCGCCACCGTCGAGGGTGAACCACTGCGCGATCAGGACGAGAGCGACGAGATCCTTCACACGGCTGCTCACCCGGCCGCCCTCGTAGCTGCGGGTGTACGCGTGCAGCTTCTCGGCCACCTGACCTTCAAGCGAGATGGCCGGCACGGCCACAGGCGCGATGCCGGCGAAACCGAGGAGATCCGGGGTCATCACGACGTCGCTGCCGACGTCGTCGAGGCCGGCGCCGACATCGACGACGAAGGTCTCGAACGGGCGGCCCGCGAGGTCCGCCGAGACCCGGAACCGGACGGTTCCGCCGAACCGCTCCGGCGAGTCGTCCGTCCGCTCCACGGCGAAGTTGAAGTAGTCGCCCAGATCGTGAGTGGCCGCCTCGATCAACACGTCGAGGAGTTCCTCCGCATCGACCATCCAGGCGAGGTCGATGTCCTTGGTGGACCGTGCCCGATCGTCGAGGCGGAGGTCCAGTGCGAATCCGCCCTTGAGCACCCACTGCTCCGGCGCCACCGCCACGAGCCTTGCGAGCATACGATCGAAGACGATCCGCTTGCGGTCGCGGGCGAGGCGCGCACCGTCGCCGTCCGCTCCCGTCTTCAGGCGATCCTCCAGCGCGCGGCGGAAGGCGGGCGAGGTCGCATACCTCACGACGCCTCCCGAGCCATCGCGTCGGCCACGAAGGAGCGCACCTGGCTCGAACGGTGTTCGGCAGCCGCCCTGAGCCGACGTCGCGTGGCGATCCCCCTGCGGAGCGCCGCCGTGATCGCCTGTTCCACCTGGTCGGGCTGTCCCCCGTCGTCGAGGGTGTCGACGATGCTTCGCTCCGGGCTGGTCGCGGTCACTCCAGCCACCATGCGGACCTCACCGGCACCGAAGGGCTGGGTCTGGGTGTGGATCCGCACCCCCGGGCGCGGCCGCTGGCCCCGTTTGGCCCGCGGTACCGACACGTGCACCGCATCGGGAATCAGGTCGGACAGCTCGTACAGCTCCAGCGCACTGGCGTGCGACACGACAGCCTCCGCCCCCTGCAGCGGAAGCCAAGCCGCCACGATGTGCTCGGTCGGGCTCGTCGGGAAGTGCCTGAGCCGATACAGGCCGCGCCGCGCCCGCGCATACCGACCGCCCGGCCTGGCGTGGTAGCGCAGGGTGCTCGGGTCCATACCGGCCTCGGCCGCCTGAGCCACCGTGAAGTAGCCTGCCTGCGCCTCCGCCTGCTGATAGATCCGGTCGTGATCGATGTCCGACATAACGAGGATTCTATCCTCGCAACGTCGGACACCCCAGCGTGAGTAAGGGTAGCCGAGGGGTTACCAGGAACGATCTCCGGGTTCACAATGGGGATGAGATCGTTCTGGGGGGCGCCATGGGCGCGTACGAAGACGTGCGCCGCGACGTGTGGCAGCGGTATCAGGAAGTGACGCACGACGGCGCGGGAGGGCACGAGGAGGGCCTGAGTCAGGTCCTCCCCGGGGTCGAGGTGTCGGCCAGTCAGCCGGCCTGGCTGGGTCCGCGGTGGCGGGTCGTGTTGTTCGTGTTCTCGCTGCTCACGTGCGCGACGGCGCTCGCGTTGACCTGGTGGGCGGTGGCGCGGGCCGACGACGGCAACGGCGCGGCCGGGTGGGCGGTCGGGCTGGGCGGGGTCATCGCCGTCGTCGCGCTGGTGGTCGCGTACCTGACCGTCGGCGGGTTCGGCGAGGCGTCGTTCGCGATCAGCAGCGGCGACAGAGAGCAGCGTCGGTAAGAAGGGCATCAAGGGGGCGGTCCACGATGCCACTGGACCAACACGAGTGGGACCTGGTCTGTCAGCTCGTCCTCGACGACCTCGTGGGCACCGACAACCCGTTCCAGACGCTCAAGACCTACTTCCCCGAGGATATCGGGAACTGGCACGTCACCAACGTGGCCAGCGACAACGCGCGCATGATCGTCAACCTGGCGAGAGGCTCCTCCCCCGCCGACGACGAGCCGCTGTCGATCCGGCTGCTCGGCGTGCTGGCGCGGCTGCCGACGATCCAGGTGGCGAAGCCGGCGGAACTGGCCAAGCTGACGGAGTACCTCGAGCGGCTGCGCGGCGAGAAGGAGGCGCTGGACAAGATCGACCCGTACCAGGCGCGCGTGCTGCCGGGGTCGGGCCAGGTGTTCATCGACCGGCTGCCGGTACGGGGCTCGCTGCGGCGCATGGTCGTGCCGGAGCCGGGCCGGCCGCAGCCGATCGTGCTGCGGGTCATCGGCGACCGCGACGTCGGCAAGTCCTACACGTACCAGCTCATCCAGCACCTGGCCGCGCCCTGCGGATTCGCCTACGCCCGCGTCGTGCTCGACCGGTCCAGCACGGCGTCGGACGTCATGCGCGAGCTGCAGCTGCAGATCGCCCGCGAGAGCCTGCCGGACGACGCGATCGCCGACCCGATCAAGCGGCTGCGGTACTGGGCGCTGTGGGTCGCGCAGCAGGCACAGCTGACGCCGGAGCAGTGGTGGTGGTTCGTCTTCGACCAGTGCGACGAGCTGGACCCGGGCTCCGACGCCGTCGAGCTGATCGCGCAGCTCTCGTCCGTCGTCGCGGAGATGTCGCTGGCCGGGGGCGTGCGCCGGCCGCGGCTGCTGCTGCTCGGCTACGGCGACAACCTCGCGGACCTGCCGCTCCCCCCGAAGCAGGTGGTCTGGGACACCGTCAGCCCGGCCGGTGAGCAGGACCTGCGCGACTTCTTCACCGTCGTCCTGCGCGAGGCGCACGAACGCCTGCAGAACGGCGGCGGCGTCGACGAGGCCCGGCTCGCCGAGCACGTCGACGTCGCCGTCCGCGAGGTGCTCGCGGCGGCCGACGCGAGCCGGCAGCAGGGGGCCGGCTACATGCGCGCGATCGCCACCGCCGCCGAGGGGGTGCTCGATGTCTACGCCGGCTGACTGGTCCGCGGACGACCTCACCGCCCGGCTGCGCGACCGGCTGCGTGCCCCCGAGCCGGCGCAGCCCGAGGTGGCGCCCGAGCGGCAGCAGCTCCGGCAGGCGGCCGCGCTGCTGACCAGCTTCGACCCGCGGACCCTGCAGACGGCGGACGCGACGGCGGCGACGGAGGCGACGACGGGGTTCCAGCTCGTCGACGACTGCACGGCCCGGGCCGGCCGGGCGCGGACGGCGTGGACGCTGCGCCCCGACGTCCGGTCGACGGCGTTGCGCTCGTTCGCGGGGCCCGACGACGCCCGGCGCGCGCTGGAGGCCAACATCGCCGCGGCGCCCGACCACGCCGCGGAACGACTGGCGCTCGGCTATCTTCGCGGCGAGCCGCCGGAGCTGGCGAACCTCGACGTCGAGTCGCTGATCCACGCCCGCGAGGCGGTCTCGTGGCTCGCCCTCGTCCCCGGCGTGACGGGCCTGCCGGACGAGGCGGAGATCGAGCGGCTCCTCGACCACCGGCGGCTGGTCGAGCCGCTGCACTCGCTGCTGCGGCACGGGTTCGCGGGCCGGGCGCGCGAGCTCGACGTCCTCCGCCGGCACGTGGGGCTGCTGCCGGGCCGGCGCTGGCGGGCACGCATGGGCGATGCGGGGCACGCGGTGAACGGCTGGCTCGGCCGTACGAACGGCGAGCTGCCGCTCGTCGTCACCGGGCCCGGCGGCATCGGCAAGAGCACGCTCATGGCCCGCTTCCTCCTCGACCACGTCGACCGGCCCGGACGGCGGATCCCCTGGGTCCACGTCGACTTCGAGAGCGCGACGCTGCGCATCCAGGAGCCGGTCAGCCTGGTCGCCGAGATGGCCCGGCAGCTGGCCGCGCAGTACCCGGACGAGGCGCACGCCCTCGAAGAGCTCCGCTCGGCCGCCCGGGCGCAGTCCCGGCTGCAGCGCCAGCAGTTCGAGGAGCTGGACGAGCTCGAGGACTACGCGACCACCCGCGCGAGCCTCGGCCGCGAGGCCAAGTACCGCTACCACACGCAGAGCCGCGACGAGGACGCGCAGGCCGCGCACACCCTCGGCCGGACGCTGCGGCGCGCGGTCGCCCGGCAGGCGGCCGACCCGCAACAGGCCGGCGACGAGCCGCCGCTCATCGTCGCCCTCGACTCGTTCGAGGAGGCGCAGTACCGGGCCTCGCCGATCCTCGACCGCATGTGGGCGATGTTCACCGCGCTGCGCGACGCCTACCCGCAGACCCGCGCGGTCGTGGCCGGCCGGGCGCCCATCGGCCACCCCGCTGCACCCGCCGGCGAGGTCCCGACGCTCACGCTCGGCGACCTCGACGAGGAGGCGGCGGTGCACCTGCTCTGGACCCTCGGCGTCACGCAGCCGGTGGCCCGTGCGCTGGTCGAGCGCATCGGCGGCAACCCGCTGAGCCTTCAGCTCGCCGCCGACGTGGCCGTGCGCATGCAGCGGGCGGGCGACGACGGCGACTGGGTGCGCGACGTGCCGGCCCGGCGCCGACGGCTGTTCGGCGCCGTCGACGACATGCTCATCCAGGGCGTGCTCTACTACCGGCTGCTCAACCACATCACCAACCCCGACGTCCGCCGTCTCGCCCATCCGGGCCTGGTCCTGCGCCGGATCACCCCCGCGCTCATCGAACAGGTGCTGGCCCCGGTCTGCGGGGTCGACGTGTCGCGGCCCGGCCGGGCGGACGAGCTGTTCGAGGAGCTCGCCCGCGAGCTCGACCTCGTCGACCGCGTCGCGCCGGACGTGCTGCGCCACCGCGCCGATGTGCGACGGGTGATGCTGCGGCTGGTCGCCGAGGACCGCGCCGACGCCAGCCGCGAGGTCGAGCGCCGCGCCGTCGCGTTCTACGCGGCGTCCGCGACGCCGGAGGACCGGGCCGAGGAGGTCTACCACCGGCTCCGGCTCGGCCAGGGCGCCCATACGATCCAGGTCCGCTGGCTGCCGGAGCTGTCGCCGCTGCTCGACGGGGTCGCGGACGAGCTGCCGCCGCGCAGCGCCAAGCTGCTGGCCCGGCTGCAGCGCAGCATGCCCGCCGAGCCGGCCGCCCCCGACGACCAGGCGGAGTGGGAGCACCGCACGGCGGAGGAGGCCGAGAACCTGCTCGCCCAGGGCTACGCCGCCGAGGCGCTGACGCTGCTCGCCGCCCGCCGGCCGTGGACCACCGGCAGCCCGTTGCACGCCGTCCGCGCCGAGGCCCTGCTGCGCACCGGCGACGTCGCCGCGGCCCGGCAGGTGGTGGCGGACGCGCTGGCCGAGCCCGGCATCGAGCAGAACGGCGACGCCTATCTCGAGCTGCTGCTGCTCTCGGCCCGGATCGCGTCCGAGTCCGGCGACGTGGAGGGGGCCGACGACGACCTCGCGCTCGCCGAGGCCACGGCGACCCGGATGGGCCGCGACCTCGACGCTCTCGGCGCGCTGCTGCAGCGGACCCGGCTCCCCGGGGCGGCCGCAGCGGAGGACCACGACCAGCACGACCTCGTGACCGAGCTCGCCCACCGCGTCGAGGAGATGCCCGCGGAGGTCCTGGCCGGGCAGGTGTCGCTGCTGCGGGCGGTCGCGGCGGCGGTGGGCGAGACGGTCCCCGCGGTGCTCGCGCGGGCGCTCGACCTGGTCGGGCTGCCCGAGCACAACCCGCCGGCCCGGACGGCGCTCGCGCGGGCCATCGCCGACGCGGCGCACGAGCAGCCCGCCGTCGCCGAGGTCGTCTATCGCGTCGCGGACCCGCTGGCCGACCGGTCGCGGGAGCCGGAGGCCGGCGACGTCGAGAAGCTCCTCCACGACGCCGAGCGGAGCGGCCGGCTCGACGAGCTCGCCCGCGAGCTGCTCACCGTCCGCGACGACAGCGGCTCGCTGCGGGCCGGGATCGCCGCCGCGATGTCCGCCGACCTCCCGCCCGCCGTGCGCAAGCCGCCCGACCGGCCACCGGGCGTGAGGTCACCATGAGCGAGTACCTGCCACCGGCCGAGGTCGACGCCGTCCGCGACGCGGCGCTCGCGGCCTACCCCGACCCCCAGTGGCGGGCGGTGCTGTTCCAGGGCGTCCTGCCGCTCTACGTGTCCACGCTGCCGCAGCTGCCGATCCCGGCGCTGCAGATCGCGTCGGACCTCATGCGGATGAACGGCGTCGAACGGCTGGTGGACGGACGGGTCCCGCTCCAGCTCTGGCTGCACAACGCCGCCCGCAACACCGCCGAGGCCGGGCTGCGCGAGGTCTTCGAGCGCGCCCGCGACCAGGTCGCCCGCGCCGCCGCCGGCGAGCCGGAGCTGCCCGCCGCCACCGAGGCCGAGCTGCCCGAGGAGATCGTCTTCGGCGACGACACCGTGCCATTCGGGTTCCTCGCGGGCGGGACGGCGGCCGGGCGCGCCGTGGGGCGCCTCGTCGTCCCGCCGTACCAGGACGGCGCCCCGCGCACCGACCCCGGAGGCGGGACCGCCCACCCGCACGCCGGGACCGCCTGGCTGATCGCGCCAGACCTCGTCATCACCAACCACCACGTCCTCAACGCGCGGTCGGCCCTCGACGGCCCGGCGCCGCGCGCATCCGACGCCGACCTCGCGCTGCAGGCCGCGCACGCCGTCGTCCTCTTCGACTTCGACGACGACGGCGCGGCGGGCGTCGAGGCGGCCTGCGGCGGCATCGTCGCGTGGTCGCCGGAGCTGGACTACGCCGTCGCGCGGCTGGCCGCCGATCCCGGGCGCACGCCCATCCCGATCCGCGCCGACCCGCTGAAGGCCGAGCTGGCCGAGAACGTCGCCGTCAACGTCATCCAGCACCCCGAGGGCAAGGCGAAACGCATCGGGCTGCGCAACAACGTCGTGTACGACACCACCGACACCGACGTCCGCTACTTCACCGACACCCAGCGCGGCTCGTCCGGCTCGCCGGTGCTGACCGACGGCTGGACGGCGTGCGCCCTGCACCGCGGCGCCCGCCGGGTCGACGTCAAGTTCCAGGGCAAGCCCAGCTCGTACGTCAACGTCGGCACGCAGCTGTCCGCCGTCGCCGGCGACCTCGAGCAGCGCTTCCCCGCGGTGTGGGACGAGATACCGCACGGGCGGTAGGCGCCCGCGCACGAGACGAGGGGGACGGTCATGGCACCCAGATCGCCCGTGGCCACCGATGTCGACCGGGTCTTCGCCGACCTGGGTGACGTGGCCGAGCGCGCTCGCCGGCGCGCGGAGTCGGAGCTGGAGCTCCCGGAGTCCACCGACGAGCTGCCGGGTGACGACGGCGTCCGCTCGGCCTCCGCCGGGGTGGCGCAGGCCGCCCGCGCGGCCCGGGGCGAGGCACTGCTCGACGGCGCCCGCGGCCTGGAGAAGCTGGCCGAGGACCCGGCCGCGGAACTGACGCCCGCCGAGGAGTTCGGCCTGGAGGCGATCGTGCTCCTCGAGGGCCGGCCCGCGCTGCTGGTGCAGGGCGGCGACTTCGGGACGCCGCCGGCGGAGTGGACCGTGCTCGACGCGCAGCGGGCCGCCATCCGCGACTCCATCGCCCGGGTCGGCCGGATCGAGGTCACCGGGCATCCCGACTTCGACTGGGTCGGCACCGGGTTCCTCGTCGGCCCCGACCTGGTGATGACGAACCGGCACGTCGCGCTCGAGTTCGCCCGCGGGACCGCCGGCGCGTGGACGTTCATCGGCGGCCGCGCGTCCTCCGTCGACCTCGTCCGCGAGGCCGGCAGCGCGGCCCGGCTGGAGTTCACCGTCACCGAGGTCGTCGGCATCCACGACGCCGACGACGTCGACCTCGCGCTGCTGCGGGTCGAGCCGCGCGGCGACGGGACGCTGCCGTCGCCGCTGCGCATCGCCGCCGTCGCCCCCGACGAGGTCGTCGGCCGCCAGGTCTACGTCGTCGGCTACCCCGCCTGGGACGGCCGGCGCAACGAGCCGGAGCCGATGCGGCGGATCTTCATGGACCTCTACAACGTGAAACGGCTGCAGCCCGGCCGGACCACCGTCACCGACGATCCCGCCGTCGTCCTGCGCCACGACTGCTCGACGCTGGGCGGGAACAGCGGATCACCCGTGTTCGACCTGGCTACTCACCGCGTGCTGGGCCTGCACTTCGGCGGCCGCTACGGCGTCGGCAACTTCGCCGTGCCCGCCTGGCGGCTGGTGGACGACCCGCTGACCGCCGGCGCCGGCCTCAACTTCGACGACGCCCTCGTGAGCGACCAGCGGTAGGAGGTTCCGGCGGGCTGCCCACGTCACTGCATGCGCGGGTCCTGGGTGGGGTCGTCGTAGCGGTCCGGGCAGCCGTCGTCGGCGGCGTCGGGGCGCAACTCGTAGTGCCAGGGCTCGTTGTCGTAGATCTGGCACAGTCCGTAGTCGGCGCCGTGGCGGGACAGCCAGTCCATGGCGTCCGTCGGCCCGATGTCGACGGCGTCGCCCGAGACGTGCAGCGACGTGTCCGGGGTGGAGACCCAGCGGGCGGCCTCCTCCTCCGAGCCGTGCTCGGCGACGGCCTCCTGCAGCAGGTGCTCCTGGTACGCCGCAGACCGCCAGCCGCTGTTGACGACCATGCGCACGCCGTCGTCCTCGGCGTCGGACGCCGCCTCGCGCAGGGCGTCGAGCAGGTCGGGGTCGAGGTTCGCCACGGCCGGGAGTTCGTCGTCGAAGACCGAGGCGTCGTCGGGGACGGCGCCGTCCGCCTCGCCGAGGGGGCCGGAGCGCTCGCGCGGGCGCTCCGGCGGAGGCGGCGCGTCCGGCGGGGGCGCCACATCCGACGAGGACGCACCGGTCGACGACGGCGTCAGGGGCGAGAACGGCGCCGCGGCCGAGGAGGACGACGACTCCAGCGACTGGTGGACGACGACACCGACGATCGTGGCGACGACGGCGGCGAGGCCGGTCAGGAGGGTCGGGACGACGCGGCGCCTCGCCTTGCGTGCGGACTTCCTGGAAGGCATGCCCCGAGTCAAGAGAAGGCGGTGTTGTCAGCGCGTATCCGGTTTTCGATATGCCGGCGATATGCGCGGGCTCGTAGCATCGAGAGCGTGCGTGTGCTGGTCGTCGAGGACGAGCCCTATATGGCAGAGGCGATCCGCGACGGGTTGCGCCTCGAGGCGATCGCCGCCGACGTCGCCGGTGACGGCCACACGGCGCTGGAGCTGCTGAGCGTCAACGCCTACGACATCGCCGTCCTCGACCGCGACATCCCGGGCCCGTCGGGCGACGAGGTCGCCGCGAGCATCGTCGCCTCCGGCAGCGGCATGCCGATCCTCATGCTCACCGCCGCGGGCCGGCTCGACGACAAGGCCTCCGGGTTCGAGCTCGGCGCCGACGACTACCTCACCAAGCCCTTCCACCTGCAGGAGCTCGTGCTCCGGCTCCGGGCGCTGGACCGCCGGCGGGCGCACAACCGGCCGCCGGTGCGCGAGATCGCCGGCCTGCGGCTGGACCCGTTCCGCCGCGAGGTCTACCGCGACGGCCGCTACGTCGCGCTGACCCGCAAGCAGTTCGCCGTCCTCGAGGTCCTCGTCGCGGCCGACGGCGGCGTCGTCAGCGCCGAGGAGCTGCTGGAACGCGCCTGGGACGAGAACGCCGACCCGTTCACCAACGCCGTGCGCATCACCGTCTCGGCGCTGCGCAAGCGGCTCGGCGAACCCTGGCTGATCGCGACCGTCGCCGGCGTCGGCTACCGCATCGACGCCGCGCCGGACGGAGGCGAGCATGACTAGGGCGCCGGGGCCGAGCGTCCGGCTCAAGCTCACCCTCAGCTACGCCGGGTTCCTCATGGTCGCGGGCGCCCTGCTGCTCGCCGCCGTGTGGGTGTTCCTGCTGCGCTACGTGCCCGAGCGCGACGTCGTCATGGGACCCCGCGGGTTCATCCCCAACCGCGGCGACCTGCAGCGCGCCTTCACCCCGGCGGCGACCGGCGTCATGGCGTTCCTGCTGCTCTTCGGCCTGCTGGGCGGCTGGTTCCTCGCCGGGCGCATGCTCGCGCCGCTGGACCGCATCACGGCCGCCACTCGCAAGGCCACGCTCGGGTCGCTCTCGCACCGGATCCGGCTGCCGGGCCGCCGCGACGAGTTCCGCGAGCTCGCCGACAGCTTCGACGCCATGCTCGAGCGGCTCGAGGCGCACGTCGACGAGCAGCGGAGGTTCGCCGCCAACGCCTCCCACGAGCTGCGCACCCCGCTGGCGGTCACGCAGATCCTCCTCGACGTCGCCCGCAACGATCCGGACCGCGACGTCGGCGAGCTCGTCGACCGCCTGCGCTCCGTCAACACCCGGGCGATCGACCTCACCGAGGCGCTGCTGCTGCTCAGCCTGACCGAGCAGCGCTCCTTCACCCGCGAACCCGTCGACCTGTCGCTGCTGGCGGAGGAGGCCACCGAGTCGCTGCTGCCTCTTGCGGAGAAGCGCGGCGTCACCATCGAGACCTCCGGCGACGTCGCGCCGACGGTCGGCTCCCCCGCCCTGCTGCTGCAGCTGACGACGAACCTGCTGCACAACGCCATCGTCCACAACCTCCCCGACCACGGCACCGTGCAGGTCAGCACCGCCGTCGGGCCCGAGTCGGTCGAGCTCACGGTCGAGAACACCGGCGAGCGGCTGTCCCCGCAGCTGGTCTCGACCCTCACCGAGCCGTTCCAGCGCGGCACCGAGCGCATCCGCGGCGACCACGGGGGCGTCGGGCTCGGCCTGGCGATCGTCAAGAGCATCGCCGAGGCGCACGACGGCACGCTCACCGTCGTCCGCCGCCCGGCCGGCGGGATCCGCGTGACGGCGCAGCTCCCCGCCCCTACCGGCTAGACATCCCAGTCCCGCCGGCCGGTCTCCATGATCATCAAGGATCGACCACACCATAGGGGGTCGAATCCTTGATGACGCTTCTATGTCAAGCTGCTGATGGTTGGCAGGTCGTGGGTGGGATGTCGTGGCGGAGTGCGCGGTGGATGACGTTGGTGAGGTGGCGTTTGAGCACTCGTATCGCGCCGCGTTTGCCCTTCGTGTCCTGGTGTTTGGCGATCAATGCTTGAGCCGGGCGGTGGCTTCGGGCTTGGGTTCTGGCGATGGTGTGGAGGGCTCTGTTCAGGCGTCGGTTGCCGCCGCGGTCCAGGCGGTGTCGTTCGGTGTCGGAGCTCCAGACCGGGATCGGGGCGGTGCCGGCCAGGCGGGCCAGCGCGGCGCCGTTGCGGATGCGGGTGGGGTCGCCGAGCTCGGCCAGGATGGTTGCTGCCACGACGGGCCCGACGCCGGGGATGGCGAGCAGGTTCGGGCAGACGCGGCGGGTGTGTTCGCCTAGTTCGCGGGTGAGTTCGTTGATGTCGCTGGTGAGGGTCTCGAGGCGGTGGCAGTTGGCCAGCAGTACTCGCCGCAGCGGGGTGTCGGGGAACTCCTCGAGCCGGGCGGCCAGCTCGCGGGGCGCCTTGAGGGTGGTCAGCGTCGTCGGTTCCAGGCCCGGGGCGAGTTGGTGCAGCCGCCAGCGCATGGTGTTGATCAGCCGGGTCCGTTCGCCGACCAGCTGGTCGCGGTGCTCGACCAGCGGCGCCAGCTGTGCGCCGGGGTCGTCGACACGGTGGGTGGCCAGGTAGCGGGCGTTGTCCGGGTTCAGTGCGGCCTTGGCGACGGCGAGCGCGTCGAGCGGGTCGGACTTGCCCCGCGGGCCGGTGTGGTGGCGTTCGGCGACCATCAACCGGACCGGCACCCACACCACCACCTGCCCGGCCGCAACCAGCGCCGACGCCAGGCGCCGCGCCAGGGCGCGGCCGTCCTCGATCGCCCACGTCACCGCCCGGCCGGCGGCGCGCCGCCCGGCCCAGGCCAGCAGTTTCGCGACCGAAGACGGATCATCGTCGACGGTCAGCGGCGTCCCGACCCGCCGGCCCGCTTCGTCGATGATCACCGCGGTGTGGGTCTGCTTGTGCGGGTCGATCCCCACTGTCACCATGAGGTGTCCGTTTCTGCTCGCAAGCCTGTGACGGGCAACGTGTCGCGAGGACCCGGACTGAACCGCCCCGGGGTGTCCGGAGACTTCATTAGTTGGAGGATGAGGTCATGGCACGTCCCTCGAAGTACCCGCGGGAGTTGCGTGAGCGGGCGGTCCGGATGGTTGGCGAGGCTGTGGAGCGGGGTGACTACCCGAGTGAGTTCGAAGCGATCCGCACCATCGCGGGCAAGCTCGGGATCGGCTCGGCGGAGACGCTGCGTCAGTGGGTGCGCCGGACCGAGATCGACGGCGGTGCTAGGCCGGGCAGGACCACGCAGGAGCTGGCGGAGATCCGGGAGCTCAAGCGCGAGGTGGCCGAGCTGCGCCGGGCGAACGAGATCCTCAAGAGCGCGTCGGCTTTCTTCGCGGCGGAGCTCGACCGCCCACACCGGTGATCATCGACTACATCAGCGAGCACAAGGACCGGTTCGGGGTCGAGCCGATCTGCCGCGTGCTGTCCGAGCACGGCGTCCAGATCGCCCCGTCCACCTACTACGACAACCTGCGCCGGGGGCCGTCGAAGCGGGCGCTGCGCGACACGCAGATCGTCGAACTGATCGCCGCGGCGCGTGAGCAGCGGTTCATCGCCCGCTTCGGTGCGCGCAAGATGTGGCTGCACCTGCGCCGGGCCGGTCACGACGTGGCCCGGTGCACGATCGAGCGGCTGATGACAGCAAACGGCTGGCACGGGGCCCTGCGCGGCAGCCGTGTGCGCACCACGATCGGCGACCCGCGCGACGCGCGGGCGGCTGATCTGGTCGATCGGGACTTCACCGCGACCTGCCCGAACCAGCTGTGGGTGGCCGACTTCACCTACGTGGCGACCTGGACCGGCACCGTCTACGTGGCGTTCGTCTTCGACGTGTTCTCCCGGATGATCGTCGGCTGGCGCGCCGCCACCAGCATGAGCACACAACTCGTGCTCGACACCCTCGAGCACGCCATCTGGTCACGCCGCCAAGCCGGCATCACCGACCTGACCGGGCTGGTCCACCACACCGACGCCGGCTCCCAGTACACCTCGTTCGCGTTCACCACCCGGCTGCTCCAAGCCGGCGTCGACGCATCGGTGGGTTCGGTCGGTGACGCCTACGACAACGCCCTGGCCGAGTCCCAGATCGGTGCCTACAAGACCGAACTGATCCGCCCCGACGGGCCCTGGCGCGACCTCGAACACGTCGAGATCGAAACCCTGAACTGGGTTCACTGGTTCAACCACGAACGGACCCACGAGTCCATCGACGACCTCACACCAGCCGAGGTCGAAGCCGCCCACTACGCTGCACGAAACCGTCTCACCCCAACCGGGTAGAGACACGATCCCAAGTGTCCGGAAACCCCGGGGCGGTTCAGACCGGGTGGACATACCTCTCTTGGGGCCGTGAACCCCAGGCTTCTATCAAGTCACTCCCGGCCGGGCCCTCGCCCCCTTGTGAGCACCATGGACAGGTCAACACCAAGCCACCGGCCACCAGCCGGGACAGATCATGGATGAGTCACCCAGCGCCCACACCGGCACACCGCCCCGTCGAGCAGCACCCCGGCACAACCGATCCTGACAGAGAGATCATGGAGAAGGTCGGCTCCAGAGGCACACAAGAGCCGACCTTCTCCATGATCAACAGTGAGCGGCCGGCGGAACTGGACCACAACGAGACCAATGGCCAGAACCACACGCGAACAGCTAGGGACCGGCCGAGGTGCGCAGCGCCCGCGACGCCGTCCGGGCCAGCAGCCGCCGTGCCTCGGCGCCGGGCCGAGCCGGCAGCTCGACGTCGCCGATGGGGGTCGTGAGGCCGGCCCGCAGCGCGTCGTCCTCGCCCAGCCGGTAGACCAGCTCGCTGACGGTCACCGGCGGCAGGTCGTCGACGGCGTCCGGTGCGGTGCCGAGCAGCTCACCGACGCGCGAGCGCACCTCGTCGCGGCCGAGCCCGGACAGGACGGCGCTCAGCCGGCTCACCGGGTCGGCGGCCTCGGGCGCCGCCGGGATCTCCGGCAGCACGAGGTCGGCCGCGTCGGGCAGCGGCGCCGCGAGCAGGGCGGCGGCATCGACGATGCCGACCCCGTACAGCTCGTCCCAGCCGTGCTCCGTCCAGCCGGGCGGCTCGCGGTGGCCGTGCGTGCGCACCAGCTGCAGGAACGCCGCATGCACGTGCGCCCGGCCGACCTTCGCGACGATGCGGTCGTGGCCGTGGTGGGCGATCCAGAGCGCGGCCACCCCGGCCAGGGTCGCGACCGCGAACGACGTGCCGTGGTGACGGCGTTCGCCGAAGACCGGCGGGTTCGTTCGCGAGTCGACGGATGCCACCCAGACGCTCTCGCCGGGCGCCGACACGTCGACGGCCGGCCCGCGCGACGACCCGGACCACGGCTCGCTGTCGGCGTTGGTCGCGCCGACGGCGATGCACTCCGGGTACGAGGCGGGAGCGACGACGATGCCGACCTTGTTGCCCGCCGCGGCCATGACGATCACGCCGTCGTCGATCGCCGCCCGGATGGCCGACCGCAGGCCGAAGAACCCGCGCCCGCCCAGCGACATCGTGATGACCTTGCAGCCGCGCCGGTGCGCCTCGTGGACGGCGCGCGCGACGTCGCCGTCGAGCACCTGGACGACGCTCTTGACGGTGCGGATCGGCACGATCGTCACCCGGGGCGCGACGCCGAGCAGGACGCCGTCGCCGCGACAGCCGATGACGCTCGCGGTGTGGGTGCCGTGGCCGGGCGAGTCCAGCGGCATGTACCAGCGCCGGCGCAGCGGGTCGCGCGCGTCGTCGTCGCCGTCGACGACGTCGTAGTCGAGGTCGAACGACCACGCGCCGGCCACCTCCGGATGGTCGGTGTAACCGGTGTCGACGGAGCCGACGAGCACACCCGCGCCCCGGGCGGAGCCGCCGAGGTGCGGGAGCAGCGCCCACGCCGCCCCGGCCCGGACCGCGTCGACCACCCAGTGCACGTCGTCGGAGCCGGCCAGGTGGACGCCGCGGGTGTCGCCGAGCGACTCCTCTCCGACGGCGTCGTCGACGTCGTCGGCGTCCTCGCGGTGATCGGGCTCGGCGCCGAAGGCCGACGACGGCAGGTCCGGCTCGACGTCGGCGTCCAGCTCGCGCGCCAGCCGGGCAGCGAGGTCGTAGGCGACCCGGGTCTCGTCGTACGCCGGGCCCGCCTGGACCGCCCCGCTGACCACCCAGTACCGGCGCAGCTCCGGGTCCGGCGTGCCGGGGAACAGCGGCTCGACCGCCCACGGCCGGTCGTGCTCGTCGACCGCGCCGAGCACGCGGTCGACCTCGCGCCGCAGCCGGGCGGGGCGGTCGTCGCCCCCTCGCGGCCGGACCAGGAGCCGCACCGCTGCCACCGTCGGATCGCGTCCTTGCATGTCGCTCACCCCCAGCGATCACGTGTCTCGATCATGGCAGACAAACCGGACGCTGAGGGGTTGTCAGCGGGTGCGGCAGCGAGTAGTGCAGAGGGGTAGACACTGCTGCGGCCGGCTTCGGGGACGGTCAGCGCGGCCGGCGCGGCGCCGACCGAGGGGGGCACTGGCGATGGAGCACACGTACACGATCCTGCGCGACATGAGCCGCGCGACCAGCCGCGAGCCGTTCGGCGGCGGCGGCTTCGAACTCGAGGGCATGGAGATGCCGGGCGAGCCCCGCATCGACGTGCTGCCGCTCGACAAGGGCGACGTCCGCGACGTCGCGCGCGACCCCGAGGTCCGCGCCGTCGCCCCCGTCATGCCGACCACGCTGATCGGGCCGGTCTCCGACGGCGACACCGGGATGCCCGCCGCGACGCCCGCGGCCGCCGGCCCGACGTGGGGTGTGACCGCGGTCGGCGCCGACACGTCGACGCGCACCGGCGCCGGCGTCACCGTCTCCATCCTCGACACCGGCATCGACGCCACCCATCCCGCCTTCCAGGGCGTGACGATCACCGAGCGGGACTTCACCGGCTCCGGCAACGGCGACAAGCAGGGCCACGGCACGCACGTCGCCGGGACGGTGTTCGGCCGCGACGTCAACGGCGTCCGCATCGGTGTCGCCCCCGGCGTGACGACGGCGCTGATCGGCAAGGTCCTCGGCGACGACGGCAGCGGCAGCTCCGACATGCTCTTCCAGGGCATCCAGTGGGCCGACCAGAACGGCGCCAAGATCATCTCGATGTCGCTCGGGTTCGACTTCCCCGGGCTGGTCAAGCGCCTGGTCGACCAGGGCTGGCCGGTCGAGCTGGCCACGTCGGCCGCGCTGGAGGCGTACCGGGCGAACCTGCGGATGTTCGACGCGCTCATGCAGCTGCTGCAGAGCCGCGCCGCCTTCTCCGGTGGCACCTTGGTCGTCGCGGCAGCGGGCAACGAGAGCGAGCGCGGCGTCGACCCCGACTTCGAGATCGGCGTCTCGCTGCCCGCGGCGGCCGAGGGCGTGGTCTCCGTCGGCGCCCTCGCCGAGTCGGCCGCCGGGCTCTCCGTCGCGCCGTTCTCGAACACGTTCCCGCAGATCAGCGCGCCGGGCGTCGCCATCGAGTCCGCCCGCGCCGGTGGCGGGCTGCGCAGCTTGAACGGCACCTCCATGGCCACGCCGCACGTGGCCGGCGTGGCGGCGCTGTGGTGGGAGGAGGTCACGGCCTCGCCGCTGCCCGCGGTCGCCACGACAGTGCTGTCGCGGCTGCTGGCCAACGCGGACGTGACGGCGCTGGCCGCGAACGTCGACGTCGCCGACCGGGGCGTCGGGCTGAGCAAGGCGCCCTGAGCCGGTCCGGGCTAGTCCGGCAGCTCCAGCGGGTCGCCCTGGTCGAGCAGGCGGCCGTCGGACTCCAGCGCGAGGCGCAGGTTGACGCGGTAGGTGCCGGGCACGTCGAGGTCCGGCACCCGCACGTCGACGCTGCCGGTGTCGTGGGCCGTCGTGGGCGTGATGCGATAGGCGATCGTCTCGGCCGCCCAGCTGACCGGCACGTCGATGCCGTCGAGCGACCAGGTCAGCAGCAGCTGGGCGTCGTCCAGCCCGCTCGTCTCGAGGTCGACGGCGACCACCCAGCCCAGCGGGTCGCTCCTGCCGTCGTCGTCCTCGGACTCCACCTCGCGCAGCGCGTCGGCGAGGCGGGCGGCGACCTCGTCGGCCGGGAGCGTGGTGCCGTCGTCCTCGGTGAGGTCGGAGACCAGCTGGGTGACGACCTGCGGCGCGGCGGGGAGGATGGTCCGCCGCAGCGCGGGGTCGGTGGCGACGTCGTCGACGAACTCGTCCGGCGGCGGCCAGGCGGCGGCGTCGGTGCGGAACTCCGGCGACAGCACCCGCTCGCCCGGGGTCGCGGCGGTGGGCGTCCCGGTGGGGGTCCCGGTGGGGGTCCCGGGGTCCGTCGGTGTCCCGGGGTCCGTCGGTGTCCCGGGGTCCGTCGGGGTCGCCGGGTCCGTCGGCGTCGCGGGGTCGGTGGGCGTGACCGGGTCCGGTGGCGGTTCGGGGTCGGGCGGCGGTTCGGGTTCCGGCGGGGTGCCGGTGCCGGCCACGGGCGCGACGGGGTCGGAGCGGGCCGCGCCGGCCGAGGTCAGCGTGATCTCGGGGTCCGGGACCGTGGCGGCGAACTCGCCGAGGGCCAGCTGCCGCGTCACCCCGGCGGAGGTGATGGTGGCGGCGTCCTCCTGGTCGGCCGGGAACACCTCGTCCCACAGCGCCAGCACCGCCAGTGCCGCCGTCGCCAACGATCCGGCCCCGAGGACGACGGCCCGGCCACGCCGGTACCACGGGGTGCCCGCACGGGACGGGAGGTCGGGCTCGTCGTCGGAGAGCCGGATGGTCGTGCGGCCGAGGCGGATCTCGGCGGGCCCGGTGACCCAGATCGGCTCCGCCACCTCGACGCCGTCGGCCGCCGTGCCGTTCCTCGAGCCCAGATCGGCCAGCCAGACGCCGTCGTCGACCACGTCGAGGCGCGCGTGGTGCCAGGCCACGGCCGGATCGGCGACCCGGACGTCGCAGTCCGCACCCCGCCCGATGGTGTGGTGCCCGTCGCGCAGCCGCAGCGCGTACGGCCGGCCGTCGGGCGGGGAGATCGCTGCCCACATGATCCCCCCTGCAGGTCCTTCCAGTCTGAACCCGCCCGCCGGTGCGCACAAGGCGTGCGTCAGCCCTCCGCGATCTCCTCGATCTCGGCGGCGGGCAGCGACGACAGCGCCTCGAGCGCGCGGACGAAGCCGCGCCGGTCGGCGGCCGGCAGGGTGGCGAGCAGCCGCTCCTCGCGCTCGCGGATGCCGGCCCGGATCGCCCGTTCCACCCGCTGCCCCCGGTCGGTGAGCGAGAGCAGCCGAACGCGGCGGTCGTCGGGATCGGGGGTGCGCGAGAGGAGCCCGGCCTCCTGCAGCTCGTCGAGGGTGCCGATGATGCGGGTCTTGTCGGCGCCGATCGCCTCGGCGAGCGCGGCCTGGGTGCGCATGGGGCCGAGCGAGCGCAGCGTGCTGAGCACCGAGTAGCCCCACATGGACACGCCGTGGACGGCGAGCACCGGCGTCTCGACGCCGATGAGCGCGCGCACCAGCGGGTACATCATCGCGGCGAGGTCGCGCCGCTCGTCCGCGCTGTCCACGTCGGAACGATACCAATGGCACAATCATATGCGCATGCATATGATGTGCGCATGCCTATGATGAACCTTCCCGCCGGCGAGGTGCTCGTCGACCTCGACGCCCGCGCCGTCCACACCAGCGCCGAACTGGTCTCCGAGGCGAGCCCGGCCGACCTCGCCATGCCCACGCCGTGCGCCGGCTGGACCCTGCTCGACCTGCTCACGCACATGGCCACGCAGCACTACGGCTTCGCCGCCGCCTCGCGGGGCGACGGCGACCTCGGCCAGTGGGCGCTGCGCTCCCTCGGCGACGACCCCGTCGCCGCCTACCGCGAGTCCGCCCGGCACGTCATCGACGCCTTCGCCGCCGACGGCGTCCTCGACCGGCCGTTCCCGCTGCCGGAGTTCACCACCGAGCACCCGTTCCCGGCGGCGCAGGCGATCAGCTTCCACCTCATCGACTACGTCGTGCACTCCTGGGACGTCGCCCGCACCCTGGGGCTCAGCCTCGACTTCGACGACGAGGTGCTGGACGTCGCGCACGAGATCGCCACCGTGGTGCCGACGGGGCCGGCTCGGCTCGCGCCGGGCGCGCCCTTCGGTCCCGAGATCGCCTGGGAGGGTGGCTCGCGCCTGGACCAGCTGGTCGCCTACCTCGGCCGCTCCCCCGCCTGGCCCGCGTAGCGTCGCCGGGCCCGTGATCATCAACCTTTCGAGCTGCCAGGACGACCCGAAAGGTTGATGATCATGGAAGGGGCCAGAGCTCAGCCGCCCCAGATGCCGACGATCTCCTGGTTGGCGGTGACGACCTCGTCGGCGTCCTCGGCGGTCTCGGCGGCCACCGTCTCGACGCCGTCGGGGATGTCGCTCGGCGGGGAGTTGTCGCGGAAGTTGCGCTCGCGGGTGATCGCCTGGCCGCCGTCCTCGGCGGCGTACCAGAGCGCGAACAGCATGGCCGCGTTCGGATGCTCGACCCCCTCGGGCATGTAGATGGCGTCGTTGAGGACGAGGACGGGGTCGAGGTAGACGAAGTCGACGGGGGCGCCATCGGCCTGGCTGGCCTTGATGTCGGGGACGAGCGCGGGCCGGATCGCGATCTCGCCCGAGGCGACCTCGGCGAGGCCGGCGGTGCCGCCCTGGGTGAGCGTCGGGTCGACGGTCTCCTTTAGCGACGTCACGAGGTCGACGGCGCCGTCGGCACCGAGCGTGAGCGCCAGCATGTCGAACGGGAACCCGCGCGGGTCGACGCTCATCATGCCCTGGTACTTCTCGTCGGCCAGATCCTCCCAGGACGACGGCAGGTCGTCCGGCGACACCTCGTCGGTGTTGTAGGCCAGCGCCCAGGGCTGGACGTTCTCCGTCAGGCCGCCGTCGGCCTGGATGATCTCGTCGCGGGCGCCGCAGTCGGCCCAGCCGGGGTCCTGGTTCAGCGCGCCGGCGTCGATGAGCGGCTTGAGGAAGCTGACCCGGCCCTGGAAGAGATCGGGCGGGGCGTTGCCGGCGCTGCGCTCGGTGAGCAGCCGGGTCGGCGTCTCGTCGGGATTGACG